>JAGOIF010000002.1 GCA_017995775.1 Aliarcobacter sp.
TTGAAATAGCAGAAAAAGAGATTAAAGAATCAGATAAGTTTTCAAGCATAGAAGATATATTTAAAGCGTGGGAAGATTACCCTGTAAATCTAGTTTCATTTTTAACTCCTCTTTATCATATGGGTTACTTTTTACTTTTAGCAGAGATTTCAAATAACAAAGATTTAAAAAATAAACTTAAAAACAGAGCTTCAAGTTTTTTAAGATCTTACTATGAATTAGAAGAATATAAAGCTATCATTGAGCAGAAAGCTTATGCAAAAGTAAATATAAAATCTTTAACTTTTACAGAGCTAATAGCTCAATGGATGTCTTTTATCAATTCTTTTTTAAATGATTTTTCTGTTTATTTAATTAAATCTAATCAAAAAGTAACTTTCCAAAATAAAGATGAAGTAGTGTTAAATTTTAAAAATTTAATGAAAGATATTAAATCAAAAGCTCTTAATATTAATGAAGAGATTTTAACTTATTTAAAATAGAGTTCATGTCAAAAATTAAAAATTATAGTGAGCAAATTAATGATTGAATTAAATTATAAAAAAGTAGGAAATGGGTTTAAAACAGTAATTGTAATGCATGAATGGATGGGTGATCATACAAATTATGACACTACGATTCCTTATTTAAATATTACAGATTTTACTTGGATATTTGTTGATTTTAGAGCTTATGGTTTATCAAAAGAGATAAAAGGTGAATATACTTTAAATGAAGCTTCTACTGATATTAAAAATTTGATATCTAAATTAGAATTAAATAGTGTTTATTTACTTGGGCATTCAATGTCTTCATTGGTTGCTCAAAGAATTGCTATTGATTTAAAAGAAAAAGTTAAAACTTTGATTTTAGTAACACCAATTCCTCCAACAGGAATTCAAATGACAATAAATGCAAAAGAAAAACTACTTCAAAATGTAAGAGAAGAAAACGGTGTTATTGAGCAAGTTGTTGACGGTGCATCAAAAAGATACAATAGTGTTTGGAAAGATTATAGAAAAAAACTTGCCCATAATTGCTCTACTTTAGAAGGAAAATTAGGATATATGAATATGTATCTGTCAAATGATTTTTCAAAGGAAGCAAAAGATTTACAAACGAAAGTTTGTATCATTGTTGGGAAATATGATTTACCCACTTTTCATAAAAATTCTATACAAAAAGAATTTATAAAATATTATCCAAATATGGAATTAATTGAATGCATGGAAGCAGGACATTATCCAATGATTGAGTGTCCTGTTTTTTTTGCGAGTAAATTAGAACAATTTATGCTTTAAAATTCAAGGAACTCTCTGCTTAATTACGAACAATAAGGGCAGCCATAATCTGCGTTTTCAGGTTTTATTGGGTGAGTTTTATTATCTATTTTATTTTTATCAAAAGCATGATAATTTTTACACTCTTTTAGAAAAGCATTTTTAGGGCTTGAAGCATAGAAGAATTTAAATCTTTTATATTTACCAATCCAATTTTTAATTTCTGAATTTAAATCTGTATCAGAACGACCATAATTTTGAACTACAAAAAGTCCATTTTTACTTTCAAATCCTAAAGCAAAGTTACCAGCTGATTTTTCTGTAATTTCATCATCTACACTCTTAGCTGTTAAAGCATAAGAACTTTTCATTCCAATAGATCTCTTCATATATTTTCCTTATATTCTATTTTTTGAATTTAATTAATTTCACTAAACCTAAAACCACAACTGCAACTAAAATAATACTTGCCCCTGAACTAATGTCATATACATATGAAACAACTAATCCTAAAATTGTAAATATTGTAGCTAAGAATGAGCTAATAATCATCATTGTAGATAATCTTGATGCAAAGTTCTCTGCTAAATATGTGGGAATCGTTAAAAGTGCAATTACCAAAATCAATCCTACTGCTTTTATTGCAGCTACCACACATAAAGCTGCTAGAATTAAAATAAGTGTATAAAAAAACTTTACATTTATTCCTCGTAAACTTGCAAACTCACTATCATACGAAACAGCAAGTATTTGTTTATAAAAGAAAATTATTATTGAAATAATAAAAATATCTAAAATAAACATATAAATTAAATCTTCACTAGAAACTGCAATGATTGAACCAAATAAATATGACATCAAATCCACGTTATATCCAGGTGTTAAATCAACAAAGATAATTCCTATGGCCATTCCACTTGCCCACATCATACCTATAATTGCATCTATTCTATTTCTATTTTTTAGAGTTATTATTGCTATTAAAACAGCGGTTATTACTGCAAACACTGTAGCTCCAAAAAGAACAGGAATACCTAAATAAATAGCAAGACCAATTCCTCCATAAGAGCTATGTGCAATTCCACCTGTTAGGAATGTAATTTTATTAACAACTACAAGTGAGCCTATTATTCCTGCTGCTATTGATATTAGTACACCTGCTATTAAAGCATTTTGAATAAAATCGTATTGTAAAACTTCTATCATTTTTTGCCTTAGTGAGTGTGATTACAACATTCATGTGTTTTTCCTAAAGCTGATAAAAGCTCAACTTCACATAAATGTTCATTTTGTGTATTTATATTTTTTTGTATATTTTCTAAAGAGTGATAAACTAGATTTTTATTTATATGTGCAACATTTTTTGCATAATTTAATAAAACTGAAATATCGTGACTAACAACAACTATACATATGTATTTATTAAGCTCTTTTAATAGCTCATAAATCTCCCTTTGACCTTTTACATCAATACTTGCAGTTGGTTCATCTAAGAGCATTACTTTTGGGTTTGAACAAAGTGCTCGTGCTATAAAAACCCTTTGTCTTTGCCCTCCACTTAAATCACCAATTTTACTATTTGCGAAATCTTGCATACTTACTTTATTTAAAGAATCCATTGCACAGGCAATATCTTCTTTTGAGTATCCAAATATTTTTTTCTTAGAACTTATATGTCCCATCAATACAATTTCTAATGCAGTTATTGGAAAATCTATATTTAAATTTGTATTTTGAGGAACATATCCTATTTGATTATTTTTGATTTTCTTTTGTATTTTTCCATTTTGAGGAGTAAGTAAGCCTAAAATTAATTTTAATAAAGTAGATTTTCCTCCACCATTTGGTCCAATAATTGCTAAGAAATCGTCGTTCTTTATTGATAAATTTATATTTTCTAAAACATCTGTTTTATTATATTTATAGAATAAATCATTTATTTTTATTAATTCCACTAAAAACCTTTATTTGCAACTTTGTTGCAATAGTATCAGATATTGGATTAATTTTTTATCAAATTTCATCTCTTAAGCTTGAATATATCAAACCTAAGTACTCATGAATAGCTATTTCGCAATTTTTTATATTTCTAGCAGCAAAGTATGAAGACAAAGAATCAGCTCCATATGCCATGTGATTCGTAGGACTTGCAATCACATTTAAGCCCTCTTTTTGGAATAATAAAATAGATCTTTTCATATGTGAAGCGGATGTTACAAGTATAATCTGCTCATTTTTTACTATCTTTTTTACTTCAATTGCTTCTTCTTTTGTATCTTTTGGAGTATCAAGTCTTATAATATCTTCTTTTTTCACACCCAAAGAAATAGCAAGCTTTTCTTGCATGGAAGCATGTGTATTTTCATCATATCCACCATATCCTGAAACTATTAATTTTGCATTTTCAAGATTTTTATAGTGTCTTATTCCTTCTACTAATCTATTTATTCCAACCATTTTAATTTGTGAAGAGATACTTAATTCATCATCGCTTTTATGTCCACTTCCTAAAACTAAAACATACTGAACCTTAGGAGTTTCAATCAATGAAGGGTAAGCATTTTCAAGAGGTTTTAAAATAGCATCTGAAACTGGCTGAAAACTCAATAGTGCAAACCATAAAAGTGCTAAAAATGAAAAAACCTTAGCTTTTTTATATGAATTAAACATCAAATATATAAATGCAATTAAAAGTAAAAATAAACCAATTGGAATTGGCAACAAAAAAGCTGAAACAATTTTTTTAAATAAAAACATCTATTTTCCTATAAGTGCAGAGGTATATCCTACTACACGAGTTTTATCTTTAGAGATTTTTGCACTTGTACAATAATCTAATATTTGGGTTTTGTAGTCTTTTTTAATACTACTTTTTATAAGTGCTTTAATACCTATTTTTCCACAAGCTTCACCATAATCTAAGAGATTTAAATCTTTATTTTTAATAGCATTTATACAATTCTCATCAAGATTATTTGCTTTTATTTCATCATAAAAATGACTTAAATCTGTACTTATTACAATAAGATTATCCTTATCTTCTAAAAGATTATCTATTAATTTACTTAATTTTTCAGAATCTAAATCTCCATAAATTATCTCTACTATTGATGTATTTTTAAAATAATATTTTATAAAAGGCATTTGTGTTTCTGTGGAATGTTCAAATTCACATTCAATATTAAAATCTAAAAAATCGTAAGTATTTATTAAATCTTCACTAAATTTTTTATCAATTGTTAGATTTCCAATAGGTGTTTCAAAATCATCATATAAAGCCACACTTGCACCTTTTAAATAGACGTGATGGGATGGACCTATTACTATTACTCTTTTAGGATTTTTATCTTTTAAGTGAAAATATGCCAGATTTGCAATATTTCCACTATAAATATATCCAGCATGGGGAACTATAATTGCTCTTATATTTTCTATTTGTTTAAAAGTTTTAATATCTTTATTTAAATCTTCTATATATTTTAAAATTTCATCTTTATTATTCGGATAAAAACTTCCGCTAACTACTGTTTTTCTAATACTCATAGGATTATATTTTTCTTGATTTTTGTAACTTCGTAAGTAAAAATTCTTGGATTAAATTCTAAGCAATTAGTTTCAAAACTTCCTTTGTAACAAAGTTGTGAAAAAAACTCTTCAAAAGTTGGAAGCTGTTCCCACACTTGGGGTAAAAAAGTACTTCTTCTTCCATCTTTTTCTAAAATTACGCCATGAATATTTATTTTGATTTTTGATTTTAAATCTTCTATATCTTCATAAATCACTTCATTAGGAGTTGCTAAAATTGAAATTTCAATATTTACTTTTTCAAACTCTTCTACACTTAATTCATAAAACCTTGGGTCTTCAAAAGCGGCACCATAAGCATTTGATATTAAATCATCTATTAAAGATTTATTTGCATAAAGGGTTCCTATACATCCTCTTAATTTATTATCTAAAGTAAGAGTTACAAAAGAAGCACCAAGATTTTCTAAGCTTGGGAACTCTTTTAAAAGTTTTTCTTTATTAATTTTAATATTTGAATCAAATTTTTGCTTTATTGCATTTTTTGCTATTTCTAGTAAAAGTTGATTTTTTTTATTGTCTATATTAAGTCCTTTTATTTTTTTATAATGTCTTTAATGGCATCAATAAATTCATCACTATCATTTACACATTTACATACTTTATAATCTTTTATTCCGATTTCATGAGCAATTTCTCTATATTCAATGTCAAGTTCAAAATCTGTTTCAGAGTTATCAACAATAAAAGCAATTGGATAAATAATTACATTTTCATCTTTGAAGTTTTTTAACATCTCATCAAGTGAAGGATCAAGCCATTTCATAGGTCCTACTTTTGATTGATAAGCTAAATTTATTGATTTAAAATTTATATTTTTTTCAAGAAGTTTTTTTGAAAGAATTTCCACATGTTCAATCATTTGTTCTTGGTATGGATCACCTGCATCTACTATTTTTTGAGGAAGACCGTGAGCTGAGAAAATTAAATTATATTGTGCAGCATCTTGTGTTTTTGAAATAATTTCATTTATAATACAATCATTAAATTTATCATTTTTATAAAATGTCTCAATATATCTTATGTTTTTACCAAAAGTATATGGAAGATAATCTATGAAATCTTCAACAGATGATTTTGTAGTTGTTGTAGAAAACTGTGGATATAAAGGAAGTAAAATTATTTCATTTATTTCATCTTTCATCATTTGATCTATTACTTCAGAGGCAAATGGTGGAGTATATCTCATAACTTGATATGTTTTAAAATCAACTAATTTTTCATTACATTTATCTACTAGTTTTTCTGTTAATTTATTTATAGGTGATTCATCTCCTATTTCTTCGTAGTTTTTCCAAGCACTATTTAATCTAGTTGTTGTAATAAAAAATGCTATCATTTTTCTAATCAAAGGATTTTTTACTGTAATTATATTTTTATCATTAAACATATTTGTTAAAAACATTTTCAATTCATTCTTATTTCTAGCACCACCCATATTAAGTAGCACTATTGCTTTTTTATTTTTTTGCATTTTCTTCTAACCTTATTATTTTATCACTGCACCAAGTGGCCATATTTAAATCATGTGTAATTAATAAAATTGCACACGAATCCAATAACTCTACTAATAACTTCATCACATCATATGCAATGATATTATCCAATGCTGATGTTGGTTCATCAATTAGTAGTAATTCTGGCTTCATTAATAGTGCTCGCAAAATCGAGCATCTTTGAAGTTGTCCGCCACTTAGTTCATGTGGTTTTTTTTCTAATAGTTTTTTATCTAAACTTAGTTTTCCTAAAAGTTCATCTAATTCTTTTTTATTCAGTTCTTTTTTTATAACATCTTTTATTTGTTCAAATATTGTATAAGTTGGATGAAAAGAATTATATGGATCTTGAAAAATCATACTAATATTTGATTTTTTTATTGTTCCTTTAATTGGTTTTAAACTTCCTAAAATAAGTTCAAAAAGTGTTGTTTTTCCCGTACCACTTTTTCCAAATATTGTAACTAACTCTCCTTTTTTTAACTCTAAAGAAAAATTATCATATATAGGATTATCTTTTTTATAAAAAAAAGTTAAATCTTTTATTTGTAAAACTAAATCTTTTTGCAAAGTACATCCCTTTATTTTAAAGTTTTACTATATTGAAAATTTCCTTTATTTATCGAAATTTTCATAGTTTTATATCTATTCACTTTTTTTATACAATTAATTGCCAAACTGCTTTTTGTGTTTAAAATAATTGAAAAATATTAAGCTTTTAAAGGAAAAAAAAGCTAGAATCTTTTTCTTAAAATCAAAGGAAAAAAAATGAAAAAAATCGTATTAACTGCAATGTTAACAGCTGTTACAGCTGTTTCTTTATCAGCTGCTTCTGTAGCTGCATGTGCTGGTTGTCATGGTGCTGGTTTTGAAAAAGCTGCATTAGGTAAATCACAAATAATTAAAGGTTGGGATGCTGCTAAAGTTGAAGCTTCATTAAATGGTTACAAAAATGGAACTTACGGTGGACCTATGAAAGGTGTTATGCTTGGTCAAGTTAAAAACTTAACTGATGCTGATATCAAAGACATTGCAACTCAAATTTCAGCAATGAAATAATTCTTTTAAAAGTTAGTCAATTTTTTGACTAACTTTTTCTTCTTTCGCATCTTTTATCTTTTTTTCTTTTTTTATAGCATCATTTAAATCATCCACACTATCAAACAACAATCCATTTACCATTTTATTTGAATCATCAAATTGTCCAGATTTTGCAGCCCAAATAAATAGAAATAACATTCCTGCTGAAATTATAATTCCTACAATTAACATAAAAAAAAGTGTATCATCTATCATTTTTATTCCTATTTCATTTTTATTCTAAGAGAGTTTAACACAACCATCAATGAGCTTAAACTCATAGATAAGGCAGCTACTAATGGTATTACAAATCCTAACATCGCCAATGGAATTGTTACCATATTATAAATAATTGATAAAGCTAGATTTTGTTTAATAAACTTATACGTCTTACTTGAAATTACAAAAGCATCTTTTAATGAACTCAAAGTTGAATTCAATAAAACAATATCAGAAATAGCCAAAGATACATCAGCTGAATTCCCCATAGCGATTGCAACATCTGCATTTCCTAACGCAACACTATCATTTACACCATCACCTACCATCACAACTACTTTATTTTCTTTTTTTAGCTGTTTTATATAATCAGCTTTTGATATTGGTGTTTGTTTTGATAAATATTTATTTATATTTAATTGTTTTGCTATTTTTGAAGCAACATGTTCATTATCACCCGTTAACATCACAACTTCAATGTTTTTCTTTTGTAAAAATTCTATTAAACCTTTTGCATTATCTTTTATTTGATCTTCTAGTTCAAAAGTTGCTATTACTTTTTTATTTATTGAAAACAAATAAACCGTTTTATCAGAATCAAATTTATAGTTAATTTCATTTTGTTCCAATAACTCAATATTTCCACCTAAAAGTTCATAACTTTTGCCTTCAATATTTTTATATCTTGCGCTCATACCTTTTGCTTCGATATTTTTCACATCTTCTAATTTTTTTATCTCTAATTCATATTTCGAAGATAAGTAATTTTTTATTGAAGTACTAACGGGATGAGAAGATGCACTTAGAATCGAATATAATAGGTTGAGTTTATGAATATTATCATCAAAAAATTGTGCTTTACTTACGTTTAATTCACCTTTGGTAAGTGTTCCTGTTTTATCAAAAACAACAGTATTTGCAACGGCTAGGGTTTCTATGAATTTTGCTTCTTTAAACAGTAAACCTTTTTTTGCTAACTCAGAAATTCCAATTAAACTAGCCATTGGAGTTGCTAGTGCTAAAGCACATGGGCATGCGATTACAATTACTGAAACTGCAACAATAAATGATTTTTCAAAATGATTAGTTTGTTCATAATCAAAACCTAAATCAAGCCCAAAAAAATACCAAACTAAAAAAGTCATCAAAGCAAGACTTAAAATAGTAATAGAAAAACCTTTTGAAATTTCAGTGGCTTTTGTTTGAATATTTGGTTTAGAATTTAGTGAATCTTCAAGAAGTGCAACAATAGAAGAAAAAGTTGAGTTTTTAAAGTTTTTAGTCACTTCATATTGAATTAAAGAATCAACATTTATAGTCCCACTATAAATATCATCACTAATTTTTTTATAAACAGGGATAGATTCTCCGGTCATTGATGATTCATCAAAAAAACCTGCTCCAAAGATTATTTTTCCATCAACTGGAATTTTTTCACCTGCTTTTAGTTCTATAATATCGCCAATATTTAAACTATTTAAAGCTACTAATTTTCTACTGTTGTTTAAAATCACTGTCGCTTCCAAAGGAAGGCTTGATTTTATTTTATCTAAGGTATCAACAGCTGATTTTTTACCAATAACTTCTAAATATTTTCCAACTAATACAAAAGTAATAATCATAGCCACCGAGTCAAAGTAGCTTTCTCCTTTTGCACCAAAAAGAATAAACATAGAATAAATATATGTCAAAGTAGCTCCAAATGCTACCAAAAAATCCATATTTAATATACGATTTTTTACACCAAAATAAGCGCCTTTGTAAAATATCCATCCACTATAAAATAGTACAGGTGTTGAAAGTAAAAACTCTCCAATATGAATCATATCTTTTACTTCGTTTGAAATTCCAGTAAAAAATCCTGTATATTTAGCAACACTTAACATCATAATATTCATAGAAGCAATTACAGCAACCATCATACGAATAAAATAATCTTGTTTTGCCTTTGAAGCTTGAACATCTGCAATTGCTGAATCATAAGCATATGCGTTATATCCTATTGATCTTATTTTTTCAATTATTTGTGATAGTTTTAGCTTATCTTCATCCCAAGTTATTTTTGCTTTATTGCTTGTGAAATTTATATTTGCTTCTATAATTCCATTTGTATCATGAAGTATTTTTTCATTTAGCCAAACACATGCTGCACAATGTATTCCTTCTATGATTAAATCAATTTGACTAAAGCCATCTTTTGATTTGCTAACGTAATTATCAAGAAAGTTTAAAGAATCAAATTTTGTAAGATCGTTATTATCTAGTTTTAATGGAGGTGTTATGGTTTTATTTCCAAGTTTGTCATAAAAAGAGTCTAATCCATCACTTTTTAATATGTGATAAACGCCTTGACAGCCTTTACAACAAAAGTTTAGTTCATTTTCCTTTATCATTACTTCAGGGGAAAAGGATAAATGACAATGATTACACTTTATTTTAGACAAAAGAACTCCTAAGCATATTATAAAAAATTATTTTATTTTTCATGATTATTAATTGAAGATAGATATTATGTTTTATTATGATATTATATCTTAATAATTTAATAGAGAGTCTTAATAATGATAAACAATATTTCTATACTAAAAAACGTAACTATTTTATATGCTGAAGATGAAAAAGACCTAAGAGAGGTTACTCACCAAATCTTAAAAGGCTTTACTAAGAAGCAATATGTTGCTGAAAATGGTCAAGAAGGTTTAGAATTATTTAAAGCTCACGAAAAAGAAATAGATTTAATTATCACAGATGTAAACATGCCTATACTAAATGGTTTAGACATGATAAAAGAGATAAAAAAGATAAATATAAATATCCCAATTATCGTTGCAACTGCATTTTCAAATAAAGAATATTTACTTGAAGCCATTGATATTGGTGTTGATAAATATGTATTAAAACCAATAGATATTGCAAAACTTCTTCAAGTAATGTCACAATCACTAATTTACCATGAATTAAAAAATTTATACACAGATACTCTTACGAATCTGCCAAATAGAAATAAACTAAAAAAAGATTTAGAAGAAAATAATATGGATTTAATGGCACTTTTAGACATTGATGAATTTTCAACTATAAATGATTTATTTGGAGAAAAAATAGGTGATACGATTCTTTATGAATTAGCCAATAAAATTAGAGATTATTTTAATGATGATTATTATGTTTATAGAATAGAAGCTGATAAGTTTGCTATTGTTGCAAAACAAAATAACCAAAATGTGGATGATTTTTATAATTTATGCAAAATATTTGCGGATAAAATAGAAAAAGAATCTTTACTAATAGATGAAGATGAAATAGATATAAACATAACAATAGGAATTGCTCAAGGCGATGGTGCAAGAGCCTTTAAATACTCACAAAGAGTTATAAACTATGCAAGAACTAAACTTCAAAGAATTATGATTTATAATGAATCATTTAAAATTCAACAATCTTTTGAAGAAAATATAAAATGGGTTAAACAATTAAAAGTAGGATTTAGAGAAAATTTATTTCAAGCATATTTCCAAGCTATTGTGGATACGCAAACAAAAAAAGTACACAAATACGAAGCTTTAATCAGATATGTAACAAAAGAAGGTGTTGAAATAGCTCCTTATAATTTTATAAACGTTGCAAAAAAGACAAAACTTTATCCAAATATAATAAAAATTGTAATTCAAGACTCTTTTAAACTAATAAAAAATAAAAATAAAAGAGTATCTGTAAATATTTCATTTGATGATATTGCAAATGAAGAAACAACAGCATTTATATATGATATTTTAGAACAAAATAAAGAATATACTCAATTTTTAGAGTTTGAAATATTAGAATCAGAAGAAATTTCAGATTTTAATGAAGTATCAAAATTTATTAGTGAAATTAAGAAATTTAATTGTATTGTTGGAGTGGATGACTTTGGTGCTGGATATTCAAACTTCAACCTATTAACACTTCTTGATATTGACTTCGTTAAGATTGATGGATCATTAATTGAAAAAATCAATACTTCAAAAGATTTAGAGATTATAGTAAGTACTATTGCTAATTTCTCAAAAGAATTCAAAGTTAAAACAGTAGCTGAATACGTTTCAAATGAAGATATTTATAATAAAATAAAAGAGTTGAAAATAGATTACTGTCAAGGTTATTATTTTGATAGACCTTTAAGTTACGATAATATCAAGTAGGTTAATTTAACCAGTTTGATACTATTTTTTCCTTATCAAAAAGCTTAGTTTTTATTCTTGCAATATTAGCTATACAAACAAGTTCTTTCGCTGCAATTTCTAAGTCATCATTTATTATTAGATAATCATAGTCTTGAAAAAATCCAACTTCTATTTTTGCATTGTTAATTCTTTTTTCAATAATTTCAATACTATCCGTATTTCTTGCATTTAATCTTTCTTCTAAAAGTGTTAATGAAGGTGTTGTAATAAACACTGATGTAACAATAGAATCAAGCTTATTTCTTACGATTTCATGCCCTTGAACATCAATATCAAAGATTACAAGTTTACCCTGCTCTAAAGCTTCTTTAATAGGTTTTAAAGAAGTTCCATAATAATTATCATGAACTTTTGCATACTCTAAAAAGTCGTCATTTTGTATGTCTTTTTCAAACTCTTCTTTACTTGTAAATAAATAATCTACGCCATTTTCTTCACCAGTTCTAGGCTCTCTAGTTGTAGTTGATATTGAAAAATAGTAATCACTTATATCTTTATACACTTCTTTTAAAAGAGTTGATTTTCCACAACCGCTTGGTCCTGAAAGTATTAAAATTGCGCCTTTTTTTTCATTAATCAATTATTTTTCCTTTAAACTAATTCTCACGTCAACCGTTTCACCACTTGAAAGCTTATCAATTACTGTTTGATCAAATTTTTCTAGTAATGGTCTTAATTCATTAATATTAAAATTGCTTAATATCAAATTATAAGGTTTAAGAGGTGGTTTATTCAAATCAAATTCATAATCTTTTACTTCTTCAAGTGCATCATCGATAATTGATGCAATATCTTTCCAATCATTTTTTTCAAGATTAATCTCATTTTGAATAGTTTCTTCTCTTAATATATCATTTATCTTATTTAATTCTCTGTGGTCTAATATTCCACTTGATTTTAATGTATCAAGATGAACAATACTTTCATCTTCTTCATCGTAAGAATCATCTTCATCATAAAATGTTGCAATTTTTTTATAATGTTCCTCTTCTTCCAAAGAATTTACATAATTAACAACAGGAACCGTTACTTCTTCGTCTTCTTCATATGAATTTTTTGAAAAAGATATTCTTTTATTGTTTTTATCTTGTTCTTTTTCTTCTTTTATAAATTTAATTTGTTCAAGAAGTATTTTTTCAAGGCTTGTAGGTAAAAAAGGTCTTGGGATTATAAAGTCTCTTGCTTTATCAAAAGGTAGTTCTTCAGAGCTAATTGCTCCTAATTTTCTTGAATATTGCTTAATTAAATTAAATTTATCATCAATAAAACTTTGATCAATTACAATTAAATCATATTTGTCATATACATTAGTAGTTTTTTGTGAAGTTAGATTGATATTCAATCTTTTGCAAACTAAAGTAAAAATATGCTCAATTATATTTGTTTCACATATTAATAATAAATTCACTTCATCTCCTGCAGTTTCAAGTCTTCTAGTTTATATACTTTGTCACATCGCATAGCTAATTCATGCTCATGGGTTACTAAGATTAAGCCACAATCATTATTTCTAATATATTTAAATAAAGTATCCATTACAATATTTGCTGTATCTTTATCTAAATTTCCAGTTGGTTCATCTGCAAAAATAATTCTTGGTTTTTTAGTCATTACCCTTGCAATTGAAAGTCTTTGTTGCTGTCCGCCACTTAGCTCTCCAACTCCTTGATTTATAACATAATCAATATTTAGCTCTTTTAATAAATTTTTATCAATCTCTTCACCACTTAAAAGAGTTGCTATTTCAAGATTTTCAATTGCCGAAAATCCTCTAAATAAGTAGTGTGCTTGAAAAATAATTCCAAAGTCATCTCTTCTGATTTTTAGAAGTTCACTTTGTTTTTGTGAATAAATATCTTTACTTTTAAAAACAACACTACCAGAAGATGGCTTTAAAAGTGAAGATAAAATATTAAGAAGAGTAGATTTTCCGCTACCACTTGTTCCTATGATTGCAATTGATTCTTTTTTATATAGAGATAAGTTTATATCATTGAAAAGCTCATAATCAAACTTATGAGATAGATTTTTTGCTTGCAGTAAAAGGTCATCTGCGATGAGCTCATCCATTTTATTAGCTTCACTCATCACGTATTTCCTTTTATTGTTTACATAGTTTTTAAACTACGATTATTTACCCATTTGTTTTGCAACTTCAGCTGCAAAATCTTCTTCTACTTTCTCAATACCTTCACCAAGTTCAAATCTAATGTACTCAGTAATTTTAATAGATGCATCAACATCAGCAATTGCTTGCTCAACAGTTTTTTTGTCATCCATTACATAAGCTTGAGATAAAAGCGCAAATCTACCATCTAATTGAGTATTATCTGTAATATATCTTTCGATTTTTCCAGGAATAATATTTGCCCAAATTTTTTCAGGTTTACCTTGTTCTTTTAATTCAGCTTCAAAAGCTGCTTTTGCAGTTGCAATAGCAGCGTCTGTTAATTGAGATTTAGAAACAAAATCAGGAATGTTTTTTAATGGTTTTCCTAATCTTACTAATTCTTCGTTATCAGCTATTATTTCTGCAACGATTGCTCTGTTTTCAGAATCTACAAATGCAGGATCTAAATCAGTATAAGAAATAACAGTTGGTTTCATAGCAGATGCATGCATAGCTAATGATTTTAATAATGCAGTTGCTTTATCTTTAGCAGCAGCATCACAAGTTGCAGCTAATAAAACTCCAACTCTACCATTTGTATGAACATAAGCATTAACTACAGTTCCTGTAATTGTTACTACTTTTCTTGCAACTAGATTTTCACCAATTGTTGCGATTTTTCCATTTAAGAAATCTGAAAAACTTGTACCATTAATAGTAGATACTGCTAATGCATCAGCATCAGCAATATTATTATCTTGTACGTGTGTAACTATTTCTTGTGTTAAGTTAAGAAAGTTTTCATTTTTAGCAACGAAATCTGTTTGTGCATTTAATTCAAGCATAGTTGCAACTGTGTTATCTGCGTTAACTTTAACAGCAATAACACCTTCAGCAGCTACATTTCCAGCTTTTTTAGCAGCTTTCCCAAGTCCAGCTTCTCTTAAAGCTTGAACCGCTTTATCTAAATCACCATCAGTTTCATTAAGTGCATTTTTGCAATCAAGCATACCTGCACCAGTCATTTCTCTTAATTCTTTAATTAGTTTTGGAGTTGCCCCTGCCATAATTATACTTCCTCAGTTTCAGCTATTTCGCCTTCTGCAACTGCTTCTGCAATTAACGCTTCAGTTTCTTCTTGTGATACAGGTTCTAAATCTTCACCATTTGCATCAGCTCTTGCTGCTTTACCTTCATTCATTGCTGCAGCCATTTCGTTGCAGAATAAGTGAATTGATCTGATTGCATCATCATTACCTGGAATTGGTAAATCAACTACATCTGGATCACAGTTAGTATCTAAAGGAGCTACAACAGTAATTCCTAATCTTCTAGCTTCAGCAATAGCAATTTTTTCTTTAACAGCATCAAGAACAAACATCATATCTGGAAGTTTGTGCATTTCTTTGATACCACCAAGGTATAATTCTAACTTTTCTTCTTTTCTAGAAAGCATTAATGCTTCTTTCTTAGTTAAAAGTTCTAATTGACCTTCTTCTCTCATTTTTTTAATAATTTCTAATTTTCTAATTGATTTTTTAATTGTTCCGAAGTTAGTTAACATTCCACCTAACCATCTGTGGTTAACGTATGGCATGTCACAAGAAATTGCAGCTTTTTTAATTGCTTCACTAGCTTGTTTTTTAGTACCTACGAAAATCATTGTTTGACCTTCAGCAGCTCTATCTCTAACAACATTATATGTATATCTGAAATATCTTAATGTTTTTTGTAAATCTATAATATAGATATTTTTTCTAACACCGAAAATGAATTTTTTC
Organism: Aliarcobacter sp.; assembly: GCA_017995775.1. Taxonomy (GTDB): domain Bacteria; phylum Campylobacterota; class Campylobacteria; order Campylobacterales; family Arcobacteraceae; genus Aliarcobacter. Next base: position 15,754 of record JAGOIF010000002.1, read on the forward strand.
ATTTTTGGATTCCATCTTCTTGTTTGGTGTCCGAAGTGTACACCACACTCTAATAGGTCTTTCATTGTTACCATGAGTAATTCTCCTTGAATTAATTGTATTTTTTGTAATAGGGTTTCAGCCTCTGTATCCCTTAATGCCTAAATTTCTTTAGTCACAACCCCTACAAGGATTGATACATGTGAGGTTCTAATTTAAAATTAGAGTCGTGATTATAACCATGTTATGATTAATCTAACTTTAATTGAAATTAAATCATTTATTCAAATTTTCTTTATTTCTTATTAGATAAAATGATTCAATTAAAAAGCTAAGGATTATTTTTGAGTTTACAAAATAAGTTACATGAATTAAGAAAAGAGATTGCAAAAGGTGTAGTTGGTCAAGAGCAAATGGTAAATTCTATTCTTATTGGACTTCTTACAAATGGACATATTTTACTCGAAGGAGTTCCAGGTTTAGCAAAAACCACAACAGTTAAAGCGGTTGCACAAGCAATTGATTTAGATTTTAAAAGAATCCAGTTTACACCTGATTTACTTCCAAGCGATATTATTGGCGCTCAAATATTTGATATGAAAACAAATGAATTTAAAATCAAAAAAGGACCGATTTTTACAAATCTTCTTTTAGCAGATGAGATAAATAGAGCTCCAGCAAAAGTTCAATCCGCTTTACTTGAAGTTATGCAAGAAAGACAAGTTACTATTGCTGATAATACTTTTAAAATCCCATCTCCTTTTTTAGTTCTTGCAACTCAAAATCCAATTGAGCAAGAAGGAGCTTATAGTCTTCCTGAAGCACAACTTGATAGATTTATGTTTAAAATTATTGTTTCATATAATACAAAAGAACAAGAATATGAAATAGCAAAAAAAGCTACAATGAATAGTTTTGAGCAAATTAATAAAATAATAGACAATGATGATTTAGAAAAGCTAAAAGAAGAAGTTCAAAATATTCATATTGATAAAGAATTAGAAGAATATATTATTGATATCATTGATGCTTCACGAAACCCAAAAGATTATGATTTGGATGAATTGGTTGACATTATTCAGTTTGGTGCAAGTCCAAGAGCTACTATTGATATGTTTAAAGCAGTAAAAGCAAATGCATTTTTAAGAGGAAACGATTATGTAAGTCCCATTGATATTGCACTTATTGTAAAAGATACACTTAGACATAGAATTATTTTATCATATGAAGCACTTGCAAAAGAGATAAATATTGATGATGTTATTCAAAAAATTCTAGAAAAAATAGATATTCCATAAAATATGAATCAAGCTTTAAAAAAAATACTCATCAAAACACAAAAACAAGTATTCTCTGAGATTATTGGAAATAATAGCACCAGACAAAAAGGTTCTGGTTATGATTTTTCAGAACTAAAAGAGTACGAATATGGTGAAGATGTTAAAAATATTGATTGGATAATAAGTGCAAAAATGCAAAAACCTTATGTTAAAGTTTTTCATGCACAAAAAGAGTTAAATGTAAAAATAGTTTCTTTTTTAAATGGCTCTACATATTTTGGAACAGATGTTTTCAAACAAGAAGTTATAGTTCAAATTGCAGTTGCCTTAGGATTTATTTGTGTGAAACAATCAGATCCTTTTACTTCATATATTGCAAATGAAGAACTTAATATTTGTACAAAAAAATCTAAACAGATTTTCAATGTAAACTTTATGGCTGAGCAACTTTATTCTTATAATGTAATTGGAAAAAATATTGATTATAAGAAAATTATAAGTGAGCTTTTTAAAGTAATTCGTCATAAATCTATGATTTTTTTAATAGGTGATTTTTTTGAAATTTCAAATCTTGATTTAAAACTTCTTAGTCAAAAGCATGAAGTATTAGCGATCATTGTAAGAGATAAGTTTGAAGAAAATCCACTTGAGCTTGGAAATGTAAACTTTATAGATCCCTCATCAAATAAAAGCTTTGAAGGTGTTTTAAATAAAAGTACAGTTGAAGCATATATAAAAAATGTAAAAGAAAATGATCATAAACTTTATACTCATTTTCAAAATTGTGCTGTTAGATTTACTAAAATATATACAAATGAAGATCCAATAAAAAAACTAATAGGACTTTTAAGATAATGAATGAAAATATATTATCAAAACTTCATGATATAAAAGAACTTGAAAATATTCCTGATAACTCTATTTTTATTTTCTCTTTTTTAATTTTTATTGCACTTTCTATTTTATTGATTATTCTATTTTTTGTGATTAAGTTTTTTAGAAACAAAAAGCAAAGTGATAGAAAAAAATACTTTAAAATTTTACAAGAAATTGATTTTAAAGACTCAAAATCAAGTGCCTATATAATTACCAAATACTCAAGATTACTTGCTATTAATGAAAGAGAAAAGAGATTATGCTATGAATTAATAGCTGAGTTAGAAAAATTTAAATACAAAAAAAATGTCTTAGAAATAGATGATTCAATCAAAGCGAAATATTCTAGGTTTATGGATTCATTAGATGTTTAGTAATTTTAGTTTTGAATATCCATATTTCTTATTTTTAATAGTTTTGTTTATATTTTGTAGTATATTTTGCAAAGCAAAAGCTCCTAGTTATCTTATCCCTCATTTAAATATTTTTCAATTTGCTAATCAAAAATCTATGATTTTTATAAATATTTTAAAATATTTTGTGATTATTTTCTCTATTATCGCCCTCGCCTCACCTGTAAAAATAAATGACACAATTATCTTAAAAAATGATGGAATAAATATTCTTTTAAACCTAGATGCAAGTGGTTCTATGAAAGAGACTGATTTGGAAGAAACCTATACTAAAAGTCGTTTTGATGTTGTAAAAGAGATTGTAAAAGATTTTATTTCTACTAGACTTAGTGATAATATTGGAATAGTTTTATTTGGAGATTCAGTTTTAGTTGCAAGTCCTTTGAGTTTTGATAAAGATTCACAAAAACAAATTATTGATTATTTAGATGTGGAAATGGCTGGACAAAAAACTGCACTTATTGATTCATTGGCTGCAAGTATAAATATTTTAAAAGATAAAAAAGCCAAATCAAATATTATTATTTTATTAAGTGATGGAGAAGATAATGCAAGTAAAATTCCATTAGATGTTGTTCTTAAAATGCTTAATAAATACAATATAAAAGCATATACGATTGGAATTGGAAATTTTAATACAACAATGCTTCATAAAATTGCGAAAGAATCAAATGCAAAATCATATGAGGCTTTATCAAAAGATGATTTAGTTTTTATTTATAAAGATATTAATAAGCTGGAGAAATCGCAAATTGAGCAAAATAAAATAGTTTTAAAGGATTATTTATTTTTTTATCCACTATTCTTTGCTATTTTTTCTTTAATATCATTGATTTATTTCAAGAATAAAGAGTAAAATGAACTTACATTACAGTGGAAACTTAAGGAAATAATATGATTAAAAGAATGTCTTCATACGTCAAAATAACACTCATTTATTTTTTATTTAGTATTTTATGGATTTATTTTTCTGATACTGCTATAAATTTATTATTTGAAGATTTAGATAAATTACAATTTTTTCAAACTATAAAAGGTGGGCTATTTGTAAGCATATCATCTGTTATTCTTTATTTCTATTCAAAACGACAATTTATTAATTTACAAAATGAAAAAGATGAGTTAGCAAGAACAAATTATATATTAGAAAACATCATAGAAAATGCTCCAATTATGATATTTTGGAAAGATAAAAATGGAGTTTTTCTTGGTTGTAACACACAATTTTTAAATTTACTTAATTTAAAAAATAAAAATGATTTATTTGGGAAAAAAGATTCAGATTTAAGTGTTAAAGAAAAAGAAAATTATGTAGATGATGATATATATATCATGACAACAAAACAAGCAAAATTAAATTATATTGAGACCATTACTTCAGAAGATGGAAATTCCAAAATTTTAAACACATCAAAAGTTCCTTTATTTGATAAAAATAAAAATGTAATTGGAGTGTTAGGTGTTATTCAAGATATAACAGAACAAACAAATAATCAAAATCTAATCAAAGAACAAGAACTGTTATTAATCCAACAATCAAAACTTGCTTCAATGGGTGAAATGTTAGCAAATATAGCACACCAATGGCGACAACCTTTATCAATTATTTCTACTCTTGCAACGGGAATGAAGTTACAAAAAGAACTTAATCTAGCTTGTAAAGAGAATGAAAAAGAGTCCTTAGAGATGATTAATGATAATGCTCAATATCTTTCAAGAACTATTGATGATTTTAAAAACTTTTTTAGAATAACTAATGTTAAAAAAACAGTTACAAGTAATGATTTATTTTCAAAAACATTAAAATTAATCTCTCCAAGATTAAAAACTAAAGATATTGAAATTATTAAAAGTAGTGAAAATATTGAATTTAATACTTATGAAAGTGAAATATTACAAGTATTTATTAATATAATAAATAACTCAATTGATGCTTTTGAAAGTATTAAAACAAAAAAATATATTTTTATTGAAGTGAAAAAATTGAATAATAATTTAATTATTAAGATAAAAGATAATGCAGGAGGAATTGAAGATAATATAATAAATAGAATTTTTGAACCATATTTTACAACTAAAAATGAAGAACAAGGAACAGGAATAGGACTATATATGTGTAATGAAATAATTACTAAACATCTAAGAGGAACAATACAAGCATCAACAACAATTTTTGATTATTTAGATAATGAATATAAAGGGACTATTTTTACTATAAATTTACCAATGGATATGCAACTATAAATAAAGAAATTAATCTTTATTTATAATCTTTAATATTTCTTCTTTGTCAGAAAAAGGGAACTTTTTATCATAAATAATTTGAGTTGATTCATCACCTTTTCCAAGAACTAAAACAACAGAATTTTCATCTGCTTTTTCAATTGCTTTTCTTATGGCTTCTTTTCTATTTAATTCCACAATAACACTTGAATGATTTTTAATACCTTTTAAAATATCTTCAATAATCATATCCGGATCTTCAAATCTTGGATTATCAGATGTTACGATTATATGTTTAGCGAAACTAGCAGCAATGCTTCCCATAAGTGGTCTTTTTTCTTTATCTCTGTCCCCACCTGCACCAAATACACAAATGATATCTCTTTCATTAAAGCTTTGTAAAACTTCTTTCATTCCATCAGGTGTATGGGCAAAATCAACAATTATTAAAGGATTTTCACTAACCGTTTCCATTCTTCCACTAACTCCACCAAATCCTTCTAAAGCTTCACATATCTCTTCAAGTGGTTTTTGTGTTGTTATATGAACAGCAGCAACTGCTGCCATTAGATTGTAAACATTGAAAATTCCCATCATATTTGATGAAAAAGAGTGTATTGCTCCAAAGTGATTAAACATCACATGCATTCCATTTTTAAATGAATATGCATCAACTTTATATGTTGATGGATTTTCTAAAGAGTATGCAAAACCATTTTTTGTATTGCACTTTACTTTTGAATCATCTTTATTTATAAGCTTAGGTGATTCATCACTTAAAAAAGAGTTTTTAACATTTATGTACTCTTCTATGGTTTTATGATAATCAAGATGATCTCTTGTAATATTTGTATGGATTTTTAAAGCAAAAGTTAATCCCTCGATTCTTTTTTGCTCAATTGCATGGGAACTTACTTCCATTACAAAAAAGTCACATCCATTTTGCATTGCTTTTTGAATATGGGCAAAATTTCCAAGCTGAACAGGAGTTGTTAATGAATAATCTTCAACTCTTTGTTCATTTATAAAAAATCCACGTGTACCTTGAAGTGCAACTTTATATCCTAAATCCAAAAGAATAGAATATATAGCAGCAGCTGTTGTTGTTTTTCCATTTGTTCCAGTGATTCCAATAATTTTTATTGAACTTAAATCAATATGATTTTTTAACTCACTTGAATCTATAATGTTTTTGCATCCATTATCAATTGCATTTTGTTTAAATTTTTCATTTTGTTTTGAAACAACAAAAACAGAATTTTCATCTGCTTCTTGTGAATTATCTGTATAAAGTTTATTATTTATGATTAGTTGCAAGGTTTTTCTCTTCTAGTTTTTTATATAATCTTTCTATCTCTTTATCATATGAAAAATATTCATTAAATCCATCAAGATAGGTATAAGCCGTACTATTAAAATCATTATCTATTAATTTTGTTACAAAATCAAAAAAATCATCTTTATTTTCAATTGCAACTTTTGTTGAAAACATTATATCTTCAAAAGCGATTCTAAATGAACCACGTGAATCTATAAGTTTCTTAAAATCATCATATCTAATTGCATCCAAGGCTTCAACTGTTGATGTGCTTAAATCTTTTAACATTTCCATCATTTTATCAACATCGCCATCGTATGCATCTATTACATCTTCTATATATATTATTGCATCTTCTAAATTTTCTTCTTTAATAATAGAAAAATAATCAAAAAGCGACATCGCTTTTATTTCATCTTCACTTGCTAAATCACAAAACAATGCATAAATTTGGTATTCTTTATTTTCTGGAAAATTTGACGATAATTGTGAATATAAAAATAAAGCTTTATCAAATTTCTTTTGTAAAAAAAAAGCATTTGCTTCATTTAATAATTTATTCTCATTTATCATTAGAATGCCTCTAAATTGTTTTCCATACCTTGGGGTACATTTACTATTTGTAACTCTGGATGAATTGCAGCTTTTAATTCTTTTTCTACAATATACTTAAGTGTACTTGAACTTGCGCTACAACCAACACAAGCACCTTTTAATTGTACAAAAACTCTTGCATTTTTTATATCTAAAAGCTCAATAGCACCACCATCTCGCGCTAACATTGGAGCAATTTTATTTTTTATTATTGTATTTACAGGTTCTTGTAAATCTTCATCTGAAAATGGCATCATTTATTCTTACCTCTTTTGCTATTTTTTACATAATATATTCCAATAGCTGTAAATACTAAAATCACAGCTATTGTTTGAAATATAAAAGAAAGTGTTACTTCTTCTTGAAACATTTTATTCCTATTTTAATACTTCATCACATCTATTACAAAGTGTTTCTTCTTTTACAGATGTAAACTTCCAACATCTTGGACATTTATGTGCATCTGCCTTATAAACTTCAAAATCTTTTCCTTCAATTTGGAAAGTCCCAAGTATATCAGATTTTTGTTTATCATTTGTAACAGAGCTTACCAAGAACCAATCACTTGCTTCCACAACATCAAGTGCTAAAACATCTTCACAATTTGTATATAGCATTAATTCTAAAGTAGATTTTATTACTTTTTCTTTACTTAATGCATCTTTGATTTCAGAGAATTTTTCTTTTGCACTTAATAAAATATTTTCATTTATATTTGATTGAACATCTGGTAAATCAAATTTCTTATAATCAAATATATCTTCACAATCTTCTTTTATAAAAGCAGGTGAAAAAGCTAATAATTCATCCATCGTATAAGTTAAAATTGGAGCCATTGTTGAAATTAGTTTTTTTGCTATTAATGCCATTGCACTTTGAGATGCAAGTCTATGAATATCATTTTTATCATCACAATACAATCTATCTTTACAAACATCTAAATAAATTCCTGATAAATCAACAACTAAGAAGTTGTTTAATTTATTTAGCCCTTTTGAGAATTCATATACTTTAAATGATGCTTCGATTTCATCAAATACTTTTTTAGCTTTATTTAAAACCCATTTATCTAAAGGTCCCATTTTATCAACTGTTACAATTTGCTCTAAATCACTAACGTTTGCAAGTAAAAATCTTGCTGTATTTCTAATTTTTCTATAAAGTTCTGCATTTTGTTTTAAGATATTATCAGAGATTTTTAAATCAGATTGATAATCACTCATAGCAACCCAAAGTCTTAAAATCTCACTTCCGTACTCTTTTAAAACCTTATCAGGAGCAACAACATTTCCTTTTGATTTAGACATTTTTTCACCTTTTTCATCAACAGTGAATCCATGTGTTAAAATCGATTTATAAGGAGCAATTTCGCTTGATGCTAAAGTTGTTAAAAGTGAAGATTGGAACCAACCTCTATGTTGGTCACTTCCTTCAAGATACATATCAGCAGGGAAAGTTCCAGCATCATAGTTTCTGCTTCTTAAAACTGCATTTTGAGTTGAACCTGAGTCAAACCAAACATCTAAAATATCAGTTGTTTTTTCTAAATCATCAGCATTTAATCCACTTCCTGGATATAATAATTCAGAAATTTCTAAATCATACCAAGCATCACAACCTTTTTGCTCAAAAATCATAGCAGTGTAATTTAATACTTTTTCATCAAAAACAATCTCATCAGTTTTTTTATTTCTAAAAAATGCAATTGGAACACCCCAATCTCTTTGTCTTGAAATACACCAATCAGGTCTTCCATCAAGCATTGCTTTTAATCTATTTCTTCCCCATTCAGGATAGAAAGTTAAATTTTCAACAACATTTAAAGCATTTTCTCTTAGCGTTTTATTTTGTTTTCCATATTTATCATCAACAGAAATAAACCATTGTTTTGTAGCTCTAAAAATAATTGGTGTATGTGTTCTCCAACAATGTGGATAAGAGTGTCTAATATTTACTCTTTTTAAAAGTGCATCACCTAATTCTTCTAAAATTAAATCATTTGCTTTAAATACATTTAATCCTAAATACTTTTCAGTATCTCTAAAAAGTTTTTCTCTTACAATTGTTTCATCATATTTTCCATATGCATCAACTGGCATTAAAACATCAAGATTATATTTAAGCCCTACTTTGTAGTCATCCTCTCCATGCCCAGGAGCTGTATGAACAGCACCAGATCCAGAGTCCATAAGTACGTGTTCACCTAAAATAATTTTTGAAGTTCTACCATTTAATGGATTTATTGCATTTGTATTTTCTAAATCATTTGGATTAATAGTTTCAATTATACTTCCAGAAATTACTTCATTTTCAATCAATGCATTATAAAGTTTCTTTGCTACAATAAATTTATCACTCGTAAGAACATAATCTTCTTCACCATTTAAAGCAATTCCCGTATTTGCAGGTAATGTCCAAGGTGTAGTAGTCCAAATAATAACACTTGCATCAATAGTTTCATGTTTAAATGCCACATAAATTGATGGTGAAGTTTTATCTTCATATTCAACTTCAGCTTCAGCAAGTGCTGTTTGTGCAGCCCATGACCAATAAACAGGCTTACTTCTTTGAATCAATAAACCTTGTTTTGCAATTGCACATAATTCTCTATAAATATTAGCTTCAAATTTAAAATCCATTGTTAAATAAGGATTTTCCCAATCAGCAATAACACCTAATTGTTTAAATTCACTTCTTTGAATATCAACAAATTTAGCAGCATGATCACGACAAAGTTGTCTAAGTTTTGATTTGGGAAGTAATTTTTTCTTTTCAGAACCAATTTTTTCCTCAACTTTTTGCTCAATTGGTAAACCATGACAATCCCATCCTGGAACATATCTAATTGATTTCCCTTCGAAATAATGAAATTTATTTATAATATCTTTTAAAATTTTATTTAGTGCATGTCCAATATGAATATTCCCATTTGCATAAGGAGGTCCATCATGAAGTGTGAATGATTCACATCCCACTCTATTTTGTTTCATTTTTTCATAAACTTTTTTTTCATCCCATTGCTTATACTTTATAGGCTCGTTTCCAGGAAGATTTCCTCTCATAGGAAAGTCTGTTTTTGGAAGTAGTAAACTCTCTTTATAATCCATTGTAATACCTTCAGTTTTCAATATTTATAGTTTTCATTTAATCCTAGATTATATCCAATTAAATTTAAAATTACATTTATCAAAAAAATTATTTATGTATTTATTTTATTTATTAGTGTTACTAAAATCAATATTTTATTTACTAAAAAATTCTTTTTTATTCTATTTATGTAAATTAAAAAAATTATATGATAGAATCCTTCCATATTTCACAAAAAACATAGGAATGATAAATGAATGAAAAACACTATGAAGTCGTTATTGTAGGTGGGGGAATTTCAGGAGCTGCTTTATTTTACGAGTTAGCAAAATATTCAACTGCAAAGAATATCTGTTTATTAGAAAAATATGAAGATCTTGCTACTTTAAACTCAAAAGGGACAAGTAACTCTCAAACTATTCACGTAGGTGATATAGAAACTAACTATACTTTATCAAAAGCTAAAGTTACAAAGAGAACTGCAAAAATGATTGAGAAGTTCTGTTTACAATATGGTTTACAAGAAAAAATCATGTTTAAACATCAAAAAATGGCTTTAGGTGTAGGAGAGAAAGAAGTTGAATTCATTACAAAAAGATATAATGAATTTAAAGAAGTTTTTCCTTATTTAGAATTATGGGATAAAGAAAAGTTAAGAGAGTTAGAGCCTAAATTAGTTTATGCGGATAAGGCACAAACAATAGATAGACCTGAACCAATTATTGCAATGGGTGCAAAAGATCAATATACAACTGTTGATTTTGGAGCTATGACAAAAGAGCTTGCAAAAGCTGGTCAAAATGCAGATACTACTAAAACAACTGATATTTTCTTTAATTCAGAAGTTGAAGATATTGAAAAAGTTGGAAATAAATACAAATTAACAACTGTTAATGGAACTGTTTATACAGCTGATTTCGTTGTAGTAAATGCAGGAGCTCACTCACTATTCTTAGCTCATAAAATGGGATATGGAAAACATATGGGTTCTTTATCAATGGCTGGATCATTCTATATTACAAATGGTGAATTTTTAAATGGTAAAGTTTACATGGTACAAAATGATAAATTACCATTTGCTGCACTTCATGGAGATCCAGATATCTTAGAAAATGGTAAAACAAGATTTGGTCCAACTGCCCTTGCTTTATTAGTTCTTGAAAGATATAAAGGTGGTAAATCAATATTCCAATGTTTAAAAACAATGAATATAGATGGAAGCATTATTAAAATTTTCTGGGATTTATTAAAAGACTCAGAAATCAGAAATTATGTATTTAAAAACTTCTTATTTGAAGTACCAGGAATCAATAAAGGTCTTTTCGTTAAAGATGCTAGAAAAATCGTTCCATCTTTAAGTGTAGATGATTTAGAGTATGCAAAAGGATTTGGTGGTGTTAGACCTCAAGTTCTTAACAAAACTGAAAAGAAATTAATGCTTGGTGAAGCATCATTAAGTGAAGGAAAAGGAATTATCTTTAATATGACTCCAAGTCCAGGAGCAACTTCTTGTTTAGGAAATGCAGAAAGAGATATTAAAGTAGTTTGTGAATACTTAAATCTTCAATTCGATGAAGCACAATTCTTAGCTGATTTAACTGATCCAGAAATCGCTTAACAAACTTTTTTTATATGAATAATAGGATTTTATTTCCTATTATTCACACCTACTTAAATTCTATCTAATAAAATATCAACAATAAATTTAATATACTCCTATAAAATGATTTTAAAGGACTTTAAAGATGTATGAAAATATTTTTAATGAAAATGATATGTTAAGACTTCAAAACCTTCTAAGAGCAAGAAAACAATCAATTACAGCAGCAGAATCTTGTACAGGTGGATTAGTGGCATCAATGATTACAAAAGTTGCTGGTTCATCAGATATATTTAATGGAAGCATCGTAACTTATTCAAATAAAATAAAAAATCAAGAATTAAACGTGCAAAATGAGACCTTAGAAAAATTTGGAGCAGTGAGTTCTGAAGTAGTAAAAGAGATGTTAGAGGGAGTAATTAATAAATTTAACGCAAATTATGCAATTGCAATATCAGGAATTGCAGGTCCAGGAGGAGCTACAATTAACAAGCCAATAGGTACTGTAGTAATTGGTATTTGCGATGACAAATACTATAAAATGGTAGATGTTTATACTTTTAAAGGATCAAGAGAAGAGGTTCAAATACAAGCTGCAAAATACTCTTTGAAAAAAATTTTAAAATTTATTGAAAATACTCTTGACAAATAAAAAAAAAGCTATTATAATTCCAGTCCAATTTAAGTAGAACATACTTGAAAAGGACAAATGTGACCCGTTAGCTCAGCCGGTAGAGCATCTCACTTTTAATGAGGGGGCCGATGGTTCGAATCCATCACGGGTCACCATTTATTTATTCATTGTTGCAATCTTGGCCCCTTCATCTAACGGTTAGGATCTTGGATTTTCATTCCAATCACAGGGGTTCGAATCCCCTAGGGGTCACCAAGCCTTTGCAACAAATGGTCGATTAGCTCAGTTGGTAGAGCGCTACCCTTACAAGGTAGATGTCATAAGTTCGAGTCTTATATCGACCACCACTTTAAATAATCATAAAATGCAGTAGCATTGGTTCTTAAAGTTTATTTCAGTGACTTCTATTTACATCTTGTAAATAGTATTCTTATAGTGCGGTTGTAGTTTAGTTGGTTAGAATGCCTGCCTGTCACGCAGGAGGTCGAGGGTTCGAGTCCCTTCAACCGCGCCACTTTTTGTTTATTCTTATGTGACCCGTTAGCTCAGCCGGTAGAGCATCTCACTTTTAATGAGGGGGCCGATGGTTCGAATCCATCACGGGTCACCATTTATTTATTCATTGTTGCAATCTTGGCCCCTTCATCTAACGGTTAGGATCTTGGATTTTCATTCCAATCACAGGGGTTCGAATCCCCTAGGGGTCACCAAGCCTTTGCAACAAATGGTCGATTAGCTCAGTTGGTAGAGCGCTACCCTTACAAGGTAGATGTCATAAGTTCGAGTCTTATATCGACCACCACTTTAAATAATCATAAAATGCAGTAGCATTGGTTCTTAAAGTTTATTTCAGTGACTTCTATTTACATCTTGTAAATAGTATTCTTATAGTGCGGTTGTAGTTTAGTTGGTTAGAATGCCTGCCTGTCACGCAGGAGGTCGAGGGTTCGAGTCCCTTCAACCGCGCCACTTTTTATTTATTCTTTCAAAAGATATTCCTTATCAAAAATCAGATACTATTTAAGCCTTAGAAAAACAAAAGGTTCCACATATTATGTTAAAAGCAAAAAGTTTATATCACTTAATTCTTTATAGTATATTATTTATTATTATACTTATCTCTTTTTTTACATTTATTATTATAAATAATGCCCATGAAGAACTTCAAGATAAAATAAGTACTCTTAAAATAGACTATACAAATAGTCAAAAAGAACTAATAAAAAACGATGTTAATTATGTAATAAATTTTATAACTTACTATAATAATAAATATAAAAACACAAAATCTCAAGATGAAATCAAAAAAGAAGTTTTAGAAGCATTAATACCACTTCGTGCATCTGACAATACAAAAGATTATTTATTCATTTATGATTTTAATGGTTTAAATATATATAATCCTATTTCTAAAAATATTATTGCTAAACAATATTTGGAATTAAAAGAAAAAGAAAGAGAAAGCATTATAAAAGAGCTTATAGATGTTTCTAAAAAGCCTAATGGCGGATATACTGAATATCTTTGGTATAAAATAGACATTGAAAAAGATGTAAAGAAAGTATCTTTTTCTAATTCATATAAAGATTGGAATTGGACTATTGGAAAAGGTGTTTATTTAGATGAAATAGATAAATTAGTAATTGAAAAAGAAGATGAATACAATCGAAAAATTTCTAACTATACCCTACAAATAACATCATTAACTATTATGCTAGTATTATATTCAATATTTATTTATAAAAATGCAACAATTTTAATTGTAAATGATGTAAAAGAGATTGGTAAATATTTCAAAGAATCTCAAAAAAATGATAATCCAATAAATGAAAATAAAATTATCTTTGGAGAATTCAAAGTAATTGCAAATTATGCAATGGATGCCATTAAGAATATTAAATTAAAAACCCACATGCTCGAAGATTTAAATAAGAATCTTGAAGATAAAGTATCTGAAAAAACTAAAGAATTAACAAAATTAATTGATGCACAAAAGACTTTTATTAAAAATTCTGTACATGAAATAAATACTCCCTTATCAATTATTCAAACAAATATTGATTTGTTAAAAATGAAAATACCAAATAATAAATATATCACAAATATAGAATCAGGCTCTAAAATAATTCAATACATTCATGATGACTTATCTTATTTAGTAAAAAAAGATAGGGTTACATATAAAAAAGAGTATTTAGATTTTTCAAAAATATTAAAAGAAAGATTAGAGTTTTTCGATGAAATTGCAATATCTAACACTTTAAATTTCATTCAAGATATAGAAGATGATATTTATATTAAATTTAACATCACTGAGCTTCAAAGAGTAATAGATAACAATCTATCAAATGCAATAAAATACTCCTTTGCAAAATCATCTATTTTTATAAAACTAGCATATATTAATGATGACGAAATAGAATTTACAACAACAACTCATTCAAAGAAAATTGAGAATGTAAAAAAAATATTTGATGACTTTTATAGAGAAAATATTGCAAGGGGAGGATTTGGCTTAGGTCTAAAAATTGTAAAAGATATTTGTGATAAGAATTTAGTTATAATTAATCTTGATTCTAATGAAAAAAATACAAAATTTGCGTATAGGTTTAAAATAAATGAAGATACTATTACTTGAAGATGAATTAATGCTTAACAACGCCATTAGTGAATATTTAAAAAATATTGGACACATGGTTGAAAGTTTTTGCGATGGTCAAGAGGTTTTAGATAATGTAAATAGTTCATACGATTTGTTAGTACTTGACATAAATGTGCCAAGTATAGATGGATTTGAAATATTAGAACTGCTTAATAAACAAAAATTATATATTCCAACAATTTTTATATCTGCCTTAATTGATATTGAAGATATCAGTAAAGCATATGATTTGGGATGTAGAGAATATATTAAAAAACCTTTTCACTTAGGGGAATTAGGTATTAAAATAAATCAAATTTTAAAAAAAGAACAAAATAACACTTCACATATTAGATTCTCAGAAAATTATTCTTATGCAAAAGATAAACAAACTTTATATTTTAATGGTGAACCTCAAAACTTAACTAAAAAACAATTAGAAATTATTCATATCTTAGCACTTAATATAAATATGATTGTAGATTTCGAAAGATTTAGAATGGATATTTGGGATGGAGAAAATATTGACAATCCTACAATACGAGCTGAAATATCAAGATTGAAAAAAGCATTAAAAGAAGATTTCATTAAAAATATAAGAGGTCTTGGCTACAAAATCGATAGATACTACTCAGTATAAAATCCTTATTTAAGGACTTTATACGCTACAAATCAAAATATTCTTTTATTTATTCATAAAAAACTTACAAAAAAATCAATTGCTACCTTTTTGCTATTTACAACTATTATAATGCCAATGTTATATTATTAAACAATAATTTGTTTTATAAAATTTATTAAGGAGAGCAGAATGAGTCCAGAAAAAGCACAAGCATACTGGAAAGAAAATATTTCTATGATAATTAAACTATTAGTAGTTTGGTTCTTAGTTTCTTTTGGTTGTGGGATTTTATTTGTAAACGAACTTAACGCAATAGAGATAAGTGGTGTTAAATTAGGTTATTGGTTCGCACAACAAGGTGCGATATATGTATTTGTTATCTTAATTTTTGTTTACGTAAAAGTAATGACGGGAATTGATGAGAAATACGGTGTGAACGAATAAGGAGTGGTAGTATGGAATTACAATCTTTAATTTACCTATTTGTAGGTGTTTCTTTTGCAATATATATCGGTATTGCATTATGGGCAAAAGCTGGTTCAACTAAAGACTTCTATGTTGCTGGTGGTGGAGTTCATCCAATTGCAAATGGTATGGCAACAGCAGCAGACTGGATGTCAGCAGCTTCGTTTATCTCATTAGCAGGAATCATTGCATTCAAAGGTTCTGATGGTGCTGCTTATTTAATGGGTTGGACAGGTGGATACGTTCTACTTGCTATGTTATTAGCTCCATATTTGAGAAAATTTGGTAAATTTACTGTTCCTGACTTCGTTGGAGATAGATATTATTCTGATACAGCTAGATTAGTTGCTGTTGTTGGTGTTATTTTCGTTTCATTTACATATGTTGCTGGACAAATGAGAGGGGTTGGGATCGTATTCTCAAGATTCTTACAAGTTGATGTAAATACAGGTGTACTTATTGGTATGGCTATTGTATTTTTCTACTCTGTTCTTGGTGGTATGAAAGGTATTACATATACTCAAGTTGCACAATATGTTGTTATGATTTTTGCTTATATGATTCCTGCAATTTTCTTATCATTACAAGTAACTGATACATTTATACCTCAATTAGGTATTTTTGCAACTACAAGTTTTGCATTTAGTAATGGTGTACAAGTTATTCCTGAGGGAACATATCTTTTACATGCACTTGATCAATCTTTATTAGATTTAGGTTTTAAAGCATATACAGAGCCAGGTAACTTATGGAATATGTTTATGTTAACAACTGCATTAATGTTAGGAACAGCTGGGTTACCTCACGTTATTGTTAGATTCTTTACAGTTCCTACTGTTAAAGATGCTAGAGTATCTGCTGGGTGGGCATTGATATTTATAGCAATTATGTATACAACTATTTCATCTGTTGCATCATTTTCAAGAATTAACTTAATTAAAAACGTTCAAAATGTTGAATATTCTGCGTTTGTTAATGATGAAGTTAAACATCCTGATGGTACTCATAACTATGGTAAATGGTTTAAAACATGGGAAGAAGGTGGTTTATTAGCATGGAATGATAGAAATGGCGATGGAAAAATTCAATATGCATCTGGTGCTGCATTTGAAGGAAAAGGTTCTAAGCCTGCATTTGATTTAGAGAATAAAGCTGCCGATGGACATAAGTTAACAACTAATCCTATGCCTGCTGCAAATGAAGCAGAACTTGCAAAAGGAAATGGAATAGCGAATGAAATATATGTTGATAATGACATTATGGTTCTTGCGAATCCTGAGATTGCAAACTTACCAAACTGGGTTATAGCATTTATTGCAGCTGGAGGTTTAGCAGCAGCATTATCAACAGCAGCTGGGCTATTACTTGTTATTGCTTCAGCGATTTCACACGATTTAATGGGTCAAGTTATCTTTAAAGATAAAGCGACTGGTAAATCTACGTTAAATGAAAAAACTGAATTAATGTGGGCAAGAATATCAGCTGTAGTTGCTATTGCAATTGCTGGATATCTTGGAATAAACCCTCCAGGTTTCGTTGCACAAGTTGTTGCATTTGCCTTTGGTTTAGCAGCTGCTGCATTCTTCCCTACAATTATCCTTGGGGTTTTTGATAAGAGAATGAATAAAGAAGGTGCCATTGCAGGTATTGTAGTTGGATTAACGTTTACATTTGGATACATCGTATACTTTGTATTCTTAGGTGGAGCGAAAGAAGATTACTTATTTGGAATTGATCCAACTGGAATTGGAACAATAGGAACTTTATTACACCTAATTGTTGCATTCATTGTATCAAGAATGACTCCTCCTCCTCCTCAAGAGATTCAAGATCTTGTTGAGAGAATTAGGATTCCATCTGGTGCTGGTGAAGCAGTAGATCATTAATCTAAAATCTAGGAGGCGTACCTTTGGTGCGCCTTTTAGTATTTTTTTATGTTAATATTATTAATATAAAAAAATACTAAAAGAAAATAAGGAAAAATATGAGTCTTCAAGATCAAGCTAGTTTTCTTTCAAATATCCATCCCTTTCAAGTTTTAACACCAGGTCAAATGGACAAATGTATAAGACATATGGATATAGCTTATTATCCTAAGAATTCTGTTTTAATAAGCCCTGAAAAAATATCAAGTCATTTTTTTATAATAATAAAAGGTTCTGTATACGAATACTCTGCTGATAATTTAGTAGTTATGGATTATCATCAAGAAGATTCTTTTGATTCAAATTCTTTAATTTATGGAAAATGCAATAACACGTTTAAGGTTTATGAAGAACTAATTTGTTATGAAATTGAAAAAAATACTTTTCTAAGATTAATTGAAGAAAATCAACAATTCAAAGACTATTTTTTAAAAGATTTAGTAAATAAAATACAAACATTAAAAGATAAAGAATATACATCAGAACTATCATCTTTTATGATTGCAAAAGTTGATGATACATTAATTCATGATGCATGTATCGTGGATGAAAATACAAAATTAATAGATGCAATACAACAATCTATGGATTATAGAACTTCAACTATAATAGTAAAAAAACAAAGTGGAGAATATGGAATTATTACAGATTCTCTTTTAAAAATTAAAGTTTTACTAGAAGGAAGAGACTTAACAATTCCAGTTATTGATATTGCTATTTTCCCACTTTTAACTGTACATGATGATGATTATTTATTTGAAGCATTAACAATTTTAATTAAAAAAAATATAAAAAGAATTGGTGTTACAAATAATAAAGGTGAGATGATAGGAATATTAGAACAAATGGATGTATTGTCTCATTTTGCAAACCATACTTATGTTGTTGATTCAAAAATAAAAAGAGCTAAAGGCATAGAAGACTTAAAATCTGCAAGTATGGATTTTATAAATATAATAAAAAGTTTACAGATAAAAGGTGTAAAAGTAAATCATATTTCAAATTTAATAGGTCAATTAAATACAAAAGTTTATCAAAAACTTTATAAATTAGTTTTACCAAATGAATTACAGAAAAATGCTTGTCTTATTGTTATGGGAAGTGAAGGAAGAAACGAACAAATAATCAAAACTGATCAAGATAATGCACTTGTTATAAAAGATGGTGTTGATGTTGAACAATATAGACCTTATATGGAAGCAATTACTTCACATTTAATAGACTTTGGTTATCCAAGATGTGAAGGAAACATCATGGTTTCAAATCCATTTTGGTGTAAAACTGTAAGTGAATATAAAAGCGAAACAGCACGTTGGATAGAAGCTCCTGATATGCAAAACTATATGGATTTAGCAATATTTTTTGACTCTTTTGCCGTTGCGGGAGATAAAGATTTATTAATTAATTTAAAAGATGATTTATTTAATAAATTACATGATAAAGACGTATTTATGGCATATTTTGCAAAAGCAACTTTGGCTTTTGAAACTCCAAGTACCGTTGCTAATTTTATGACAAAAACTCATAATATTGATATCAAAAAAGCAGCAGTTTTCCCTATTGTTCAAGGGATTAGAAGTTTAGCATTAAGAGAAAAAATCAGAGAAACTACAACTGTTAAAAGAATCAAAATTCTAGAAGAAAAAAAAGTTTTACAAAAAGACAAGGCTGCTGAATTAATAGAAGCTTTTGATGTTGTAAATAATCTTAGACTAAAAGCTCAACTTGAACATATTCAAGATGGCAAAAAAATAAATAACGAAGTAGATACTCATACTCTAGGTAAAATTGAAAGAGATTTATTAAAAGATTCTTTTAAAATTGTTAATGAATTTAAAAAATTTATTAACTACACATTTAGAATAGATAAGATTTCATAATGTTTGATAACTTTTTTAAAAATTGGAATAGAAAAAAATTAAAAGATAAAAAATATGATTTTTTATTTGACACTCCAATTGGGAATGAATATATTTGTCTAGATTGTGAAACAAGTGGCTTAAATCCGAGAAAAGATGAAATTCTTTCGATTGGTGCTGTTCATATTAGAGATAATAAAATACTTATGAGAAAAACATTCAATATGTTTTTAAAACCTTCAAATGACATAAATGCAACATCAATAAAAATACATCATATCAGACCAATAGATTTAGAAAATGGTATGGATCCAAAGGATGCAATTTTACAATTATTAGATTTTATTGGCTCTCGTCCAATAGTTGGTTATTATATTAAATTTGATGTTGCAATTATTTCAAGATATACAAAAAAATTCATTGGAATTAAACTTCCAAATGAAACAATTGAAGTATCAACTTTGTATTATAAAACAAGAAAAAAAACTAGTGATTATGAGTTTATTGATCTAAAATTTGACACCATATTAAAAAATCTAAACATCCCAGCTTTAGGGAAACATGATGCATTAAATGATGCAATTATGACATCAATGATGTTTTTAAAATTAAAAGATTTAACTCCTGCAAAAACAACTTTTTACACAAGTTGATCTAACTATAAAATACTTACAAAATATCGATTCAAAAAGTTACATTATCTTTAGAATTTTCTTAAGTTTTTAAACTTTCTTTATAAACTTATTAAATCTAAAATTAAAAGAAGTATAATTAGTTACTATTTAAATTTAGGTGTAAGAGCAGCTATTTTAAATGAAAATTAAGGGGAGAACATGAACAAGGACTTAGTACAAAAAATTAAATCTAATCCTAAATATCAAGAGTTAGTTTCAAAGAGAAATTCTTTTTCTTTAAAATTATCACTTTTTGTTTTGGTAATGTTTTATGCATACATTGTAGTTATTGCATTTGACAAAGAACTTTTAGCGACAAAAATTGGGGAAGGTGTAATGACGGTAGCGTTTCCAGTAGGAGCTGCAATTATTATAATTAGTTTTATAACAACGTTGATTTATGTAAATCGAGCAAATAATGAATTTGAAGATTTAACAAATGAAATTAAAGAAGATGTAAAGGATTTACTATAATGTTAAAAATTATTACACTATTAAGTTTATTTGCACTTGGATTATTTGCAGCAGGTGATGCAACATTCGAGGGTAAAAGAGATTTAAATATTTCTGCAATTATAATGTTTTTCATCTTTATTGCTGGAACATTAGGAATCACAAAATGGGCTGCTAGTAAAACAAAATCTGCTTCAGATTTCTATACAGCAGGTGGAGGAATCACTGGATTCCAAAATGGTATGGCAATTGCTGGAGATTATATGTCAGCGGCGTCTTTCCTAGGTATTTCTGGAATGATTTACTTAAGTGGATATGATGGTTTAATTTATGCTGTTGGATTCCTTGTTGGTTGGCCTGTAATTTTATTCTTAATGGCTGAAAAATTAAGAAACTTAGGTAAATTTACATTTACTGATATTGCTGCATATAGATTAGATCAAACTAAAATCAGAATTTTAGCTGCTTTTGGTTCTTTATCTGTTGTAACTTTATATCTAATCGCTCAAATGGTTGGAGCTGGAAAATTAATCCAAATCTTATTTGGTATGGATTATGAGTACGCGGTTATCCTTGTTGGTGTTATGATGATTATTTATGTAACATTTGGTGGAATGTTAGCTACAACTTGGGTACAAATTATCAAAGCTGTATTATTACTTTCAGGTGTTACTTTCATGGGTCTTATGGTAATGATTCATTACAATTTCTCTTTCGGAGATTTAGCTACTCAAGCAGTTGCAGTTCATGAAAAAGGTCAAGCTATTATGGCTCCTGGTGGATTTATAACAGACCCTATTTCTGCAATTTCTTTAGGTATGGCGTTAATGTTAGGAACTGCTGGTTTACCACATATCTTAATGAGATTCTTTACTGTTGGAAATGCTAAAGAAGCTAGAAAATCTGTTGTTTATGCAACTGGATTTATTGGTTACTTCTATTTAATTATTGCTGTTATTGGTTTAGGTGCGATTGTATTCTTAAACTCACCAGATGGTGCTCAATACTTTAAAGATGGTAAGCTAATTGGTGGTGCTAATATGGCTGCTATTCACTTATCACATGTTGTTGGTGGAGATATTTTCTTAGGATTTATTTCAGCTGTTGCATTTGCTACTATTTTAGCGGTTGTTTCAGGATTAACACTAGCAGGTGCATCATCAATATCTCATGAT
This sequence comes from Aliarcobacter sp., assembly GCA_017995775.1. GTDB lineage: Bacteria > Campylobacterota > Campylobacteria > Campylobacterales > Arcobacteraceae > Aliarcobacter. Next base: position 37,572 of record JAGOIF010000002.1, read on the forward strand.
ATTTATGCAATTGTAATGAAAAAAGGTAAAGCTACTGAAGCTGCTGAAATTAAAGTTTCAAAAAGATCAGTAATCGTTATTGGTATTGTTGGAGTTATTTTAGGAATTGCTTTTGAAAAACAAAATATTGCATTCATGGTTGGTCTTGCATTTGCTATTGCTGCATCTGCTAACTTCCCTATTTTATTCCTTTCAATTTACTGGAAGAAATTAACAACTAGAGGTGCGTTTATTGGTGGATTTATTGGTCTTATAACTGCTGTTGTTCTTGTAATCTTAAGTCCAACTGTATGGGTTGAAATTCTAGGAAATGCAAAAGCAATTTTCCCATATAAACACCCTGCGTTATTCTCAGTAACTGCGGCATTTGTTTCTATTTGGTTCTTCTCAATTACTGACAAATCAGAAAGTGCTAAAAAAGAAATCGAATCATATGATGCTCAAAATGTTAGAGCTGAAACTGGTATTGGTGCAGACGGAGCTGTTTCTCACTAAAGATTTACTAAAGAGATTTATTCTCTTTAGTAATATTTCTATCTACTAAAAAATTATTAAATCTTTCATACACTAATTATCTTAATAAATTATAAAATTTTTAAACTAAATTAAATAATTTATAATCTATTTTTGTGTTACTAATCTACAAATCATTACACAAATTTTACACAATTATCAAAATATATCTATCTAATTTCCAACATTGAATGTATAATCACTTACTTTTAATTTGCTATTTTAATGCTATGGTATTATTATGGTTTATTTTAAAAATGATAATAATATGTTATTTATTTATTATCAACTTAGAAAAAGGAAGCAGAATGAATGACGAATTAGTAGACAGAATTGAATCTAATCCTAAATATATTGAATTAGTTTCAAAAAGAAATAGTCTGGGAATTAAACTTGGTATTTTTGTATTAGTTATGTTTTATGCATATATTGTAATTATTGCTTTTAACAAAGAAATTTTATCAGCAAAAATTGGTGATGGTGTTACTACTATTGCATTTCCAATAGCTTTAGCTATTTTAGTTCTTAGTTTCATCACAACTTTAATTTATGTGAGAAAAGCAAATGGTGAATTCGAAGATTTAACTAATGAAATAAAAAAAGACGTAAAGGATTTAATCTAATGTTAAAAATACTAACACTAACTTTAATTTTTGCAATATCTTTATTTGCAGCAGGTGATGCAACATTTGATGCAGTAAAAAGAGACCTTAATATTCCTGCGATTGTTATGTTCTTAGTTTTTATTGCTGGAACTTTAGGTATTACTTATTGGGCAGCTAGAAAAACAAAATCTGCAAGTGATTTTTATACAGCAGGTGGAGGAATTACTGGTTTTCAAAATGGTTTAGCAATTGCTGGAGACTATATGTCTGCTGCTGCGTTTCTTGGGGTTTCTGGTCTTATTTACATGAAAGGTTATGATGGAGTAATTTATGCTGTATCTTTCTTGGTTGGTTGGCCTGTAATTTTATTTTTCATGGCTGAAAAATTAAGAAACTTAGGTAAATTTACTTTTGCTGATATTGCTGCTTATAGATTAGGACAAAAAGAGATTAGAACTTTAGCTGCGTTTGGTTCTTTATCTGTTGTTATTTTATATCTTATTGCACAAATGGTTGGGGCTGGAAAACTAATTCAAGTTTTATTTGGTATGGAATATGAATATGCTGTATTTATGGTTGGGGCATTAATGATTATTTATGTAACTTTTGGTGGAATGTTAGCTACTACTTGGGTACAAATTATTAAAGCATGTTTACTATTATCAGGTGTTTCATTTATGGCTGTTATGGTTTTATATCATTTTGACTTCTCATTTGAAGCATTAGCTGCAAAAGCTGTTGAAAATCATAAATCTGGAGAAGCAATATTAAGTCCAGGTGGATTCTTAACTGATCCTATTTCTGCTATTTCTTTAGGTATGGCCTTAATGCTAGGAACTGCTGGTCTTCCTCACGTTTTAATGAGATTCTTTACAGTTGGTAATGCAAAGGAAGCTAGAAAATCTGTTGTTTATGCAACTGGATTTGTTGCATATTTCTGGGTAATTATCACAATTGTTGGATTCGGTGCAATTGCATTTTTAAATACGGCTGAAGGTGCACAATATTTTGATGGAGCAAAAGCTTATATGGATGGTGGAGCTTTATTTGGTGGAAGTAATATGGCTTCTGTTCACTTATCTCATATGTTAGGTGGAAATGCATTCTTAGGATTTATTTCAGCTGTTGCATTTGCTACTATTTTAGCAGTTGTTTCAGGATTAACACTTGCAGGTGCAAGTGCTATATCACATGATATTTATTCAAATGTTATCAATCCAAATGCAAGTGACGAACAAGTTGTAAAAATCTCTAAAATCACTGTTGTTATAATAGGTGTTATTGGTGTTACTTTAGGAATTGCTTTTGAATCACAAAATATTGCTTATATGGTTGGATTAGCATTTGGTATTGCAGCATCTGCAAACTTCCCTATTTTATTCCTTTCTATTTACTGGAGAGGATTAACTACAAGAGGTGCATTTATTGGTGGATTCTTAGGATTAATTACTGCTGTTGCTTTAGTAATCTTAGGACCAAATGTTTGGGTACAAATTTTAGGAAATGAAAAAGCGATTTTCCCTTATGCGCACCCTGCACTATTCTCTGTAACTGTTGCATTTGTTTCTATTTGGTTATTCTCAAAACTTGATAACTCTCCTAGAGCTAAACATGAAAGACAATTATTTAGAGCACAAAACGTAAGAGCTAATACTGGTATTGGTGCAGCTGGAGCTGTTTCTCACTAAATCATTTTATCAAAGGATTTTTCCTTTGATAAATATCTTCAAATTTTTTATCTTTTTCAAGCTATTTAATGATAATTTTTTTACTCATTTATAGCTATAATAATGTATTTTAACATAAAGAGTAACTATGAGTATGCTAGAACAAAAAACATTTATTTCTTCAATTCATCCTTTTGAAAATTTAACAATACATGAACTTGATCATCTTGTGGAAAGTATTGATATTGTATATTTTAAAGAAAAACAAATTGTACAAAAACCAGATCAAGAACCTGAATATCTTTTTTTTATTTTAAAAGGATTAGTTCAAGAAAAACATGAAGATGAAGTTTTATCGATTTATTCAAAAAATGAAATTTTTGATTCTGTTTCTTTAATAGAAAATCATTCAAAAAATACATTTGTTACAACAGAAGAAACAATTTGTTATACACTTCCTAGAGAAATTTTTATTGCTACATTACAAGAAAATCAAATATTAAAAAAATATTTCTTTCAATCTATTTCTGAGAAATTAAACAATAATATTCATTATGAAAAGAATAAAGAAATGGCAAATATTATGGTTGCAAAGGTTAAAGATGCAACTATTCATAAAGCTGTAATTATTGATACTAATAAATCTATTTTTGAAGCTGCTCAAATAATCAAAAAAGAAAAAGTTCCTACAATTTTACTAAAAGATGAAAATGGTGAAATGTATATTGTAACTGATTCGGATTTCAGACAAAAAGTAATTTTAAATAGAATGGATTTTGATGATAAAATTATCAAAATTGCAACTAAAGGTCTAATTTATATAAATGAAAATGATTTTTTATTTAATGCACAGTTAATCATGGCAAAACATGGACTTAAAAGAGTTGTTGTAAAAAATGATAATGATGAAATTATTGGAATTATAGATCAAATATCTTTATCTTCATTTTTTGCTACAAATACTTTTTCAGTTTCAAATAAAATTGTTAAAGCAGAAACGGTAGAAGAACTAAAAGAAGCTTCATTGTCTTTTATAAAAATTATCAAATCATTAAATGCAAAAGGTGTAAAGATTGAATTTATTTCAAGATTGGTAAATCAATTAAATAAAAAACTTCTAGATAAATTATATAAGTTATTAGCGCCAAGTGAATTATATGAAAAATCTTGTTTAGTTGTTATGGGAAGTGAAGGAAGAGGAGAACAAATTTTAAAAACTGATCAAGATAATGCAATAATCATAAATGATAATTGTACTATTGATGAAAAAGAGTTATTAGAATTTACTCATAATTTCACAGAAACCTTAGTTGATTTTGGATTTCCTAGATGTGAAGGAAATATTATGGTTTCAAATCCTTTTTGGTGTAAGAAAGAATCAGAATTTAGAAATTCTATTTTCAAATGGGTAAATGAACCAAGTGGTGATAATTTTATGAATATTGCAATTTTCTATGATGCTATTTGTGTTTCAGGAAATAGAGATTTAGTTCTTAATTTAAAAGAATATTTATTTAATGTTGCAGGTAATTCTCAAATTTTTAATGCTCATTTTGCAAAAGTAATAAGTAATTTTGATGTTCCTTTAGGATTCTTTGATGGTTTTATATTAAATAATAAAGATGATAAACATAAAAATGAAATTGACATTAAAAAAGGCGGTATTTTTATTATTGTTCAAGGAATTCGTTCTCTTAGTTTAGAGCACAAACTTCTAAATACAAGCACTGCAAAAAGAATTCAAAGATTAATTGAAATTGGTGTTTTAGAACCAGAATTAGGGAAAGAATTAACAATGGCGTTTAATTTTCTAACAAATTTAAAATTAAAATCAAATTTAGAAAAACTTGATAAAAATTTAACTATTGATAATTATATAAATCCTAATAATTTAAATACTATGGAAAAAGATTTATTAAAAGAATCCTTTAAAATAGTAAATAAATTAAAGAAAAAACTAGAATTCCACTTTAAGTTAAACTATGTTTAGAAAAATCTATAACTATTTCAATAAACGAAATTTAAAAGATAATAAATATTTATTTTTATTTGATGAACCAAATGATGAAGAGTTTGTTTGTTTTGATTGCGAAACAACTGGACTTGACCCAAAAATAGATGATATTATCTCAATTGGTGCTGTTATAATAAAAAATAACACTATTGTATCAAGTAAAAAATTTGTAAGATTTGTAAAACCAAAAACAGATCTTCAAGCAGATGCTATAAAAATACATCATATTAGAGTATGTGATTTAACAAATGCTGGTGATATTGATAATATGATTATTGAATTTTTAGAATTTATTGGTAATAGAACTTTAGTTGGTTATTTCTTGGAATTTGATATTAATATGATTAACAAATATTTAAAACCAATGTTAGGAATAAAACTTCCAAATAAAGCACTTGAAGTTTCTGCTATTTATCATGATTATAAAATGGAAATAATTCCTCAAGGACACATTGATTTAAGATTCAACACTATTATGGATGAATTAAAAATTCCAAATTTTGGAAAACACGATGCATTTAATGATGCACTAATGACTTCAATGATTTTTGTAAAATTAAAAAATCTACCAAATGTAAAAATATAAAAGTTAAAATATAAAGGAAAATAATAATGTTAATATTTGTATTAAATGCAGGTTCATCCTCTTTAAAATACCAATTAATTAATGCTGAAACTTCTGAATTAATAGCAAGTGGAATAGTTGAAAGAATTGGAATAGATGGAATTTTAAAACATGTAATTTCAGAAAATAAAAAGATAACTATTGAATCGCATATTCCATCTCACAAAGAAGCTATTGAACTTATTTTAGAAACATTAACCCATGATGAAACTAAAACTATAAATTCAATTGATGAAATCCAAGCAGTTGGACATAGAGTTGCCCATGGTGGAGAATATTTTAAAGAATCAACTATTGTCACTGATGAAGTAATAAGAAAGATTGAAGATTTAATTCCTTTAGCACCACTTCATAATCCTGCGAATATATTAGGTATGAAAATTTGTAGAGAATTAATGCCAAATGTTCCCAATGTTGCAGTTTTTGATACAGCGTTTCATCAAACAATGTCGGAAACACACTTTTTATTTCCAGTTCCCCATGAAGACTATACAGAACACCATTTAAGAAAATATGGTTTTCATGGAACATCTCATTATTATGTTTCAAAAGAAGCGATAAAACTTTTAGGAAATAAAAAAAATAGTAAAGTAATTGTATGTCATTTAGGAAATGGCTCATCTGTTTGTGCTGTTAAAGATGGAAAATCTTTAAATACAACAATGGGATTAACTCCACTTGGTGGTTTAATGATGGGAACAAGAAGTGGAGATATTGATGCTGGAGTAATTCCATATTTAATGGATAGAAAAGGTATGGATACTCATCAGATTATTGATTATTTAAATAAAAAATCTGGAATTTTGGGAGTTTCTGGAATTAGTTCTGATTTAAGAGAGATTATTAGTGCGGCAAATGATGGTGATGAAAGAGCGAAAGTTACAATTGATATGATGTGTAACAGAGTTAAAAAATATATTTGTTCATATTCTGGATTATTAGGTGGAGCTGATGCAATAGTTTTTACTGCTGGTATTGGAGAAAATTCTGCTTTAATAAGAGAAAAAGTTTGTTTTAATTTAGATTTTATGGGTATTGAACTTGATAGTGAAAAAAATGAGATAAAAACTCATGAGCCTAGAGAAATTAGTAAAAATAGTTCAAAAACAAAAATTTTTGTTATTCCTACAAATGAAGAGTTAGTTATCGCAAAAGATACATATAATCTTGTAAAATAAAGTCGAAGAACTTAAAATTTGAAATTTATTTCAAAATAGAACTAATTACAAAAGCAAACTTAGATTTAAGATTAACTACAATAGCAAAAAAATTTAAATCGAAAATTATAAAGGAAAAATTTATGTTAGTATTTATATTAAATGCTGGTTCATCTTCTTTAAAATATCAATTAATCAACGCAAAAACTTCTGAATTAAAAGCAAGTGGATTAGTTGAAAGAATTGGAATAGATGGAATATTAAAACACGAAGTTGGAGAAAATAAAAAACTAACTTTCGAACTTCCAATTCCTACACATAAAGAAGCAATAGAATTGGTTCTTAGAATTTTAACAAATGATGAAACAAAAGTTATTAATTCAATCACTGAAATCGAAGCTATCGGACATAGAGTTGTACATGGTGGAGAATATTTTAAAAACTCTACTTTAATTACAGAAGATGTAATAGATAAAATCAAAAAACTTATTCCATTAGCTCCTTTACACAATCCCGCTCACGTTATAGGAATTGAGATTTGTAGAGAATTAATGCCAAATGTTCCAAATGTTGCAACTTTTGATACAGCGTTTCATCAAACAATGCCAGAAGAAAACTTCTTATATGCAGTTCCTTATGGAGATTATACAGAACATCATTTAAGAAAATATGGTTTTCATGGAACATCACATTATTATGTTTCAAATGAAGCAGTAAAAATATTAAATAAAAAAAATAGCAAAATTATTGTTTGCCATTTAGGAAATGGTTCATCTGTTTGTGCTGTTCAAGATGGAAAGTCTATTAGCACTTCTATGGGATTAACTCCACTTGAGGGATTAATCATGGGAACAAGATGTGGAGATATTGATGCAGGTGTAATTCCTTATTTGATGGAAAGAAAAGGATTAGATAGTAATCAAATCATTAATTATTTAAATAAGAAATCAGGAATTTTAGGTGTTTCTGGAATTAGCTCTGATTTAAGAGAAGTAATAAAAGCTTCAAATGATGGAGATAAAAGATCAAAAATCGCTATTGAAATGTTATGCAGTAGAATTAAAAAATATCTTTGTTCTTATGCTGGATTAATGCATGGTGTTGATGCTATTTGTTTCACTGCTGGTATTGGAGAAAATTCTGATTTAATAAGAGAAAAAGTTTGTGAAGGTTTAGACTTCATGGGGATCGAAATTGATACTGAAAAAAACAAAGTTAGAACTCATGGAATTAGAGAAATAAATAAAGAATCTTCAAAAACTAAAATATTCATTATTCCAACAAATGAAGAGTTAGTGATTGCAAAAGATACATATAATCTTGTAAAATCTAAATAATTTGTTACAAATTAGCAATTTAATTAAAAATTGTGGATGATGTACATTTTTTGTACATCATCTAATAATTAATCTACATTAGAAGCATCTATTCCTATATCTTATTACCTTTTTTCACACATTCAGAATTTTTCTACAATTATGTACTTTATATGTACTTTTTTTGAAATTTGCTATAAAATTATACTTAGTAAGATTATAAGTAAATGCTATTTTAATGCTACGTTTATTTTTTATAATCTTCCACAAACTTCTAAAACAAAGGATAAGTCAACATGGGTTTAATTGAAAATATCAAAGTAAAAGCCAAATTACAATTAAGAACAATTGTTCTTCCAGAATCAGAAGATGAAAGAGTTTTAAAAGCTACACAACAAGTACTAGAAGAAAAAACAGCAAAAGTTGTTCTAATAGGAAATGCAGAAACAATTAAAGCTGATGCAATTAAATGTGGTGCAAATATTGATGGTGCAGTTATAGTTGACCCTAAAAAATTTGACAATATAGATAAGTATATTGATGAGTTAGTGGAATTAAGAAAAACTAAAAATCTTTCAAGAGAAGAAGCTACAAAAATCATGACAACTGAGCCTAGATTTTTTGGTTGTATGATGGTAAGACTTGGAGATGCAGATGGTTTAGTTGCAGGTTCAAACTCTCCAACAGCAGATGTTTTAAAAGCTGCTATTCAAGTTATTAAAACGGCTCCTGGAATTAATACTGTTTCTTCTACATTTATTATGGAAACAGCTGATGGTAATTTTGGTGATAATGGTTTAATTTTATTTGCAGACTGTGCTGTTATTCCTGAGCCAAATGCTGAACAATTAGCGGATATTGCATGTGCAACAGCAGCAACTGCTGCAAGTGTTGTAGGTCTTGAGCCAAGAGTTGCTATGTTATCTTTTTCTACAAAAGGAAGTGCAAAACATCCTTTAGTTGATAAAGTTCAATTTGCATGTGAAATTCTTGAAGATAGAAATGTTAACTTTGCTTTTGATGGTGAATTACAAGCAGATGCTGCTATTGTTGAAGCAATTGGAGCTAAAAAAGCACCAGGTTCAAAAGTAGCAGGTCATGCAAATATTTTAGTATTCCCTGATTTACAATCTGGAAATATTGGTTATAAACTTGTTCAAAGATTTGCAGGGGCAGAAGCTCATGGACCAATCGTTCAAGGATTAAATCAACCTGTTAATGATCTTTCACGTGGTTGTTCAGTAGAAGATATAGCAAACTTAGTTGCAATCACTGCAACTCAAATCAAATAATTAAACTCAAAAAAGGAAGTAATATATGTTAGTATTTATTTTAAACGCAGGAAGCTCATCTTTAAAGTACCAATTAATGAACCCAGTAACTAAAGAAGTTTTAGCAACAGGTCTTTGTGAAAGAATTGGTTTAGATGGTATTTTAAAACATGAGTTTGGTGAAGGTCAAAAGTTAACTTTAGAAGTTCCAATGCCTACACATAAAGAAGCAATTGAGTTAGTATTAAAAACTTTAGTTGAAAGTGAAGGAAAAGTTATCAATTCTATTGATGATATTGATGCAATAGGACATAGAGCTGTTCATGGTGGAGAAGAATTCGCTTCTTCTGTTATGGTAACTGCTAAAGTTATTGAAACAATGAAAAAATTAATTCCATTAGCACCTTTACATAATCCTGCGAATATTATGGGAATGGAAATTTGTGCTGATTTAATGCCAGGTAAACCAAATGTTGCTGTTTTTGATACTGCATTTCATCAAACTATGCCTGATTATGCTTATATGTATGCATTACCTTATGATCAATATACTAAACATGGTATTAGAAAATATGGTTTTCACGGGACTAGCCACTACTTCGTTTCAAATGAAGCAAAAGGTATGTTAGACAAAAAACATAACACTAGAGTTATTGTTTGTCATTTAGGAAATGGTTCTTCTGTAAGTGCTGTATTAAATGGTAAATGTATTGATACTTCAATGGGTCTTACTCCTGTTCAAGGTTTAATGATGGGAACAAGAGTTGGAGATATTGGAGCTGGTGCAATTTCTTATATGATGAGCCAAGAAAATATAACTATAGATCAAGCACTTGATATCATGAATAAAAAATCTGGTATCTTAGGAATTTCTGGAAAATCATCAGATTTAAGAGAAGTTTTACAAGGTATGCAAGATGGTGATGATAAATGTAGATTAGCAGTTCAAATGGTAGCTTATAACATTAAAAAATATGTTGGTGCTTATGTTGCTGCACTTGATGGTGTTGATGCATTATGCTTCACAGGTGGAATTGGTGAAAATTCATCTTTAATTAGAGAAATTGTATGTGCAGGACTTGATGGAATGGGATTAATTATTGACCCAACAAAAAATAATAAAAGAAGTTCAGTATCAAGAGATATAGCTACAAACAGCTCATCTGCTAGAATTTTTGTTATTCCTACAAATGAAGAGTTTGTTATTGCAAATGATACTTATAAAATTGTTTCAGAACTAACAAAATAAATCAAAAAAAAAGATGAAGCAAAAGCTTCATCTTTCTATCTTTAAATCTTTTAAATTCTATTTATCCTAATAAGCTTTTAATCCACCAACAAAATTCATACTAACATTTGAAATAGTTTCACTTACTAATTTATTCATAAATTTATCAAACTTATCTTGTTTTTTCCAAACAGGAGTTTCAACTTTTGCTAATGTAGCCAATGAATCTTGTGCAAATGAAATTGTAGCTACCTCATCAACCAATCCAACCTCTTTTGCTTGTTTTGCTGTAAATATCTTTGCATCTGCAAATAATGTATGATTTTTAACATCAAGATTTCTAGCACCTGCAACATCTGTTATAAACATAGTATAAGTATCATCAATAACACTTTGAAGTTGTTTTTCTTCATAATCTAACCATTTTCTAGTTGGTGTTCCTGATTCTTTATATTTACCTGCTTTTACAGTTTGTGTAGAAATTCCTATTTTCGTCATTAATTCTTCTGCATTTACACCTTGCATAATAACTCCAATTGATCCCACCATACTTCCAGGATTTGCAACAATCTTATTTGCCCAAATAGAAGCATAGTAACTTCCACTTGCAATTACACCACTTGCGTATGCAACAACGGGCTTAATAGCCTTTAACTCTTTAATTGCATAAGCTAGTTCAACGGAAGGTGCAACTGCACCTCCTGGAGAGTTTACAACTAATAAAATACCTTTTATATTTTTATCAAGTTTTGCTTTTTCTATTTCTTCTAGTGTTTTACTTACATCCATGATTGGACCACTTAATTCTATTTTTTGTAAATTTGCAAAATTGCTTGTTTCTGTTAAACTCTCATTTGAATCAACAAGTAAAAAATACATAATTGTTAAAAATACTATTGTTTTAAAATACTTAGTTATAAAATCTAAAATTGCAATTATTGGTGAAAATATAATCTTTAAAAAATTAAACAAATTCTCCTCCTATTATTACTTTATCTACAAATTTAGTATGCAATATAATCTGCATTGCTAAATCTTCTTTCTCTTGTATTTCATCAGGTAAAGTAAAAGCTATCATATCAGCATCAAGATCTTTTATGATTGCACCTTTATTTAATCCTAATGCACCACTTGCATTTACTGTTGCAGCTTTTATTAAAGTTCTTGAGAATTCTAATATGTTTTCATTACTATGGGCCATTAAAGCATTTCTTAGTTCATCAAACATTGATAAAGAGTTATTTGAGCTAAGTCCATCTGTTCCTATTGTAAAAGGAATATCATTTAGTTTTGTTAAATCTAGTTTTGTATTATTTAAAAATCTATTTGAAGTAACACAGTGGTTAATACTAGCACCCAATGATTTTATCTTTTCTAAATCAGCCTTTGATGCTTCCACACAATGTGTAAATGAAAGATTTTTAACATTTGAAAAAAGATTCAAAAACTCCATTGGTTTTGAAACAGCTTTTTCTTGATTTAAAAAATTCTTGAAAAATTCTAAGAATGATCCTTCATCTTTATGAAGCCACTCTAATTCTTCTTTTGATTCTAAGAAATGTGAACTAACAGCTAGTTCTTCTTGTCTTGCTAAATTTAGTGTTTCTCTTACTAAAAAAGGATGCACTGAATATGGCGAGTGAATTGCGATTGCTGGAATAAAGCTTTTTGATTTATGTTTTTTTGCAATATTTAATCTATCTTTAAAATCTGCAAATAAAGTATCAATCATATCACCCTTTGATCCAATTACTTCACAGAAAAAAACTGTATTAATAGGACTTTGCACACATGCTTCTAAATCATATGAATATGAAGATATTGCTCCAATAGTTGTTGTTCCTGTTTTTTTCATACGGTCTAGTTTTGTAGCTATTAATTTTTTTGTAGCTTTTGTTATTAAATCATCTCTAAATTTTATTACTGAATTTAACCAATTGTAAAAATTTCCATATTTTAAAGTTGTTGTATTTGCACTAAATTCTAAATGTACATGGGAATTTATAAGTCCTGGCATTAAAACAGAGTTTTTAGGAAGTTTTGTTATTTCAATATTTGGATATTTTTTTTCTATATTTGTAAGGGTATCTATATCTTGGATTTTATCATCATAAACAACAGCACCATTTTCAATGATACCGTCGTTTTCATCGCAAGTTACAACCCAATTTGCGCTAATTATTTTCATAAATTATAAAAATTATTCTGCAGTTTGTTGCGCTTGAGTTACAGCTTTTACTTCTGAAATAATTTGCATTAATGCAATTAATCCCATATGATAACCAAATGGACCAAATCCAGAAATAACACCCGTTGATGCACCTGCTGTTATTGATTTTTGTCTAAACTCTTCTCTTTTATAAATATTTGAGATATGTACTTCAACAACTGGCATTGAAACTGCACTTAATGCATCTTTAATTGCAATTGATGTGTGAGAATAAGCAGCTGGATTAATCATAATTCCATCAACTGTTCCTAAACACTCTTGAATCCTATCAACTATTTCACCCTCTAAATTTGATTGAAAAAATTCTACTTCAATTCCATTTTGTGCAGCTGCATTTTTTAATTGATCGTGAATTTGTTCAAGGCTCATAGAACCGTAAATGTGTTGTTCTCTAATTCCTAGCATATTTAAGTTTGGTCCTTGAATTATGGCAATTTTCATATTATATTCCTTTTATAAATTTTAGGTAAGATTATAATTAAATTTATGTTAAACGATACCATATTAAAGGCTTTTAATGAAAAACTTTATCCTACAAAATGAGAATGCTGTATATTTTGAATGTAAATTTTCTTGTGATAATGTAATTTTTTTAAATTTAAATGAAGAAAAATACTTTATTACAGATGCAAGGTATACAACAGAAGCAAAACAATACGCAAAAAAATGTGAAGTTATAGAATCTTCAAATTTAATAGATACAACAAGAGAAATTCTAAAAAAAAATAAAATAAAAAAATTAATATATGATCCAAATGACTTTACACACGCAGCATACACAAACTTAAGTGAAAATATTAAAACTATTTTTATTGCAAAACCAAATTTTTCTAAACTAAAAAGAATTATAAAAACTGAAAAAGAAATAGAACTATTAAAAAAAGCTGCCATGGCAGGAAGAGTTGGTTTTAAAGAATTTGCAAATTATATTAAAAAAAATGGTTTTGATAAAACAGAACAATTTTTATATTTTAAAGCTTTCGAGAAAATGACACAAACAGGAAAACTAGATATCAGTTTTGAGCCAATTATCGCAATAAATGAAAATGCTGCAAAACCCCATGCACTTCCAACTTCTAAAAAATTAAAATTAAATGACTTGATTCTTGTTGATGCTGGAGTTAAATACAAAAGATATTGTTCAGATAGAACTTGTACAAGTGTTGTTGATTTCGAAAAATTCTCTTTTAAAAGAGAACAAAAATTCAAAAATACTAAACATCAAAAAGTATATGACATAGTTTTAAAAGCTCAGTTAAATGCTATTGAAAAAGCAAGAGTTGGAATGAAAGCTAGTGAAATTGACAAATTAACTAGGGATGTAATAGAAAAAGCTGGATTTGGAAAATATTTTATTCACAGCACAGGACATGGAGTTGGACTTGATATTCATGAATTTCCAAATATAAACTCAAAATCAGATGTAATAATTGAAGACAATATGGTATTTACAATAGAACCTGGAATTTATTTACCAAATGAATTTGGTGTTAGAATTGAAGATACAATTGTAATGCAAAATGGAAAAGCTGTAATTTTATAAAAAATATACTTGACTTATTTAATAAGTTAAGTATTTTAAGAAGAAAAATGAAAAAAAAATTAACACAAAATCTAACACTTTTTTATACTGCTAATTTCCCTAAAAAGTTCAATGCTAGTTCAAGTAAAAAATATACTGTAACTATAGGAATTGGGGGAAATATTGGAAATACAAAAAAATTATTTGATAAATTAATCTTATGTTTAAAACAAGATTCAAGATTTACTTTACTTATGACTTCACCACTTTTAAGAAACCCTCCTTTTGGATTCTTGGAACAAAATGACTTTCTAAATGGTATAATTCGCCTCAAAACAAATCTTTGTCCTAATAGCTTTTTAAAAGCGATGCAAAGATATGAAAATAAATTCGGAAGAAAGCGATCCTTTCAAGATGCGCCTAGAACCTTGGATATAGATATAATATTTTTTGATGATAAAAAAATAAATACAAAAGATTTAATTATACCTCATAAAAATTGGGCAAGTAGAGAGTCAGTGATTATTCCTTTAAAAAGGATGTAATAATGAAAAAAAAAGTAATGGTTGGTATGAGTGGTGGAATTGATTCTTCAGTAACTGCTTATATGCTACAAAAAGATGGATATGAAGTTGAGGGTGTTTATTTAAAACTTCATAATAGAACTGATGGTTATCACGAAAGAAATTTAGGTTATATAAAAGATGTTGCTGAATTTTTAAATATCAAATATCACATTTTAGATTTAGCTGATAAATTTACTGCTGAAATTTATGATTATTTTGTTGAATCATACCTAGAAGGTACAACTCCAAACCCATGCGTAAAATGTAATAAACAAATAAAATTTGGTGCTATGTTAAAGTTTGCACAAGATCATGGTGCTAGTTATTTAGCAACTGGACATTATGCAAAAACTGATGGTGAGTTCTTCTACGAAGCTGATGACAAAACAAAAGATCAAAGCTACTTTTTATCACAAGTAGATAAAGAAGCCCTTCCTTTTATGATGTTTCCATTAAGTACTTATAAAAAAGAAGACATTGTAAAATTTGGTGCAACTTTATCAAATGTATATAAAAGAATCACAGAAAAAAGTGAATCACAAGAAATTTGTTTTGTTGAAACTGTTTATACAGATGTTGTAAAAAGACATGCAAATATTGATGTTCCAGGAAAAGTATTAGATGAAGAGGGAAATGTTGTTGGTGAGCATAAAGGTTATGCACATTATACAATAGGAAAAAGAAGAGGTTTTACAGTTCATGGAGCACATGATCCTCATTTTGTAACAAAATTAAATCCAAAAGATAATACTATTGTTGTTGGTAAAAAAGAGGCTTTAGAAGTAAATGAAGTTATTGCAAATAACTCAAATATGTTTATGGATAAAAAAGATTTTGATTGTTCTGTAAAACTAAGATACAGATCAATATCTACTCCTTGTCATGTAAAAATTGAAAATGAAAAAGCATATATAACTTTAAAAGAACCAGCTTTTGGTGTTGCTTCTGGACAATTAGCTGTTTTTTATGATGGTCAAAAAGTAATCGGAAGTGCTTGGATAGAGAGTTCTAAATAAATTTTTTGATTTATTTAGTTTTATAATTTAGGAGTTTAACTCCTAAATTATTTTATATTAGAAGCTATATTCTACGCTTGCTAATATTTTGTTGTAATCTAAATCCCCATAATCTTTATCAGCTTTAATATCTGCATATAAAACAGATGCTTCTAAAGAATCAGTAAATGAGTAAGCTACTGTTAAATTTAACTCTTTTTCTTTATAATCTCTTTCAAATTTTGTTTGACCATATAATGCACCTAATTCAATATCAGCAATTGTATATCCCAAAGATCCATAAATTGTTTTTGCATCGATTTCATATACATAATTTCCATCTTCAAATGGAGATATATTATCACCAATTTCTGCCATCGAACCAGCTCCACCATCTTTATCAGTTTTAATATATCCTACTGCTGCTGTAAAATCTTCAATTTTTGTATTTAACTCAACATGTCCAATTGTTCCATCTTCATATCCGTTTGCAAGCCCATATGCTTTGTCAATATCACTTTGAGCATAATGTGCAATTAAACCAAAGTTTTCAGCTGTAAATGTAGTTTTCAATCCAAACCAATCAGCCATATCAGGAGCTGAATAGAAATAAGGATTAAATTCTACTCCTGCAAAACCTGCATATTTAATATCAGCAACATATGCACCTTTGTTTTCATTAAATTTATCAAAATCTTCACTTAAATCAATTCCTGATTCAGCTTTTCTTTGTGAATATCCTAAAACAATTGTTGTATCAGCAATTGCAGTAATTTCAGCAATTACAGCTTGTTGATAATCACCCATCCACTCTAAATCAACCGCTTGTCTACCAGCTTTTAAAGCAATCATTTCATTTGCATATTTAAGATATGCTTCTGTCATTAATGCTGTGTTTTGGAAAGCATCTTCACTTTTATAATCGCCTTTTTCAACTTCACCTAATTTTAAATTTCCTTTAAATTCAGCTTTTGCACTTATTCCATAAAATGAAGCAGTTTCATATCCTAATGTTGCATTTGCATTTGCGTATCCAAAATCTGGTTCAAAATTTTTTACTTCTACTTTTTGACCGTATATTCCTAAACTACCTGTTACTTTTCCTTCTTTAAAAGCAGAATCAATTGTATCTGCTGCAAATGTCATAGTTGAACTTAAAATCAATCCACTTACAACTAAACTAACTTTTTTACCTGTTAAAAGGTTTCTCATTTTTTTTCCTTATAAAATAATCTTTTTAAATATAATTTTTAACTTCCATGTTATTTTAAGCATGTTTCACAGTATTGTTGCTTATGATAATCATTATTATTTTATATAAATTTATCTTAATTTTTTATTAACTTAATATTCATTAAGTACACTTTAGATAAAATTTATTCATTAATCAAATCCAAGGAATTTTTATGTCAACATTTAAACTTTTTAGTGGTTCAGCTAATCCTGAATTTGCAACAAAAGTAGCAGAATATTTAGGTATGACTGTATCTAACGCGAAACTTAACAAATTTAGTGATGGTGAAATATCGGTTCAAATTACAGAGAGTGTAAGAGGACAAGATGTATTTATTATTCAACCAACATGCGCACCTACTAATGATAATTTAATGGAATTATTAATTATGGTAGATGCACTTAAAAGATCAAGCGCAAAATCAATTTCTGCTGTAATTCCATATTATGGTTATGCAAGACAAGATAGAAAAGCAGCTCCAAGAGTTCCTATTACTGCAAAATTAGTTGCTGATTTACTTGAAACTGCTGGTATTTCAAGAGTTGTTACTATTGATTTACATGCTGCTCAAATTCAAGGATTTTTCAATATTCCTGCGGATAATCTTTTTGGTTCAATTGTATTTGGAAATTATATTAAATCTAAAAATTTAAAAAATCCAATTATTGCCAGTCCAGATATTGGAGGAGTTGCACGAGCTAGATCTTATGCTGATATTTTAGGATATGACTTAGTAATTGTTGACAAAAAAAGAGAAGCTGCGAATGTTGCCGAAGTTATGAATATTATTGGTGACGTTGAAGGTAAAGATGTAATTTTAGTTGATGATATGGTTGATACAGCAGGAACTTTAGTAAAAGCTGCGGAAGCTTTAAAGAAAAAAGGTGCTACTTCCGTAATGGCATGTTGTACACATGGAGTATTAAGTGGACCTGCATATGAAAGAATTGAAAATGGAGAACTAGATGAATTAGTTATCTCAGACACAATTCCTACACGAAAAAATGCTAAAAAGATAACTGTTTTAACAGCGTCAAAAATGATGGGTGAAGCAATAAGAAGAATTCACAATAATGAATCTGTAAACTCAATTTTTGATTGATTAATGTTAAAATAAAAAAAATGTGATATAATTCACATAATTATTACATAAAAGGAATAAATATGAAAAAAATTTTATTATCTACAATTGCTTGTGCAACAATGGTATTAGCTGCAAATAGTGACTATAAATATGAAATCACTCCATTAATTGGTGGTGTTGTTACTGAGGGTAACTTAGGTTTAGAAAGAAATTATGCAAATGCTGGTTTAAGCTTAGGTTTCAACCAATTCGATTCTATGATTGATCAAGTTGAACTTGGTTTTTTAAGATCAATTAAAGATGTAAATTACAAAGATGGTTCTGACAAAGATACAGGAATTACAAGAATATTCACTAACTTAATCAAAGAATATTCAGTTGCTGAAAACACTTCTTTATATGCATTAGTTGGAGCAGGTGTTGAAATTTTTGATAACGAATTACATGGTAACAAAAATGGATTATATGGTAATTATGGAGCAGGTGTTAAATACCAAATTGCTGACCAATTCGCATTAAAATTTGATGTAAGACATTTAATTGAAGTTGACCATGGAGATAATAACTTATTATATACTCTTGGTTTTGCTGTTCCATTTGGTGAAGTTTCTAAGCCAGCTCCAGTTGTTGAAGCTCCTGTTGTTGCAGCTCCTGTTGTTGTTCCAGCTCCTAAAGCAGCTCCAAAAGATACTGATGGTGATGGTGTTATCGATGCATTAGACCAATGTCCAGATACAATGAAAGGTGCAAAAGTTGATTCTGTTGGATGTATGACTTTAATTAACTTAAATATTAACTTTGATACAAATAAGTCTGATATTAAAGATTCTTACAACTCAAGAATTGCAGAATTCGCAAAAATGATGAATGCTAATCCAAAATTAAAAGCTACAATCGGAGCACATACAGATTCTGTTGGTTCTGATGCTTATAATCAAAAATTATCTGAAAGAAGAGCAGCTTCTACAGTTAATGCTTTAAAAGCATTAAAAGTTGATGCAGCAAGAATTAAAGCAGTAGGATATGGTGAAACTAAACCAACTGCTTCAAATGCAACTGCTGAAGGTAGAGCAGAAAATAGAAGAGTTGAAGCGGTAATGAACAAATAATTTTTTTAAATTATTTTTCTTAAAAAGGGGCTAAGAGGAATCTTAGCCCCTTTTTTTATTTTAATAAAGTTAATTGTATAATTTTTTATGTTATAATCTACAAAATTATTATTCAAGGAAAATTTTAATGAAAAGAATTTTATTAACATCAATCTTATGTGCATCATCTATTTTCGCAGCAAGCGATCCTAGTAAGACTTATAACTATGAAGTTACACCATTTGCATCAGGAATATTAACAGATAGCAAAGCTGGTTTAAAAGATGATAACTATATAAATTTAGGAATATCTTTAGCAAAAAATTTAGATGATTCTTTTATTGATCAAGTTGAAGTAGCATATATGAGAAGTGCAAAAGTTGACTATGATGGAAATAATGGAACTACTCATATAAACAGAACTTTTTTAAATGCTGTTAAAAGATTTGAGTTAACTGATAGATTAGCTGCTTATGGTTTAGCTGGGGTTGGGTATCAAGATGTAACTCAGGAATTAAATAAACATCAAGATTCAGCTGTACTTAATTATGGTGTTGGATTAAGATATGATATTCCATATTATGGAATTGCTTTAAAAGGTGATGTTCGTCATTTAATTGCACTTAAAGAGAATCAAAATGATTTAATGTACACAATTGGTCTAGGAATGCCTTTAGGTAAAAATTATAGAAATAGCGAAATAACTGCTACTGTTCCAGTAGTTGAAGAAGAAAAAACTCCAGTTGAAGAAGAAGCACAAGCTGCTGTAATCAACGATGATGACGATAATGACGGGGTTAAAAATAGTTTTGATAAATGTCCTAATACATCTCCTGGTGTTAAAGTAAATAAAGATGGTTGTGTAGAAACTGTTGATTTAAAAATTAACTTTGATAATAACTCTGCTAATATTAAATCAGACTATGAAAATAAAATAACACAATTTGCGAATATGATGAAAGAGAATAAATCAATAACAGCAGTTATTGAAGCTCACACTGATTCAAAAGGTAGTGATTCTTATAATCAAACTTTATCAGAAAGAAGAGCTGTTTCTGTAGTGAATTCTTTAAAATCTTATGGTATAGAATCTACAAGATTAAGAGCTGTAGGTTATGGTGAATCTCAACCAATCGCTTCTAATGATAATGAAGAAGGAAAAGCTCAAAATAGAAGAGTTACTGCTTTAATTAACCAATAATTTTAAGAGATTTAGATTTTCTAAATCTCTTAAAAAAAATCTTAAAAACATTTAACTACTATCTTACAAAACTTTAGATATAATCACTACTAATTGACAAAATAATAAACAACATATAGGAATTACCCTTGCAAAAAAATATTAGAAACTTTAGTATTATTGCTCATATTGATCATGGAAAATCAACTCTTGCAGATAGAATAATTCAAGAATGTGGAGCTGTGGCAGATAGAGATTTATCAGCACAAATGATGGATACTATGGATATAGAACAAGAAAGAGGGATTACAATTAAGGCTCAAAGTGTAAGACTTAATTATGTAAAAGATGGACAAGATTATATTCTAAATCTAATTGACACTCCAGGTCACGTTGATTTTTCTTATGAAGTAAGCCGTTCACTGGCATCTTCTGATGGAGCCCTTTTGATTATTGATGCAACACAAGGTGTTGAAGCTCAAACAATTGCAAATGTATATATTGCAATGGATAATAACTTAGAAATTCTTCCTGTTGTAAATAAAATTGATCTTCCAAGTGCTGATCCAGATAGAGTTTTAGAAGAAGTTGAAGAAGCAATCGGGATTGATTGTACAGAAAGTAATTTAATCAGTGCAAAAACAGGTGTTGGAGTAAAAGATTTAATTGATGCTATTGTGGATAGAATTCCCTCACCTGAGGGTGATACGAATGCTCCTACAAAAGCTTTAATTTATGATTCTTGGTTTGATAACTATCTTGGAGCTTTAGCACTTGTTAGAGTTTATGATGGAAGTATTAAAAAAGGGCAAATGCTTAGAATGATGAATACAAAAGAAGAACATCAGGTTCTTAATTTAATGTATCCACATCCTAGAAAACCAACTCCCACAAAAGAGATTTCAACTGGTGAAATTGGAATTGTTGTACTTGGACTTAAAACAACAAATAGTATTGCAGTTGGTGATACTATGACTGATGCAAAAAATCCAACAGCTGAAATAATTCATGGATTTGAACCTGCGAAACCTTTTGTATTTGCAGGGCTTTATCCAATTGAGACAGATAAGTTTGAAGATTTAAGAGAAGCTTTAAATAAGCTTCAACTAAATGATAGTTCAATCTCTTTTGAACCTGAAAGTTCAGCAGCACTTGGAAGTGGTTTTAGAACAGGTTTTTTAGGAATGCTTCATATGGAAGTAATCAAAGAAAGACTAGAAAGAGAGTTTGATTTAGATTTAATTGCAACTGCTCCAACGGTTATTTATGAAATTTTAAAAACTGATGGGTCAAGAATTACAATCCAAAACCCAAGTGAATTACCAGCTCAAAATTATATAGATACAATTTTTGAACCTTATGTAAAAGCAACTATTTTAGTACCTGATGAATTTTTAGGGAATGTTATCAAACTTCTTAACGATAAAAGAGGTTCTCAAAATAAAATGGATTATATAGGAAAAAGAGTTTTACTTGATTATGATATTCCAATGAATGAAATTGTAATGGATTTTTATGATAAATTAAAATCAACAACAAAAGGTTATGCATCTTTTGATTATGAACCAATCGGATTTAGACCAGGTGTTTTACAAAAACTTGATATTAAAGTAGCAGGTGAAGTTGTAGACGCACTTTCAATCATAGTTCCTGAAAATAAAGCACTTTCAAAAGGAAGAGAATTTATTAAAGCCTTAAAAGAATTAATTCCAAGACAATTATTTGAAGTTGCAATTCAAGCAAGTATTGGAAATAATGTAATTGCAAGAGAAACTGTAAAAT
This sequence comes from Aliarcobacter sp., assembly GCA_017995775.1. Classification (GTDB taxonomy): domain Bacteria; phylum Campylobacterota; class Campylobacteria; order Campylobacterales; family Arcobacteraceae; genus Aliarcobacter. Next base: position 59,649 of record JAGOIF010000002.1, read on the forward strand.
CAACAGGTAAAAACGTAACAGCAAAATGTTATGGTGGGGATATTACAAGAAAAAGAAAATTACTTGAAAAACAAAAAGCAGGTAAAAAAAGAATGAAAGCCATAGGAAAAGTAAATGTTCCTCAAGAAGCATTTATGGCGGTGTTAAAGATTTAATTTTATTTTCCACGAAATTTAAAGCTAGTATACTTTTAGTATAATAGCTTTAAATAAACATAATTTATGATATTATTATTTTATGTTATGTCTAACTTGTAAAAACCTATCATTTCAAATAATCTGTAAAGATTGTCAAACAATACTTCTTCAACCATCTTTTCATAAAAGAGAAATAGAAGATGGCTTTTTTAACTACTCTTTTTATACTCTTTCAGAACTTGAAGATTTAATCTCTTCAAAATATTATTTTCACGGTGATAGAGTTTTTAATATTTTGGCAAAACTCTCCTTTGCTAAATTTGCTCAAAATTTTAGTTTTACAAATGAAGTATATGCCATTCCAATAGATGACCATACAAGACATGATTTTTCTCATACAGCTATTTTAGCACGTCATCTAAAATCCCAATTTATTACTCCTAAATATAACACATTAAAAGCCTCAAATATAGTCAAATATGCAGGAAAAGATTTAGAATTTAGACAGAAAAATCCTAGACGTTTTCAAAGTACAAATATATCTAATAAGATGACAATTTTATGTGATGATTTAATTACAACTGGTGCTACAATTAAGGAAGCTAAAAAAGCTTTAGAGAAAAAAAATAATCAGGTTTTATTTTCTTTAACCCTAGCTGATGCAAAACTTTAGTATAATTTTTTTTTACAAAAGGGAACATACGTGATAGGAATAATTGATTATAATATGGGAAATTTAGCAAGTGTTTATAATGCTTGTAAGTTAATTGATGCAAAAGCAACTGTCGTTAAAAATCCAGAAGATTTAAAAAATTTCAATAGAATTATTTTACCAGGTGTTGGTGCTTATAAAGATGCCATGGAGCATCTTATTCAAACTGGTATGAATGAAGCTATTTATGAGTTTGCAAAAACTGGAAGACCTATGATTGGTATTTGTCTTGGAATGCAACTCTTATTTGAAAATTCTTCTGAATTTGGACATACGGAAGGTCTTGGATTAATTGATGGACAGGTTGTAAAATTTGATAAATCAAAAATGAATGAAGATTTTAAAATTCCTCATATGGGTTGGAATACAATAAAAAATAAAGAACATGCTTTATTTGAAGGATTAAAAGATCCATATTTATATTTTGTGCACTCATATCATGCGATTACAAGTGAAAAAAATATTATAGGAACTACAACTTATGGATATGATTTTACAAGTGCTGTAAATAAAGATAATATTTATGGATTTCAACCACACCCTGAGAAATCACATGATAATGGTTTAAGAATTTTAAAAAACTTTATACAATTAAAATAATAAAGGATAAATAATGAAAACTATTGCAATTTCTGGAGCTAGTGGTTTCGTAGGAAGCAGTTTAAATAAATATTTTTCTAATCTTAATTATAAAGTAATTTCTATATCAAGAGATGTTTTAAATAATCAAGAAAAATTGAATGAAGTTATAAGCTCAAGCGATATTATAATAAATCTTGCAGGTGCAAATATTATAAATAGATGGAGTGAGTCTTATAAAAAACTTCTTTATTCAAGCCGTATTGATACTACATCAAAAATTGTAAATACAATTAATACAATTACTAATAAACCTAAACTTCTTATTTCAACTTCTGCTGTTGGAATTTATGATAACAAATCAACTTATGATGAAAAGGGAAATTATTCAAATGATTTCTTATCAAATCTTTGTCAAGATTGGGAAAAAGAGGCTTTAAAAGCAAAAAATGAATCTACAAAAGTATCTATTTTCAGATTTGGAATAATAATGGGCAAAGATGGTGGCGCTTTACAAAAAATGATTACACCATTTAAATTAGGTGTTGGTGGAGTTATTGGAAGTGGAAATCAAGCATTTTCTTTTATTCATATTGAAGATTTATTAAATGCTTACAAATTTGTTATTGAAAATGAATATGAAGAAGTTTTCAATCTTACTGCTCCTGTTCCTACAACCAATAAAGGTTTGACAAAAGCTTTAGGAAAAACATTAAATAGACCTACATTATTTCCAGTTCCTGAATTTGTTTTAAATCTTATTTTTAGTGAAGGCGCACGTGTTTTAACAGACGGACAAAGTGCAATTCCACAAAAATTATTAGATTTAGGATTTGAATTTAAATTCAAAAATATTGAAGATACTATAGAAAATTTGTGTAAATAAAAATTAAATAAGGAAATGTTAGATGGATATTTTACCAGCAATTGATTTAAAAGATGGAAAAGCTGTAAGACTTAGTAAAGGACTTATGGATAGTGCAAAAATCTATTCAGATGAACCATGGCAAGTTGCAAAAAGATTTGAAGAGTTAGGTTCAAAATGGGTTCATATCGTTGATTTAAACGGAGCATTTGAAGGAAAACCAGCAAACTTAGAGCAAATTAAAAAGATTAGAGAAAACTGTAATCTAAAGATTGAACTTGGTGGTGGAATCAGAGATGAAGAGACTATTAAAATGTACCTTGAACTGGGTGTTGATAGATTAATTTTAGGTTCAATTGCTGTGAAAAATCCACAATTTGTAAAAGATATGGCAAGTAAATACCCAATTGCAGTAGGTATTGATGCAATGAATGGAATGGTAGCGGTTGAAGGTTGGGCAGAAGTTTCAAATATGAAAGCAACTGATTTAGCACTTGAATTTGCGAACGCTGGTGTTGAAGCAATAATTTGCACAGACATAAGCAAAGATGGAATGCTTTGTGGAGTAAATGTTGAATTTACAGAATCTATTGCACTTAGCTCTAAAGTTGATACCATTGCAAGTGGTGGAGTAAAAGATATTCAAGATATCATAAACTGCAAAGCAAATGGAAATATTTCAGGTGTGATTGTTGGAAAAGCATTTTATGAAGGAACACTTGATTTAGAAGAAGCTTTTAAAATTTTGTAATTTAATAATTTTTTTAATAAAAATACTTATTAAAAAAATAATTTTATGTTATCATATTAAAAACAATTTGTAAGGATGCTTTAGGTGAATTCTAATAAAAAAATAACAATAATTATATTTACAATGATAACATTCCTTACTGTGGTGATTGTTGCTTTAGTAGCTTTTGGTTCTAGACAAAGTGGTTATGAAAGTACAAAAAAAAGAGCTTATTTAACAGCTGATATTGTAAAAAAATCTTTAACATCTCATATGATAAACGGAAATATGCAACAAAGAGATGTTTTTCTAAATAGTATTAATGATTTGGATGAAGTAAATGATTTATGGGTTATTCGAGCAAAAAGTGTTAGTAAACAATTTAGTAATTCTGGTCTTGGAAATGAAACACCAAAAGATGAAATTGATGAAAAAGTATTAAGAACTGGAAAAGAAGAAGTTGTTATTACTGAAACATTAAAAGACGCTAATTTAAGAATCACTATTCCTTACACTGCATCTTCGTTAGATAAACCAAATTGTTTATCTTGTCATAATGCCCAAGAAGGTGAAGTTCTAGGAGCTATTTCTTTAAAATTTGATATCCAAGATGATAGAATTTCTAGTATTGTTGTTTTATTAAATATTGTTGGTACAATAATTATCTTTTTAATAATTATACTTATTTATATTAGTAGAAAAATAAAACCTTATACAAATTCATTTGATTCAATTACAGAAGTTTTAAAACAAGTTCATGATGGAAATTATTCTGTTAGAGCAAAAGTTGGAGTTTTAAAAGAAGACAAAGAAGCTTTTTTATGGCTAAATGAAATAATTGAAAAGCTTGAAACTGTACTAACTGGGATTGAGAAAAATCTAACAGCGTTTGTTCATAATAGATCTTCAACTTCAAATAATGATAAATTATTAACAGCAAAAGAGATAATTCAAGATATTTCAGAAATTTATAATTATAAAAAAACAATTGAAACAGATTTAACAAAAGATGATATCTATCATAGATTGATTCAAGTATTTAAAAATAAATTACACATCAAAAATTTTTATATATTTGAAAATGATTTAATAAAAGATGAAAGAATAACTATTTTTTCAACAAAAAATACAAAAGCTTGTTGTAATGTTATAAAAAATATAAAAGAACAATGCCGAGCAGAGAGAACTGATATGATAGTTTTATCTGAAAATTTCCCTGAAATTTGTAGAAATGCAACTTGCCAAAATGAATCAAAATATATTTGTATTCCATTTTCTATAAATGAACAAAAAAGTATTACAATTCATATTTTATGCGAAGATGAAGAGTGTTTAAAACATGTTAAATATCAAATTGGAATTATTAAAAAATATCTTGAAGAGACAAAACCTATTTTAGAAAGTAGGATGTTAATGGATGTTTTAAGAGAAAGAAATCTAGTTGATGGATTAACGGGTCTTTACAATAGAAAGTATTTAGATGAGTTTATTGATAAAAAAATGCCTTATGAATTAAAAGAAGGTACAACTTATGCAATTATGTTCTTAGATATTGATTACTTTAAAATGATTAATGATACTTATGGACATGATGCGGGAGATGTGGTATTACAAAAATTATCAAAAACAATGAAAGATTCTATTGGTCAAGATGAATTTATTATTAGATTTGGTGGAGAAGAATTTTTAATTATAATGAAAAATCCAACCGAGGAAAATGCAAAAAAACTTGCAGATAAAATAAATCAAGATTTTGCAAAACTTGTATTCACTTTTAATAACGAATCATTTAGTAAAACTGTAAGTATTGGATATGCATTCTTTCCAAGTGATACAGATCAGATTTGGAAATGTATAAAATTTGCTGATTTATGTTTATACAAAGCAAAAGAAACTGGAAGAAATAAAGTAATAAGATTTACAAGAGATCTTTTAAAAAATGGTGATAAGGATATGTACTAAAACATATCCTTAAGCTTCATAATCTTACTTATCAAGCATAGTATAGTGTAACTCTAAGCCTTTTGAAGTTGAGATAAAACCATTTACATTTATGCTTCCATCGTGTACCATTTTGTGATGAACTTTGCAAAGTGGTACTAGATTGTATTTGTGATTTGCATTTACATGACCAATAAATCCATCTTTATTTGCTTTTGCCTGCTCTTTTATATGATGCACATCATCACAAGCGCGTCCACAAATCACGCATGAAGATGCGAAGACACTATTATTGTATTTAGATGTCTTTCTTTGAGTTAGCCTCTCAATTGAGCTGTAATCATCTGTTAATTTCTTTCTTATTTCATTTGCCACAGATAAAAACTCTTTATCCATATGAAGTGATTTAGCATACTCTAAACCATACATAGATGAACCACTTCCAAAAGCTAGTTTTCTATCAAATATCAATTTATCTTCATCATCTTTGTACATGACAGATAAATGTAATGAAATTATATTTTTCAATTTTTGTAACTCTTCAATTTCTGGAAGTTGATGTAAGTGAGTTGCAAATACAAATATAGCTTCAAGTTTAGATAACTTTAAAATAGCACTTGCAACAATACTTAATCCACTCATAGTTTCAGTACTATGGGAAATCTCATCACCTAATATAAGTGCATTTTTCGTAGCTCTATTAAATATATTTTTAAGCTCCAACATTTCAACTGCAAATGAAGATAATCCTTTTGCAATATTATCAGCTCCAGAGATTCGCGTATAAACAGAATCAAAAATTGAAAACCTCATAGATTTACAAGGTACATAAAATCCAGCTTGCGCCATAATAACTGATATTCCAATAGCTTTCATTAAAGAAGATTTACCCGATGAGTTTATTCCATAAAGTAAAACTCCGTGCATTTTATTATTATTTATATTTATTGGATTTGAGTTTTTTATAATTACATTATCTTTGTACTCTTTAGAAGCAAGACTAAGTTCACCTAAAATAATATCATTTGGAACGTAAATTCCCTGCTCTTCATTTGCTTCAATTATTGGATGTCTTAAATCAATTAGCTCTAGAAAGTTTTCATTATTTGTAGTTTTTACTATCTTTGGACAAGAATAATTATACTTTTTTGCTGTTTTTATATTAGAAACCGTTAAATCTACTTCTGCAATAAACTGCACTAATTCTTCAAGTAAAACTGCAAACTTCTTTTCAAATTCTAAAATCTTTTCTTTAAATACAAGTTTATTTAAATCAATTATTTTTCTTAAATTATGCACATATTTATCTGAAATATCTTCAGTTAATTTACAAAATATCTTTACAGAGTTTGTTTGGATTCTAATATTAAAATCTTTAAATAAATACAATTCATCATCAAGAATAAAATGAGAATTCATTAACTCTTCTTTAATTGAATTAAATCTATTTTTTGTTAAAGTAAGAAAAAATCCTTCCTTATCAAGTCTATTTATTCCTACAAAACTCGAATCTTCTGATTTTATAAAAGATAAAATATGATTTCTAAAAATCTCTAATTTTGAATATAAAATATCATTTTGGACATTTAGCTCATCTATTTGAGTATTAATTCCCTCACTAATCATATTTACTTCAACATCTTTTAGCATATATTTTCCACTAATAGATAAGTCAAAAGTTGAATCAATAGATTGTATAAAAAGGCTTAAATCGGCACTGCTACAAGGTGGTGTGATAAACTTGTAGTTCTCCATGAAAGTAACAACTTCTTTGATACTTAAAAGTGAATCATAGAGATAGTTTAACTCAAAAGGATGAAGTCTATTTAGTTTTATTCTTCTTGTTAATCTTTCAATATCATAAATATTTGCTAACTCATTTTCAATGGGAGTATGATAATCAAACAGCTCTTTAGATAATGCAAGTCTTCTTAGTATTTCTTTACTATCTTTTACAGGATGTGTTAAACGCTCTTTTAAAAGTCTTTTTCCCATTGCAGTTGATGTGTTATTTATTAGTTTAATTAAACTTGGGTTGTGTGTTGTTTCTATTACGTTTAATTGTTCAAGGGCATTGTTTCCAAGATAAATATATCTGCTAACATCTAGTTTTTGCGGATGAGATAATTTTTGAATGATATTTGAATCATGCCCTATTACAAAATCAATTAAAACAGCAAGACACTCAGTGCTAAGTGGAACTCGTTCCATATCAAGATGTTCAATTGAAGTTAAGAGGGATTCTATATTAAATACATTTTTAAATAACTCATTTTGATAAGATATTTTTGGTCTAAAACTTCCTATATGAAAAGTTTTTAAAGTAAGTTCTAAATAATCAATTACTTCTTTTTGATTTATATTTTTATCTGCAAAACTAATAATAATTTCATTAGTTTTATGCATATTCATATAATTAAATACTTCATCAAGTGCAAAAAATTTATCTTCACTAGTTCCGTGAACTTCATTGTAATAACACTTTCCAGTTGTTACATCAATTGCACTATATCCAAGTAAATAAATTCCTCTTATTTGATCAACCAAAAGTGATGTGATATTATTTTCATCTTGATCAATTACGAAATCAAAATTCGTCCCAGGACTTACAACCGTATCTAAATACCTTGAAACATTTGGAGGAACACCTTTTTGCTTTATTAGTACAACTGTATATTTTTGCTCTGAGATGATTCTTGCTAAGTGTTTTTCAAGGGAAATTGCTGGAACTCCAGCCATAATAGGATTTTCTTTTGAGTTTTCAAGAATTGTCTTATTTTTTCTTGTTAATTGAATATTTAAAAGTTCTGCAATCTCTTTTGCTTTTCCTATTTTTTCTTCATCATTATTTACTTCATAAACTTCAAAAAATGTTCCTATTTCCATAAGAACTACAGTATTTTTTCCATACTTTTTTTCAAACAATTTTTGAAGTTTAAAATAAGTAATTGTAAGTAAATCTTTTTTATTTGCTAAAAGTTCTGCTACTTCTTCTCTCACTTTGATCTAACCCCAGTCCAATTTCTAATCAGGCTTCTTTGCTCTTTTGTTAAATCAGCATTTTCATGTGCAAAAATATAGCTAGGAAGTGGCATCGATGCATATGCTGTTCTATATATATCTTTTATTTTTTCATCTTTTTCTTCTTGATTATAGTTTTCCCAAGTTGAGAAGTTTAAAGCTTTTTTACCTTCTGTTACATGATTTGAAACTACCCAAGAAAATGGTGCAATCTTAGAATACCAAGGCCAAACAGTTTCATTTGAATGACAATCATAACATGCAGTTTTTAAAATATTATAAACTTCAATATTATCAACTTTCATTTCTAAGTTTTTTTCTTGTGCTATATTTTCTTTATTAGTTTGAATGAATTGCATAAGAATAAAAATAATAAAGAATATTAATAAAGTTCTTTTCATTAATCTTCACACATCAAATGATATGGTCTTTTTAACTCTTCAATAAATAATGCTACGCTCATATTTCTTCCTACTCTTTTAAACTCTTTACTATCAAAGAAAATCAATGTTGTTGGGATTGAAAATACAGTAAAGTGACTTGTTATCTCTTTATTTAAATCTGTTTTTACTTCAAAAAGCTTAAATTTAGGAAATTGTTTTAAAACCTCTTCTTCTATCTTTGGTTTCAAAACTTTACATACAGAGCAATTTTCTCCAGAGAAGTACACCAACACAGGTTCTCCTGTGTTGATATTATTTAATAACTGTTGTAGATTATCTATTATTATCATAGATATTTTTTAGTTTTTATCAAATTTGATGTTCACTATTTTTTGATAATCTTTCTTTTTGAGAAAGGTATGAATTTAATGCACTTAAATAAGCTTTTGCTGTTGCTAACATTGTATCAATACTTAATCCATGCCCAACAAATGCAGGACTTATATTATCAAATGATACTCTTGTTATAACTTTTGCTAAAGCATCTTTTCCTTCTGATACTGAAGTTACTTTGTAATCTTTTAATTCTCCATTGTAACCTGTTAGTCTATCAATCGTTTTAAAAATAGCATCCATAGTTCCATCACCAATAGCTGCATCTTTAATAATTTGATCTTTAAATTTAATTGCAACTGCAGCCATAGGAACACCTTCTGTACAGTCAGATATTTGTAATCCAACTAACTCATAAGTTTTATCTTGATTTAATGATTCATCAGTAATTAACATTCTAATATCATCATCAGTTACATCTTTTTTCTTATCAGCTAAATTTTTGAATTTCTCAAAAGCAGCATTTAACTCTTCATCACTTACTTTATCAAATCCTAAATGAACAATTTTATCTCTAAATGCAGCACGACCTGAATGTTTTCCTAAAATTAAAGTACTATCTTTAAATACACCAACATCCTCAGGTCTCATAATTTCATATGTTTCTTGATGTTTTAAAACACCATCTTGATGAATTCCACTTTCATGTGAAAATGCATTTTTACCAACGATTGCTTTATTTTGTTGAGGCTCTACACCTGTAACAGTTGCCACTAATCTTGAAGTTGCGTAAATTTCTGGAGTATTAATAGTTGTATATAAATCACCAAATGCATCTTTTCGAGTTTTAATAGCCATAACAGCCTCTTCTAAAGCTGAATTTCCAGCTCTTTCACCTAATCCATTGATTGTAACTTCAATTTGTCTAGCACCATTTAAAACAGCCGCTAAAGTATTAGCAGTTGCTAATCCTAAATCGTTGTGGTTATGAACTGAAATTATTGCACGATCACCTGCAAATAATGATAATTCTTTAACCATCGCACCTAATTCAGTAGGTAATCTATATCCAACAGTATCTGGTAAATTAATAGTTTTTGCCCCTGCACCAATTACAGCATCCATTACTTCTTTCATAAATGAAATTTCACTTCTTCCTGCATCTTCTAAAGAAAACTCAACATCATCAACAAATGTTTTTGCATATTGAACTGCATGAATTGCTCTTTTTATAACTTCTTCTTCACTCATTTTTAATTTATATTTCATATGTATTGGTGAAGTTGCTATAAATGTATGAATTCTATGATTTTGTGCTTTACAAACAGCTAATCCAGCTTGTTTTATATCATTATCAATTGCTCTTGCAAGTGAACAAATACTTGATTTTTTAACTATTTCAGCAATTCTGCTAATTGCATCAAAATCCCCTGGACTTGCAGCTGCAAAACCAGCTTCTATTACATCAACACCTAATTTTTCTAACTGTAAAGCAATTTTAATTTTTTCTTCAGTGTTCATAGAACAACCAGGACTTTGCTCACCATCTCTTAATGTTGTATCAAATACTATAATTTTATTTTTATCCATTGTATAAACCTTTTAAAATGTTATATATTATATCTTTTTTTACATGAAAAAAAGAAAACAGAATTTTGATTATTTATTATATGTTGTAATAATTTAAAATAAATTATTAGAGGAAAAAAGAAAGAAGTAGAAGAGAGTTAACGCTTTTGATAAAATGCTTATTTGAAAAGTTAAATATTTTCATGAATCTCTCCTTGTATTTTTAAATAGTTACAAAGTATAATTAATTTGAGATGATTTGTCAAGAGTTTTTTCCAAAAGAGAAGATATTTCTATTTTCTCTTTTATTCTATTTATTATTTAGTTTCTTCTTTTTCATCTTCAGCAGTTTTTGCTTCTTCGATTACTTCTTTTTTTTCTGTTATATTTTCTTTGCTTACTATTGCATCTGAGTGTAGATCTTCATCAACAAAAACTTTTCCACCGTTTAGTGTAATAATTTCTCTAACTCTTTCACCTGAGATAACTTCAATTTCTAATAATTCAGCTGTCATTTGCTCAATAGATACTTTATTGTCTTTTAATTTTTGTATAACAATTTCATATCTTTCATTTAATAAATTTTTAGTATGATCATCTAAATCTTTTGCCATTGCATCTGAGAAATCTTTTTGTGTTTGTCCACCTAAAAATTGATTAGTTCTTTTTTCAAGTACCATAAGTCCTGCAATATCACTCATTCCGTAAACCGTAGCCATTGATTTAATAATTCCCGTTGCTCGCTCAAGGTCATTTCCAGCACCTGTAGAAATTTCACCAATAAATACCTCTTCCGCCGCACGTCCACCAAGTAATACATCAACTTCTGCAATTAACTCATGTTTTTGCATTAAATATTTATTTTCTTCTGGAGTATTTAAAGTATAACCTAAAGCAGCAAGTCCTCTTGGAACAATAGAAACTTTATTTACTTTATTAGCACCTTTTGTAATTTCAGCAATTAATGCGTGTCCTGATTCATGATAAGCTACGATTTTTCTCTCTTTTGGAGAAATTCTTTTTGATTTTTTCTCTAAACCAGCTATTTGTCTCTCAACTGCTTCTTTAAAATCACTTGGGTCAACTTGATCTTTTGAAGCCCTACCAGCTAGTAATGCAGCTTCATTTATAATATTTGCCAAATCAGCACCAGCAAGTCCGGCTGTCATTTTTGCAATTTCTTTTAAATCTACATTTTTACCAAGTTTTACTTCTTTAATATGTACTTGTAAAATTTCAATTCTTCCCTCATAATCAGGTTTATCAACTAAAACTTGTCTATCAAATCTTCCTGGTCTTAAAAGTGCAGGATCTAAAACTTCTGGTCTATTTGTAGCAGCAAGAACAATAACAGGAGCGGCATCAGTAGAAAATCCATCCATTTCAGCTAAAAGCTGATTTAATGTTTGTTCTCTTTCATCATTTCCACCCATTGGACCACCTGATGCTCTACTTTTACCAATTGCATCAATTTCATCAATAAAAATAATTGCAGGTGCAACTTTTTTAGCTTGTTCAAATAAATCTCTAACTCTTGATGCTCCAACACCTACGAACATCTCAATAAACGCAGAACCAGAAACAGATAAAAACTCAACATTAGCTTCACCAGCAACTGCTTTTGCTAAAAGAGTTTTACCAGTTCCTGGAGGTCCAACTAATAAAACACCTTTTGGAATTTGAGCTCCAAGTCTTACATATCTATCTGGTGATTTTAAAAAGTCAACAATTTCTTGAACCTCTTCTTTAGCCTCTTTATTTCCAGCCATATCATCAAAAGTTACATTCGGTTTTTCAGAATTAATCATTTTTTTAGATGAACCAATTCCAAGAATTCCTCCTGAACCTCCACCCATAGATTTTTGCATTCTTTTTGCAATAAACATCCAAATAGCAAAAAATATAAAAATAGGTAAAACCCAACCAAATAAAATATCTGCTAAGATATTTTCTTCGTTAATTCCACCATAATTAATTCCATTTTTTTCTAATGTTGAAATCAGTGTTTCATCAGGAATTACTCTTCTAGCTGTGTAAGTTACAATTTGCCCTGTTCCCATTTTTGAAATTGCTTTTATTTGAGTATTTCCAATACCTACATATTCAATTTTTCCAGAAGTAATCATTTTCTTTAAATCTGAATATGGAATTGTTTTATTTGTACTTTGTCCAAATGCCTGCATATTTGCATTTGTTTCGCTTCCCACTTGATCTTCTGGAAAAATTGCTTTAAATGCAAAAATTGTAACTATTGAAAAAATTACGAAAATCAATAAAGGATTATTATTAAAAAAGTTGTTATTCCCATTATTGTTATTGTTGTTACTATTATTGTTATTATTACTATTTTGTTCTTTTTTAGCCATAACCTAAGACTCCTTATTATTTTTAAATATTACAGTTACCCATTCATTTTTATGAATAAGTTTTACCTGTTCTAAATCATTAAATTTATTTAATACTCTATTTATATGTTTATCTAAAATTCCTGATATTATTAATAATCCATCTTTATTTAGACGTTTTTTTAAATCTGAGGCAATCATTACTAAAACGTCTGCCACAATATTTGCTATTACTACATCATATTGTTTAGTTGTTTTACTTGTTGATCCTACCCATGAATCGTTAAAAGATATTTTATTTAATTCAAAATTTGATTTTGTATCAATAACACAAACTTCATCTGTGTCACAAATATCTACAATGCATCCTTTTTTTGAAGCTGCAATTGCAAGTATTCCACTTCCCGTTCCCACATCTAAAACTGTTTGTTTCTCTTGTACGAACTCATCAATAGCTTCAATGCATGATGATGTAGTTTCATGATGTCCTGATCCAAAAGAAAGTGCTGGATCAATTATTATATCAATCTTATTTTCTTTCTTTTCTTCCCAAGAAGGTCTTATATAAAAGTTTCCAATTTCTATTGCTTTAACTGATTTTTGATATTCTCTCACCCAGTCGATGTTTTCTTTTTTTTCATAATTAATTTTACATTCTATATTTATTGCTTTTGAAAATTCTTCAATACCAAATTTTAAATCTTCAAGTTCATCTTCACTTCGTACAATTATTGAAAGTTCATCTTCTTCAATTGCATCAGTAGTTAAAGAATCTACTAAATCTAAAAATAATTCATATTGATTTATTGGTTTTATAGTTAATTCATAATAGTATTTAGACAAGTATTACCCTTATTAAAAAATCGTTTATTATTTCTTTATTTTATAAAGTGTAATATTTTATCTAAATAACTTTTGAATCATATTAAAAAAGATTAAAAAAAGTTGTCTATCATATCTCGCATGACACTAATATCTGAGATTTTATTTACAATATCTCTAAATTCATTAGCACCCGTATATCCTTTTGAATAAGAGTGTAATAATTTTCTAAACATAATAGCACCATGTGGTCCATGAAACTCTAACATGGCATCGAAGTGTTCTAGTATTATCTCTTTTTTCATTTCATTTGATATATTATCTATTCCATGTTTTAATTGATAAAATACCCAAGGTTTTCCAATTGCACCTCTTCCTATCATTACTCCATTGGCTTTTGTATATTCTAAAACTTCTTTAGCTTTATCATAATCTTTTATATCACCATTTGCAATAACAGGAATAGAAATAGCCTCTTTCATAGCTTTTATTGCATCATAATCAACAGGTGCTTTATATTTTCCAGCTCTTGTTCTTCCATGAACTGATACAAAATCAGCTCCACAAGCTTCAACTGCTTTTCCTATTTCAACTGGAATTTTTTCATTTACTCCAAGTCTTACTTTTGCAGATGTGTATTGTTTTTTTGAGTATTTTTTAACTGTTGAAAGTATCTCTTCAAGTTTTTTTAAATCTCCTAAAAGATTAGATCCAGAACCATGATTAAAAACTTTAGGTGCGGGACATCCACAGTTTAAATCAATTCCATCAATTCCTTCTACGTCATTTAAAAGTAAAACAGCATCACGAACAAGTTCAACACTATTTCCAGCAATTTGAACGAAATATGGATCTTCTGTTGGTGATTTTTCTATCATTTTAAGTGTTCTTGCTGATTTATAAACTAATGCATTTGAAGAAATCATTTCTGAAATAGTTAAATCAGCACCAAATTTTTTTACAACAGATCTAAAAGGTAAGTCAGTATAACCAGCAAGTGGCGCCAACACTATTAAAGGTCGGCTAAAATCTAATTTTTTATTCATTATTTATAAGATATCGCTTCTAAATTGTAATATTTTCCAGCTTCTTTTAAATCTAATAATGCTTTAAATGCTGTAAATTCTGTATCGGGAGTTAATGAAACTATTTCTCTTACTTTATCAATCATTTCATATTCACATAAAACGTGTAAATATGCAGCTGTTGCTTCATCAAACTCTGCTGATAAATTTTCAAATAATGCAATGTTTTGATCAGGTTGTAAAATCGATTCATAATTTTTTGCAAGCGCCATAAAATCATCTTTATTATAATTTAATTCTTTTACAATTTTTACAATTTCTTCTGTTGTAAATCCAAATTCATTATTAGCAGCATCTTTTTCAAAAAGTTTTCTTGCTAATTCTTTATCTAGCTTTACATTTTTATAAAGTTTTTTAATTGTAGTCATTGTTTTATCTTTTAACACATTTTCAAAAGATTGTCTTACTACATTTGAAGAGTAATTTTCTGGTTTTTTAAGAATATCTACTGCAAAATCTATTTGTTCATTTACTTTATTTAAGATGTTTAAGTTAGCTAATGAACTTATTTCGCTTATTTTAAATGATTTATCAGTAACGAATTTTCCATCTTGAATATCTTGAATATTCGCAACAATTTTATTTAATTCTTCATCTGTTGAAGTAAATCTACTATCTTTAACATTTAGCTTTAATTGAGAAAGAATTGAATGAAGATTTTTGAAATCTTTTGTTTTAAATTTAATTAAATCTGTTTTTTCAAGTAAATTTGATTTTACTAAATCAATCATTGTTTCATGATCTTTTTTAACAGCTCTTTTTTTAAAGTAGTTAATTAATCCATAAAATAATAGATGTAAATAAGTAACTAATGAAAGCAATGCTAAAGGCAATATAACCCATGCAGCAACAGGTAATTCAAGAGAAAAATTAAGTATTGTAATATTATAATTACCTAATTCAAGACTATATGTATAGCCAAACACTACAATAATTAAAATTATTGAGAAAATTACATACTTTTTAAGACCCATTTTCTTTCCTTTTTTTTAACTAACTTTTATTTATTCCTCGATTATACAAAAAAAACAATAAATTACTTATGATATGGATGATTATTTTGAATACAAAGAGCTCTAAATATTTGTTCACACAAAACTACATTTGCAACTTTATGAGCCATTGTTAAATCACTTAGAGAAATAACTGTGTCACATTTCTCTAAAAAACTTCTTTGAAATCCAAAAGCTCCACCAATAAAAAAATTTACTTCGTTTTTATTATCAATCAAAGATGAAAAAGCATAGGTATCTAATTTTTTTCCTAAAACATCAAGTGCAATATTATAGCCTTTTAATAAAGGCTCATAAGTATCACTATATACTTGTTTAGCTTCACTTTCACCTATACTTTGAGCTTTTGCAATATTTTTATTAAAGATATAATGAACTTCAACTTTTGAATATTTTGAAGACATTTTAATAAACTCTTTTATCAAAGTATCAAATTCATCTTTTGTTGGTTTTACAATTGAATATATATTTATTTTACTCATTAAAAAAACCGCTTCCAACTACATTAAATTGAACATTTTCAATTTTATCATCAATTAATACACCACCAATTGCACAAACTGGATGTTTTGATATTTTTGCTAAATATGAAATTTTAGAATCCAATATATTTGATACATCTTTTGTACTTGTATTTCTATAAGCACCAAGTCCTATCATGTCTATTTCTAAATCATTAGCCTCTAAAATTTCTATTTCATTGTGAGTTGAAAGTCCTAAAAGTTTATCTTTTATTTTCAATCTAATTAATTTTGTTGCTATTTTTTTATCTTTATGAATTTTAAAAAAATCTTCTTGTCCCAAGTGTAATCCATCTGCAAAATCAATTAATTCAATCTTGTCATTTATGATTATTGGAATATTAAGTTGTGATTTTAAATATTGTAAGTTTGTTTTTTGCTCATCTATTGAAGATATTTTATCTCTATATTGAATAATTTTTACATCTTTTTTTTTGCATAAATCAATAAAAGAATCAATAGAAATGTCTTTTTTTATTAGTGTTTCATAATCACATAAAACATATAGATAATTAAAAGCTTCGAGCTTAAAACCCAAAGCTTTTTCTAAATTAGTCATTAACAATTAAGAAATTTTTTCTTTTTGAAACATTTTTAATAAATTTGTTAAAGTCTGTTTCATATTAGATCTATTTACAACCATATCAATAGAACCTTTTTCAAGTAAAAACTCAGCTCTTTGGAAACCAGCTGGTAAATCAGCTCCAATAGTTTGTTTAATAACTCTTTGCCCTGCAAATCCAATTAAAGCACCTGGTTCTGCCATTATAATATCACCTAAAAATGCAAATGAAGCCGAAACTCCACCCATTGTAGGGTCTGTTAAAATTGAGATATATGGAAGTTTTGCATGATCTAGTTTTTTTAGTGCTGCTGATGTTTTAGCCATTTGCATTAATGCAAATGTAGATTCTTGCATTCTAGCCCCACCTGATGCTGAAACAATAATAAGACCTTGATCTTTTGCAATAGCTCTATTTACAGCACGTATAATTTTTTCACCCTCAACAGAACCTAAACTTCCACCCATAAAAGAAAAATCAAAAACCACCATTTGTACAGGTATATCATTGATTAAAGCTTCACCACTTACAACAGAAGATGTTCTTCCTGTTGTTTTTAGTGCTTCTTCTACTCTTTTTTTATATGATGTTTTATCAACAAATTTTAAAGGATCATTTGGTTTTAATTCAACATCAAATTCAACAAAACTATCTTTATCAGTTAGAATCTCAATTCTTCTTTTTGCCCCAATTCTCATATGAAAATTACATTTTGGACAAATATTATCTTGATTTTCTACTTCTTTAAAAAACATTAATGCATTACACTCAGGACATTTAATCCAGTGACTTGGTGCATCTTTTTTTGTTGGCTGTTCTTTTGATTTACTATCAAAAGATATCTTGCTAAATAAGTTTCTTAAATCCATTTTAATCCTTTACTTTAATCAATTTTATATATTATCAAATTTTGCTAATTCGTCTAGTTTTTCCCAAGGGTAATCGCTTTGACCAACTTGACCACGAGCTGCTACATCTGCATACAAAAATGTTTTTTCACTTGGTTTATCAAGAGCAAATTTTTCTGTAATCCATCTTGGTGTTAATGGGAAAGTATCCATTACAAATTGTGATAATTTATCATCATCAAATTTTGTATAAGAACCCATTGTATCAACTGATACAGATGTTGGTCTAGCAACTCCAATTGCATAAGATATTTGTACAACTGCTTTTTTAGCAAGTCCTGCTGCAACTATATGTTTTGCAATCCAACGTGCTGCATAAAGTCCAGATCTATCAACTTTTGTATAATCTTTTGAACTTTGAGCTCCACCACCAATTGGTGCATATCCACCAAATGAATCAACTATTAGTTTTCTTCCAGTTAATCCACTGTCATGTAAAGATGAGTGATTTACATATCTTCCTGTTGGATTGATATGAATAATCGTACTTTTTTTATCATACATAGAAGTAGGAAGTCCAGCATCGTCGATTAACCCTTGAATTAATTCTCTAACTTCTGTAATTGGCATTGCTTCAACAGAAGGTGCACTAACTACTATTGTGTGAATTTTTTGTGGATTACAATTTTCAAAATTCTCTTTTGTTCCATAATCAACTGTTACTTGTGTTTTAATATCAACACCTAATTTTTGATTATGTTTTAAAGCGTAATTATACACTTTATCACATAACATTCTAGCATAAGTAATAGCAGCTGGCATAAAATCAGCTGTTTCAATTGAAGCAAACCCAAACATAATTCCTTGGTCCCCTGCTCCAATTTCCCCAGAATCTTGATCAACTCCTTGATTTATATCAGGTGATTGTTGATTTAATAATACTTGAACTTTAATATCATCTGGGTGTAAACATTGCTCTTTTGTAAATGCAGATTTTCCATCATATCCGATTTTAGCAAGTGCATCTTTAACTATTTTTTCATAATCTTTGTTTGATAATTGTGCAGATGATTTAACTTCTCCACCAATTACAACATGTTTTCCTGCAACAAAAACCTCAGAAGCTACACGGCTATCTTTATCTTCAATAATTAATCTATCAACTATTGAATCAGCGATAATATCAGCGCATTTATCTGGGTGCCCAGGACTTACTACTTCACTTGTAAATAAATATTGTGTTTGTTTTTTCATATTTGTTTTCCATCCTTTGTTTTCCACAAGATTTCTCTTGAGTTGTTTTCCATCTTTTGTTTTCCATTTTTTTGTTTTCTATATTGTTTCTAAGAAAGTTAAAATAAAAATTTAAAGAATTCATTCTGCCATTAAGACAAAAAGTGTGTTATATTAACTAAAAAATGCTGTTATTTACTTTTTGTATTTTGCAATAGGCAATTTTATTCTATATATAAATTTAATTATTTGTTAAAATTACTCTATAAATATAAATTTTAAGGCTTTTTATTGAATAAAGAAAAATCAGGACAATTTTATGCTGTATTAGCATTTCTTTTTTGGGGTGCCATTGCTCCAATTTATTTTAAACAAGTGGCAAGCGTTGAACCTTTGGAAGTTTTAATTCATAGAATTTTTTGGTCATTTATAATTTTATTACCTCTGTTATTTATTACAAATCAAGTGGAAATTTTTAAATCATTGATAAAAGATTTTAAAAAATTAAAATATCTAGCTATTTCAACATTATTTATTTCACTTAATTGGCTTATCTTTATTTGGGCCGTTGGGAATAATAATATCATTGAAACAGCTCTTGGGTATTTTATAAATCCACTTGTTAGTATATTTTTAGGATATGTCTTTTTTAAAGAAAGAATGACAAAATATCAATATATTGCAATATTTATAGCTTTTGTTGCAGTTTTATATCAAGTAATTACTTTAGGAAAACTTCCTTTAGTTTCTCTAGGATTAGCTTTAAGTTTTGCATTTTATGGAATGATTAGAAAGAAAATAAATGTGGGTTCGATTGTAGGATTATTTACAGAAACTTTAATCTTAATACCTTTTGCACTTATTGGTATTTATTATTTAAATAGTATTGATAAAATATCATTTTTAAACTCTAGCTCTTATATTGATTTGATGTTAAGTTTAGGTGGTTTAATTACTGTTATTCCATTACTTCTTTTTAATGGAGCAGCCATAAGGATGAAACTTTCCACCCTTGGATTTTTTCAATATATTGGACCTAGTTGTTCTTTTTTACTAGCAATATTTATTTATAATGAAGAGTTGAATTTTGATAGATTGGTAACATTTTGTCTTATTTGGTTAGCTTTGGTGATTTTTTCTTTAGATTCTATTAATACATTTAAGAAAAATAAGAGAAGAAATATCTAAAATAAGAAGTAGCATTTTTCTACTTCTTATTTTTTTAGTTTGTGTTTAAAATATTTTTATTCTACAGTTACAGATTTTGCAAGGTTTCTTGGCATATCAACATCATTTCCAAGTCTTACTGATATTTCCATTGATAAAAGTTGTAATACTATTAGCATTTCAAAAAATTCTAGCATATAATGATCACACTCATTTATTTTTACAAAGTCATCTGCTAAATCAAAATCAAGTGGAGATATTGCACAAATAGTACTATCTCTTGCACTTAACTCTTCTACGTTTGATTTAATTTTATCGTAAAGTAAATTTTGTGGCATTAATGCAATTGTAAATAGTTCTGGATCTGCTAATGCGATAGGTCCATGTTTCATCTCACCTGCTGGATATCCTTCAGCGTGTAAATATGAAATTTCTTTTAGTTTTAAAGCACCTTCTAAAGCAAGTGGGAAAAATACATCTCTTCCTATAAAGAAAAATCCATGTCCATGTAAATATCTTTTTGATAATCTTTTTGTTTTTTCATGGATTTTATCACTAATAATCAATGCTTTTGGAACTTCTCTTAATGTGTGTAGTTCTCTTTGTAAAACATCATTTGAAATAACATTTTTAGCTTTTGCAAAAAATAAAGATAACATCCAAAGAACAACAGTTTGAGTTGTGAACGCCTTTGTAGATGCAACTCCTTTTTCAATTCCTGCTCGTGTAAGAATAGTAGCATCAGCAATTCTTGTCATTGAAGAGTTATCAACATTACAAACAACAAGTGTTTTAAGACCTGCTGCTTTTGCCATTTTTAAAGCTTCTAAAGTATCTGCTGTTTCACCACTTTGTGAGATTACTACAAATAATGTGTCTTTTGTTAAAAGTGGTTCTTTGTATCTAAACTCACTTGCGATTTCAATACTACATTTTATTTTTGAAAGTCTTTCAAAAAGATATGAAGCTGTAAGTCCTGCATGGTAAGATGTTCCACAAGCACAAAGTTTGATTTCATTGATTCCATCAAGAATAGAAGCTTCAATCTCATCAAACAAGATTTCATTATCTTTTAGTCTTCCTAACATAGAATCACCAACAACCCTACTTTGCTCGTAAATTTCTTTTTCCATAAAGAATCTGAATCCATCTTTTTGAGCAAATTGTTTTGAAGTTGGAAGGGTTGACCATGAATAATTATCATTAAAGAATTCTAAGTTTTCAGCACTCGCAATTCCACCAACTCCATCTTCTAAATAAACAACTTCTTTTGCTAATCCGATTAATGGTGCATCAGAAGAAGCGAATAATACTTCATTTTTTTCATTTCCCTTTGCTATTATTAATGGACTTCCATGTTTAAAGAAAAATATTTTTGTAGGATCGGCTTTTGTAATTAATAGAATTGAATAAGCACCTTCAAGTCTTGAAATAGTATTTTTAAAAGCTTCTGTAGTATTATTTAATTTATTATAAAAACTTTCAAATAAATGAACAATAACTTCTGTATCTGTTTGAGATACAAATTTATGTCCTTTTACACTTAATTCATCTTTTAATTCTTTATAGTTTTCAATAATTCCATTATGAACAACATAAGAGTATTCACCTAAATGTGGGTGTGCATTTAATTCTGTTGGTTTTCCATGAGTTGCCCATCTTGTATGACCAATACCTAAATCATAATTTTCTTTAGCAGCTTCATTTACTTTATCTTCAAGATTAATTAATTTTCCTAAAGCTTTAAAAACATCGATTTTATCATTTTTTAGTACTGCAATTCCAGCACTGTCATAACCTCTATATTCTAGCTCTTTTAATCCATCTAATAATATTTTAGTAGTATCTTTTTTACCAATATAACCAACAATTCCACACATATAAATACCCCATGTTCAAATTTTTAAAAAAATATTATATTTAATTATTTCTAAATAAGTGCTTTTTATGTTTTTATGATTTTATAAATTTAAATTTTTGATAAATTCTTCATGGATGATACCATTTGATGCAACCAAATATTTATCTTCAAATAATCTATACTCTTCACCTTTAATATTAGAAACCATACCACCAGCTTCTGTAAGAATAAGAACTCCAGCACTTACATCCCAAGGTTTTAAATTCATCTCATAATAACCTTGATATACACCACGTGCAACATAACATAAATCTAGTGCTGCTGAACCTAATCTTCTTAAATCTTGACATAAAGGTAAAATTGTTTTGATTTTTTTAATAACGTCATTTAAATCATTTTCATTTGTTCCACTTGTATATGGAAATCCAGTTGCAAGAAGTGATTTTTGGAAATCATTTTCATGGCTTACTTTCAGCTTTTTACCATTTAAAAAAGCACCTTTACCTATTTTTGCTGTGTATAATTCATCTAAAATTGGATTATATACAACTGCTAAATATGGTTTTTTATTTTTATAAACTCCCACAGAAATAGCAGTATGTGGAACTCCATTTACAAAGTTTGTTGTTCCATCAATTGGATCTATTATAATTGAATTATTAAACTCTATATTTGCGTTGTCTGATTCTTCTGCAATGATATTAAAGTTTTTAAATTTTTTTGAGAATTTCTTTTTTAAGTATGTTTCAACTGCAACATCATATTCAGTAACTAAATCTTTTTTTGCTTTAAAAGTTATATCTTTATCAGCATAAAATCCTGCTTTTAAAATCTTTCCTGCTTTTTTTATGATTTTTATTAAATCTTTTTTCATTATTTACTCTTTCTAATTTTTTGTATTTTATCCAATATTAAACAAATCATTACTTACTATTTTATTCGTACTTGATTTCTTCCATTATTTTTTGCTTCATACAAAGCATCATCTGCTCGTTTAAAGCTCTCTTCTATATTTTCATTTTCTTTATAATTTGTTGCACCAATTGAACAAGTAATATGTTTTATTCCCTCAAATGAGGCTTGTGATATTGCATTTCTTATGTTTTCTAAAACTTTTTTTGCATTGTCTATAGATTTTACTTTTGTTAATAATAAAAATTCTTCTCCACCCCATCTTATTAATAAATCATCTTTCCTTGAAGATTTTTGAATAACATTTACAAATTGTTTTAATACCTTATCTCCAACATCATGTCCATAAGTGTCATTTACTTTTTTGAAAAAATCTATATCTAATATTGAAAGAAATAATAAGTTATCATCTTTTGTATATTCATTTATAATCAATTTATAGTGAGTTTCAAAATATTCTCTATTATATGCACCTGTCAATTTATCGTGTGTTG
Source organism: Aliarcobacter sp. (assembly GCA_017995775.1). Lineage (GTDB taxonomy): Bacteria > Campylobacterota > Campylobacteria > Campylobacterales > Arcobacteraceae > Aliarcobacter. The sequence continues at coordinate 82,783 of JAGOIF010000002.1, forward strand.
ATTTATTTTCTAATTGAATTTGTTTTAAAATCGTATCGCTTATATCAGTAAGAGAAATTAAATATTGTTCATCTTCTAATTCAACTATTGAAACATTAAAAACTTTTGTTAGTGAAGTATTTGGATGTAATATTGAAACTATTCTTTTCTCAGATTTTAAATTTAAGATATTTTCAATCCAACTATTATTATCAACAATTTTCCCTAAATGAAAATATAACTCTTCTTCAATAAATGTTTGAGCAAGGCAAGAATGTCTTTTTTGAAACTCTTTTAAGTTTTTACAATCAAAAAAATCAAGAAAAAATCTGTTGGCAAAAATTGGTCCACTATTATCTACAATAAAAATCATATTTGGTTGAATATCCAAAATAGTATTTATAAACTTTTTTTGGTCTGATAACCTTGAATTTAATAATTTTAATTTTGTATAAAAAAATACTCCAAATAAAAATATTAAAATAAAAGGAGTAATAATTTGCCAAAGTAAAGTGTAATCAACTCCTTTTTCATAAATAGTTGAAGCCCATTTATCAGTTAATTCTTTTTTTTCTAAAGGCGTAATATTATTTACAACTTTTTGCAAAATATTAAATAAAAGTTCATTATTATCTTTAACACCAATTGTAAATTCTAATTCATCATTAGTTTTTCCTGCAATTTTTATATCATTAAAATATTCTGTTTGAATTTTATAAGAAACACTATATAAAGTCCCAATATAGCCATAAACTTTTCCTGCTTTTAGTTGTTTGAGTCCTTCTTGTGTATTTTCAACTTCAACAATATTTAGGCTTGGATATTTATTTCTAAAATATTCAATATTTACATAATTTTTTGCAATTGCTATTTTTTGGTTTTTCAAATCCTCTAATTTATTAATAAAAGGAACATCTAATCTTGTAGCAACTACAAGTGGAACTTTAAAAATAGTTGATGTTAGTTTTAAACCATCTTCCATATTATGGGTATTAATTGTTAAAGATTGGAAATCACATTTATCATTTTTTATAAAATCTAAGACTTCATTTTGAGAAGTTGTTTTGATTAATTCAAATTTTGTTGATAAACTTTTTTCTAAAATCGCATAATAATCAGCAGCCATTCCTTTGTATTTATTATCATTTTCCATTTTTTCAAAAGGTAACCAGTTTGAATTAATACACATTTTAAGAGGTTGTTTTTTTTCTATATAACTTTTTTCTTCAGAATTCAAACTTGAAGCTGTAGTTAAATTCTCAAAAATTAAGTTATTAAAAGTTATGTTATTTTTTGCTAATCCTAAAAGTTTATATATATTATAAATTTTTTCTAACTTCTCAGCTTCCATTTTTCCCAATTCATTGGTATTGTGATAAGCTAATTTCTTTAATTCATTGGCTTCATAAATCAAAGCTTCTTTAGATTTTTTTTGAGGATTATATTTATTATAAATTATTTCTACACTTTCATTTATATTTGAAAAAGCATATTCCCACCCTTTTAAAGATGCTTCTCTGAATTTTTTTACTTCATTTTCTTCATTTTGTAGGTATTTTTTACTTGTTGTTAAAATATCACTATAAAAATCAAAACCATAATCTTTTGGATTAAAAACAATAGGATTTCCCCCTAACTCTTTTAAAGTAAAAGGTTCATTTGAAATATAAGAAGCAATTAAATCTGTTTTTTTATCAAGTAAATCTTGAGTATTAAAAGAAGGTGTTTGAATGAGTAAATCTTCAAGTTTTATACCATGAGAAAATATCATAGATAATAAAGAAACATCAGAACCTAAATCACCTGATGTCATAATTCTTTTATTTTTCAAATCACTTAATGAACTAATTCCAGAGCTTCTATCCGTTACTAAAACCAAAGGACTTGATTGAAATATTGTTGCTAAATAAACAAGTTCTTTTCCCTTTGAAATATCAATCATAGATGTTGGACGAAGAACCGCATATTCTATTTTATTATTAGTTAAACTATCTATTACATCAACATTTTCATCCCATTGTTTTAACTTTACATCTAAGTTTATATCTTGGTAAAAGCCTTTTTCTTTTGCAAGAATATATCCTGCAAATTGAAATTGATATTTCCAAGGCAATTGAAGAGAAACTTCTTTTAACTCTTTGGAAATCAGAAATGAGTATATAAAAATAACTAAAAATAATATTCGTATCATAAAACTAAAACCTTTTTTATTTAATAACAAAAACAAGGTCTATATTTTACTAAAATAATAATTAAATGTGGATTTAATTTATAAAGATTATTAATAAATTTTTATAATTATTTGATAAATTTTATTTTTCTAAATTCAGTTTACTTTAATCTAAAATGATGTTATAATTAGGTTATCTAAACAATATGGAGGTGTGAATGACAATAGGCTCACTTTTTACGGTTGTTAAATTTTAAGAAAAAAAATAATCAATTTACATGAAGTAAATTTTTGAACAAGTGTTTTGTTCAAAAAAATAATTTTATAAGGGGTCTTTGGATAAATCCGAAGACCTTTTTTTTATTGTAATTTTTACAATAAAAAAAAGGTAAAGTTAAAGACTTTACCTTTTCAGAGAATTTAATATAATATTTAGTTAAAAAACTAATTATTACATCATCCCTCCCATTCCACCCATACCCATATCAGGCATAACTGGAGTTGCTTTATCTTCTTTGATATCAGTAACTGTAGCTTCTGTTGTTAAAAGTAATGATGCAACTGAAACAGCATTTTGCATAGCAACTCTTTCAACTTTTGCAGGATCTACGATTCCAGCTTCAAACATATCTACATATTCACCAGTTGCTGCATTAAATCCTAAATTTTCATTAGTAGATTTTTCAACTTCGTTTGCAACAACACCAGCATCATAACCAGCATTTGTAGCAATTTGTTTTAATGGAGCTTTGATAGCTCTAAAAATAATTGCAGCACCAATTGCTTCATCACCAGTAAGATCAAGTTTAACTTTAGCAGCAGCTCTAATTAGTGCAGCTCCTCCACCTATTACAATTCCTTCTTCAACAGCAGCTCTTGTTGCACTCAATGCATCATCAACTCTATCTTTTTTCTCTTTCATTTCAGTCTCAGATGCAGCTCCAACTTTAATTACAGCTACTCCTCCACTTAATTTTGCAAGTCTTTCTTGTAATTTTTCTTTATCATATTCAGAAGTTGTATTTGAAATTTCAGCTTTAATTTGACCGATTCTTCCTTTTACTTTTTCTTTATCTCCACTTCCATCAACAATAGTTGTGTTGTCTTTATCAATCACAACCTTAACAGCAGTTCCTAAACAAGAGAAATCAGCAGTTTCAAGTTTCATTCCCATTTCTTCAGAAATAACTGTTCCACCTGTTAATACAGCGATATCTTCAAGCATAGCTTTTCTTCTATCACCAAATCCTGGAGCTTTTACAGCTGCAATATTTAAAGAACCTCTTAATCTATTTACAACTAAAGTTGCTAATGCTTCACCATCAACATCTTCTGCAATAATTACTAAAGGTCTTCCAGATTGATTAACTGATTCTAAAATTGGTAACATCTCTTTTAATGAAGAGATTTTTTTGTCATATAATAAAACAAATGGATTAACAAACTCACCAATCATTTTTTCAGCATTTGTTACAAAGTATGGAGATAAATATCCTCTATCAAATTGCATTCCCTCAACAACATCAAGTTCATCTGAAATACCTTTTGCTTCTTCAACAGTAATAACACCGTCTTTCCCAACTTTTTCCATAGCTTCTGCAATCATAGATCCAATTGCTTTATCAGAGTTTGCAGAAATAGTAGCAACTTGCTCAATTTCAGTTTTATTAGCAACAACTCTTGAAGCTTTTTTAAGTTCAGCTAAAATAGCTTCAGTAGCTTTGTCCATTCCTCTTTTTAAAATAATTGGATTTGCTCCTGCTGTTACATTTCTTAATCCCTCTTTGAAAATTGAGTGAGCTAAAATAGTTGCAGTTGTAGTTCCATCTCCTGCTTCATCAGCAGTTCTTGAAGCTACTTCTTTTACAAGTTGAGCACCCATATTTTCTAAAGTATCTTTTAATTCAATTTCTCTTGCAACTGATACACCATCTTTTGTAATTGTAGGTGCTCCAAAAGATTTTTGTAATAATACGTTTCTACCTCTTGGCCCCATTGTTACTTTTACAGCATCAGCTAATTTTTCAACACCTGCGTATAATCTATTTCTTGCGTTATCACTAAACGTTATTTCTTTTGCCATTTTACATTACTCCAATTACATTTTCAATATTTAAAATTAAGTACTCTTGACCATCAAGCTTAAATTCAGTTCCTCTGTATTGTTCAAATACAATTGTGTCTCCAACTTTTATATCTTCAACTTTTGTTCCGATTGCCATAACTTCAGCAGTTTGTGGTTTTTCTTTTGCATTATCTGGAATATATATTCCACTTGCTGTTTTACTTTCTACTTCAGCTCTTTTTACAAGAACTCTTTCCCCTAATGGTTTAAAATTCATATTAATTTCCTTTTATATAATTTTTTCTATTCTATTAAAACTTAGATATTTAGCACTCTAAAATTCTAAGTGCTAAATTTTATTAAATTTTGGATAATTTGTCAAGAGGTTTGAGTTAATTTGACTAAGAGTTTAAGCTTTATGTCTATTTATATAGTCTAATAGTAGAGTTTCTAATGATTTTCTTAAATTATCATCAAATGTATTAAGTATATTAATACATTTCATAGCTAAATCATCTGCACTTTTTATAGCACCTTCAAGACCCAAAAGGTTTACAAAAGAGTTTTTTGAGCTATCATTTTGTGTAGTTTTCCCAGCAATTTCTGAACTACAAGTTTCATCAATAATGTCATCTTGAACTTGAAATAACAATCCTAAATCAATTCCAAAATCAAAAAGCTTATTTTGAGTTTGTAAATCATACTCACAAATAATTGCACCCATTTTTAAAGATGCTGCTATTAGTTTTGCAGTTTTATGAATATGTAAAAATTCTAATTGATTTAATTCTAGTGTTTGATTTTCAAAAAAACAGTCAATTGCTTGACCGATAATCATTCCATCGATTCCACCGTTTGAGCTTAGACATTTAATTAAATCAATTTTAATATCATTGGATAAAGATGCATTTGCAATTAAATTAAATGATTCAGTATTTAAAGCATCTCCTACTAAAACAGCAGTAACTTCATCATATTTTTTATGTAAAGTTTCAAATCCTCTTCGTAAAGATGCATTATCCATAACAGGCAAATCATCATGAATTAGTGAGTAAGTGTGTAAAAATTCTAAACCTAAAGCAACGCTCATTGAGTTTGGAATTAATAAACTTTTATTTGATTGAACAACGCTTAATAAAAGCATTGGTCTAAATCTTTTTCCACCTGCTTTTAGCATATGCCCTAAAGCATCCTCAAAATAAGGATGAAAAGTTTTTGAGTTTGGAAGATTATTTAATAAATAATCTTCAAATAAAGATAGTAAATTTTTCATGGTCACTTTTGTCCAAATGAACCTAAGCCACCCATCATATTCATAGCCATCATTTTTTTATTTTCATCACTTTGTTTTATTACATCATTCATACATGAAATTAATAAAATCTGTAAAGAGTCTTTATCTTCAAGTAAAGAATCATCAATTTTTAAATCAATAACTTCTGAATTTCCATTTATTGAAATTTCAATCATTCCACCACCTGATTTTGATGTGAAAATTCTTGCAGCATTTTCATCTTTTGATTTGTTTGCCATTTCTTGAAACTGGTTTATCATATCACCTAAATTTAAGTTCTTTAAATCCATTCCATCAAACATAATCACTTCCTACAAGTTCATTTGTTATTAAATCAATATTATTTTTTTCATCCACTAAAACAACTACTGGTTTATAGTTTTCAAGTTCTGCCTCGTTGTATGAAGCGTATGCAATAACAATAATTTTATCACCGATCTCAACTTTTCTAGCTGCTGCTCCATTTAGACACATGTCTTTAGAACCAGCTTTTCCTTTTATTACGTAAGTTTGAAATCTTTCACCATTATTAATATTTACAATATCAACTTTTTGACCAACCCTAAGAGTTGAAGCTTTCATTAGATCTTCATCAATAGTTATAGATCCAACATAATTCAAATTTGCATCAGTTACTGTTGCTCTATGAATTTTACTATATAGCATATCAAATGTCATATACTAATTCCTTTTATTTTGCTAAATTAACAGGTTCGCCCCAGTATGCAGAAGGGATTAAATACTCTTCTACTGGGTTTCCACCTAATATATGTTCTTCAACTATTCTATCTATTTTTTCCTTAGATAAAGAAGAATACATAAAATGTCCTGGCTCTACTAACATCACTGGACCAAATTGGCATCTTCCAAGACAAGAAGTTCTAACAATTTGAACAGGTCCCATAATTCCAGCTTTCATCAAACTCTGTGCTGCATGGTTAAATAGCTCTCTTGTATCTGGTGTTACACATGATGGCTTTGGCATTCCAGGAGGTGATGATTGTTCACATTTAAATATATAAAATGTTGGTTGTGGGATATTCATTATTTTTCCTTCTTTTTCTGTCATGTTTATAATTTGGAAATTCTAACACTTTTTTTTTAAATTCTACTAAAAAATCCTTTTTATTGGAATTTAAAGCTAAAATAATATACTATTTCCCAAATTTACTAAAAAAAGGGTTTATATGAAAAAGATTTTATTCTTACTTTGTTCTTTTATGATGCTTTTACAAGCTTCTAATCCAGTTGCAACTATGCAAACTTCAAAAGGTACTATTGTTATTGAATTAAGAGCAGATTTAGCACCAAAAGCTGTTGAAAACTTTGTTACACATTCAAAAAATGGTTATTATAATGGTCTTATCTTTCATAGAGTTATAAAAGATTTTATGATTCAAGGTGGAGATCCAACAGGAACGGGATCAGGTGGTGAATCAATTTGGGGAAAACCATTTAAAGATGAATTTGCACCAAATGCTGTATTTGACAAAGCAGGAATTCTTGCAATGGCAAACTCAGGTCCAAATACAAATGGAAGTCAATTTTTTATTACAACTGTTCCAACATATTGGTTAAATGGTAGACACACGATTTTTGGTGTTGTTACTCAAGGATTTAATATTGTTAAAGAAATAGAAAATGCTAAAACAAATGGAAGATATGAAGGTGACAAACCTCTTGAAGATATTAAAATAGAATCTATTTCAATTAAAGAATAAACCAAAATTTTCGTTTAATTTTTAATTAAACGAAAATTTTAGCCATAGTCAAAGCATCCACATGTGCAACTATTTGTTTTTCTAAATTTTCTACTCTTTTTATTTCAGAGTGTGCTTTTTCTTTCCAGTATTCAAGCTTTTGAAGAAGAACCTCGTCTGTTTGAATGGAATCTACTTTCTCTATTAAATCACTAATTTGCTCTTCTTGTTCTATAATTTTATCGTTATAATTTATTTTTAACTGAGAAAGATCTTTTTCATAATTTAATTCAAGTAAAGATATTTTATCTTTTAATTTTTTCATTTCTAATCTTAAATCACTATTCTCTTTTGTTAATTTGAAAGCTGTATGGTTATTTGAATTCTTTTTATATAAAGCAATTTCAGTTTTTAAATCTTTATTTTCCATTCTATATTTTTCATTACTGTATATATATTTATCAATATTTCTAATTGATTGTTCTAATTCATGTTGAGTTTTTTCTAATCTATATTTTAAATCATTTATTGTTTGATTTTGTTCAAGTAATCCTTCTTTATTTCTAATAAAAGTATCACTTTTCTCTTTCATTAAAGCTAATTGAATCTCTCTTTTTTTATTTAATTCTTTTGTAATATCTCTTTGAATACAAATAGCTCCATCCATCTCTCCTGTTTCATCGTGAGTTGGAAAAACATGTGCATCTGTTGAAAAATAGCCTTTGTCTTTTGTTCTATTTTTTAAAATTCCCTGCCATGGTTTATTATTTAATACATCTGCATATAAGCTTGTATATATATTATTTGAAAATTCATCATACCTTAAAGACTTAAATTCTTTTCCTATTAATTCATCACTTTGAAATCCTGAAATTTGGCAAAAAAGTTCATTTACACTAGTGATTTTTAATTGCATATCCATATTAATAATGATATTACTAGAATTTAATATCTCTTTGTATCTTGATAATTCAAGTTGATGTTGTTTTAATTGAAATTCTTGATACAAAACACTTGCTATATTATTTAACAATGTAATTAAATTTCTAATATCAATTGGTTTTACTATATATTCTTGAGCTCTTAGCTTAATTGCATCGGCTAAAAATTCACTATCTGAATGTGCTGTAGCAAAAATTACAGGAATTTCTTTGTCTAAATCCCTGATTCTTCTTATTAAGTCTATACCATTTAAAATAGGCATATTTATGTCAGTTAAAATGATATCAATATCATCTTTATTTTCTAAATAAGTTCTAAAACCTTCTTTACCATCTTTTGCAACCAGAACTCTTGTGAAAAAATTTGCTAATAAATCAGATAATTCATTTCTTATTACATCATCATCTTCAACATATAATAGGGTTAATCTTTTTAACAAATTTTTGTCTGTGCTCATAAAATCACTTATTTTTTATTTTTTTTAGTCGTTTAATTCATCTTTTGAAACAACTCTTTCTATATCCATTACCACTAGCATTTGATTATTGTCAAGTCTTACGTAACCTTTTAGGTATTTTGCAGGAATTGCTGAACCCATTTCTGAAACAGGCGCTAGTGTTGATGTATCTAATCTTTGAACGTCATCAACTAAATCTACAATAATTCCTACCATTCTTTTATCTTCAGTGATAACTGCGATTACTGAAGTGTTTTCATCATATGTTCCAGGACCTGTATTAAATTTAATTCTTATATCTAAGATAGGAACAACCTCACCTCTTAGATTAATCAAACCTTTTACCCACTTTGTTGTGTTTGGAAGTGGTGTTATATTATCAGGATATGTTAGGATTTCTCTAATTTTTGGTAATTCAATTGCATACTTCATAGCACCCAATTCAAATGTCATAAACTCGCTTGTATTTGCGTAATTTATTACTTTTTTGTCATTATTTTCCATTAATCATTCCTTTTAATTTAGACAAGGCATTAAACTTGTTTTGTATTATTTTAGCGATTGTAAACTTAAAATTTATTGTTTTTCTAATTTATTCAAAATACAGCTTCCAATGTATTTTGGTGTTTGCAGTTGAATCTCATCTCCAATTTGTAAATCTTCTAAAGAAATTATTTTATTGTTTTTAGAAATCTGTACAAATCCATTTTTTTCTTTTTTATCTGGATGGTTTAATTCATAATTTGATTTTAATAAATCAATTTGATTTTGAGTTTTAACTAAAAATGAAGAATAGCTATTAGAAAAAGTATTTTTCAATAAATTTAATTCATTTGAAGAGCTTAAAATTTTCTGTGATAAATCTGTTTTAAAAGATGATTTTATAAGATTTATTTCTGTTTGAATGTAATTAAACTTTGTCTCAATTGAGTTTTGTTCCATCAATCTTTTCATATTTGAAAGTTCTTGTTGTTTATTAAATAAAATATTTTTTAATCTTGTATTATATTCATTTACCAAATTATCCAAATAAATCCTATGTTCATTTATATCTGGTAGTGCAATTTCCATAGCATTTGAGGGAGTAGCTGCTCTTATATCAGCCACATAATCACTTATTAGATAATCAACTTCATGTCCAACAGCAGAAATAATTGGAGTTCTTGCTTCATGAATAGCAATTGCAACAATCTCTTCATTAAAAGACCATAAGTCCTCAATACTTCCACCACCACGTCCAACAACCATAATATCACAGTGCAAACTATCTGCATATTTTATAGACTTTACGATATCAATAGCAGCTGCTTCACCTTGAACTAAAGTAGGTATTAAAATAAGCTCAACCAATGGCCATCTATGGCTTGCTACTTTTTTCATATCTTCAATGGCAGCACCCGTCGCTGATGTTACAAGTGCGATTCTTTTAGGATATTTAGGAAGTGGCTGTTTATAATTTCCATCAAAATAACCTTTTGCTTCCAGTTTGTTTTTTAGTTGTTCAAAAGCAAATGCCAAAGCACCTTGCCCTGCTGGTTCTATTTTATTACATAAAAGTTGGTAGTTTCCTCTTGGAGCATAAACAGTTATATTTCCATTGATTACGACTTTTTGTCCATTTTCAAGCTGGAATTTTAGGTATTTTGTATTTCCTTTAAACATTACACATGAAAGTGTTGAATTTTCATCTTTTATAGAAAAATAAATATGTCCTGAGCTGTGAAAAGTTATGTTTGAAATCTCACCTTCCACATAAACTTGTATAAATGTGGTTTCTAGAAGTGATTTTATTTGAACGTTTAGAGTTGTTACGCTTATTGCTTTATTCATTTTTTTCTTTCGAGTTTTCTCTGGTATTCAAAACTTTAAGATTTTAAATTATTTTTTAGAAGTTTAAAGGCAAAGAAAAATTTTTATGAAGGAGCATACAGCAAGTATGTGACTGAATAAAAATTCTTCTTTAACGCATAAAATTCAAAAAAGAATTAAAATATTATAGTTTTCTAGCGATGATTAGTGTTGATATATTCATTGAAAAAGCTTTCACATAAACAGGTTCGAGTCCTGATAGTTTCAACTCTCTACATAGATTTTCTGTTGTTAAAAATTCATCTATTGAATCTGGTAAATATCTATATGCTTCTTTGTTTTTTGAAATAATTCCACCTAATATTGGTAAGATTTTATTCATATAAAAATCAGTTAAATGATCTAGTAGATTCTCTTTTTTATTTTTTGTAAACTCATTAATTACTACTAATCCATCTTTTTTAAGAACCCTTGCAAACTCATCAAATGCCTTTTGTCTTTCAACTACATTTCTAATTCCATAAGAGATTGATACGATATCAGTGCTTTCACTTTCTAAAGGCATATCTGTTGCAAAAGCTTCTATAAATTCAACTTCAGGAAGTTTTTTCTTCCCTACTTCCATCATTCCAACACTTGGATCTATTCCTTTTATGTTTTCAAGTTTAATTGAATTTTCATCTGCAACTTGTTTCCAAAATAAAATCATATCACCTGTTCCACAAGCTACATCAACTATTTTTTCTATATTCTTTTTTCCATATAATTCAAAAGTTTTGTTACAAGCTTTATTTCTCCAAGACTTATCAATTCCCATTGATAAAACCCTATTTGCAATATCGTAAGTTCCTGCAATATTGTTGAACATTGATACAATTTTTTCTTGTTTTTCCATTTTTTCTAAATCCTATTTTCTTATTTTATAAAAGGTATTTCCCTATGATTAATCCAAGAATTAATCCTATATTTGTGGCAACTGCAATATACATATATGATAGTTTTTTATCAGCATATGGCAACTTATTTAAAATATCTTCTTGATGTTTTAGTGTTATGTCGAAATTTTGTGATGATTTTTCTAGACTATCGACTGCTCTTCTTAGTGCAATTTCTGAAAATTCCATCTTTTCAACAAGTTCTTTTGCTTGCTTGAAGCTCATATCACTCATTTTTTAATGTCAATCCATCTGTCTAAATCATAAAATATTTTATTTAATGTATTTAAAACATAATCTTTTGCTTCTGTTTGGATTCTTCTAAAAAAGAGATATTTTCTTGCACTTTCTATATCTCCCATCTCTTTTGCTTGAATGGCTTTTGCTGCAAAATCAGTATTATTATAAGCCATTTCCCAAACTGTTGAACCTAAATATCTACTCATTGTAATTACTTTATCATTTTTTACAGGGAAGTATTTTGGATCTTTTACAAAATCACAAATCACTGAATTTGAATCAAGATATTTATGACCAAAAAAGTTTATAAATTGTTCATTATAATAATCTTCATCCATAGAAATTGCTCTATTTAGTGCAAAGATTACATTATCTTCTGGATTTTTTTCTATTTTTTTGATTTTTTTCATGGTTGCTATTGCATTTTTTCCATCAAGTTCACCATCACCTAAAGGGATAATCCACTTGATATTTCCAAAAGAACCTACTTTTTTTATCTCATCAAGAACTAAAGATGAAGTTTTATTTCCACCAACATCCACAATAACTTCATGATTATCATCCATCAAGATAAGCTCATCAAGTTCTGTTAATCTGTTTGTTCCTAACATTTTTTTGTTTACAATTTCGGTTCTTGTAAATGATTTTGAATCATTATTTTCATCATCTATTTCAATATACGTGATTTTTTTGCCATGCTTTTTATACAAATATGGTGCGATAACTTGCATTGCTACTGTAGATTTACCTACACCACCTTTTGTTTGTGGAATTATAATCATCAATTATACCTTTGGATTTCTTTAAAGTGATTTTATTTTATCGTAATTTTAATTAATTCCGTATACCTTGGATGTCGGTACATCAGATTTTAAATTAATACTAATCGACAAAAGCCTCTGTAATAAATAATTTAGGATTATTGCAATGTTTTTTAATTTTAAAAGCACTTTGGGCTTTTCCATCTTCAATATCAACAACCATCATTTGTAAAATTGATTTACATGAATTTGGAACTTCGAAATGTCCACCGATTCCTGTTGTTACTTTTTGAATAGGTATTTTACTATCCATTCCTATTACATTATCTTTGCAACCTGTTAATCCAATATCAGTTAAATATGCTGTGTTTTCAAATATTTGTAAGTCATCTGTTCCCACATGGGTATGTGTTCCACATATTGCACTTACTTGATTTTTAAACATCATTAACATTATTCTTTTTTCACTTGTTGCTTCTGCGTGGAAATCTATGAAAATATTTTTTACATCTTTTTCTTTTAACTCTTCTACTAACTTTTTAGCCCAGTTAAAAGGGTTTTCAACCATAGGCATTGCGAATTGTCCCATTAAATTTATGACAGCTAGTTTTTCAATTCCTTCATTTGTTTGCACTTCACAAATTTTCACTCCTGAACCTACTAATCCTTCTGGATAATTATCAGGTCTTAAAACATTTGCAGTTTGAAGTAAAACTATCATGTCTTTTTTTTTATCAAAGCTATGATTTCCACCTGTTATTAAATCAATTCCTGATTTTAAAAGTTCATTACATGCAAGAACAGTTAAACCAAATCCATGACTTGCATTTTCGCCATTTGCTATTACAAAATCTATTTCAAATTCTTTTCTTATTTTTGCTAAATTATCTTTTATTATTTTTCTTCCAGGTCGACCTACTATGTCACCTATAAATCCTATTCTCATTTATCTTCTTTATGTTTTTATTTTATGTTTTTATTATTGTATAAAAATAATCTTGTATTTATCTTCATATTCAATTATCAAGAAGAATTTTCATCTTTTTTTATATGATTCTAGTTTTTATTTAAGTATTTTGCGCAAACCATAGCTTCACTAAAGACTATTTGGAAATTAAATCCACCTAATTCTCCTGTTAAATCTAAACATTCACCTATGAAAAATAGATCTTTTTGTTTTAGACTTTCAAAACTTTCATGGTTTATTTCATTTGTAGAAATTCCACCTTTAGTAACCTCAGCTTTTGTATATCCAAAATTTCCAGCAGGTGCCATCTCATAATATTTTAATAAATTTAATTTCTCTTTTTCATCAAAACTTAGTTTTGAAACACTTTTATCTTCAATATCAAAAGAAGCTAAAAATTCTTGAGTAAATCTTTTTGGTAAAGGTAAAGCTGAAGAAATAATTTTATTCCCACTTAAAAAGCTATCTAGGTTTTGTTTTGGTAAAAAATCTATGGCGATTTTTCCTTTTTTCCAATGAAGTGATGTGCTTAATATTACAGGTCCAGTACATCCTTTATGGGCAAATAAAAGTGAACCTTCAAAAGTTTTTCCTTCCACATAAACATCAACTTCTGTTGAGATTCCAGCAAGATTTTTAAACCAAAACTGATCTTTTTGTACAGTAAATCCTACAAGTGCAGGCTCTAGTTTTGTAACAGTATGTTCAAACTTCTTTGCAATATCATAAGCAATTGCTGATGCACCTAAAACACTATAAGATAATCCACCACTAGCAACCACTAGTTTTTTAGTTTCTATTGCTAAAGAGTCTGTTTTTATTTTGTAAGTTTTATCAAATGTCACATCAATAACTGTTGTATTCATATATTTTTTCACATGACTTGTAAGTTTTGTAAACATATCTATTACATCTTGAGAAGAGTTACAAAAATATGTACCCTTTACTATTTTAGGATTTATTTTTGGAAATACTCCATTTTTATTTAAAAAAGCTAATAAGTCATCTTTTGAGAATTTTTCTAATAACTCTTTTGCAAATAGATTATCACCAAGATAGTTATCACAACTCACAAACTCGTTTGTAATATTGCATTTTGCTCCACCTGAGACTTTTATCTTTGGTGCTAATTTTGAATTTGTTTCAATTATACAGATATTTTTATATTTGTTTTTATCTAAGTTTGCTGCAAGCATCAAAGCACTTGCACCTGCTCCTAGTATTGCTATATCGTAGATTGTTCATCCTTTTTACAAATAAATCTATTTATTCCATCTTCATATTCATACTCTAATTTATAATTATTTGCTTTTAA
>JAGOIF010000133.1 GCA_017995775.1 Aliarcobacter sp.
ATATAAACCTCTAGTATAACTATCTAATTCTATGTTATTAATCAAATTATTATCTTTAAAAACTTTTAAGGTTTTTGTTTCTGAATCACATAAATAAATCAATCCATTATCAAATTTAGGAGTATGTGGTTGAGATAATTGTTCTATCAAAATATCTCCATTTAAAACATCAATTAAAAAACCTTTTTCGTATGTTTTACCTTTATAGTTATAATGTTCTTTGTAAATACAGAAAGCAGATACATATAGCCTTCCATTAATAACTTCTAAACAATTTAAATGCCATGCATCTCCACTACCTTGAAATTTATATTTTTTATCAATTTTATAGTTATTATCTAATTTAATTATTTCATTTGTACTTGTTGAAACAATAAACAATGAATTATTAAAATAATACAAATCATGAATATCTTTAATATCTCTGTGAATAATAGAAAACTTTTCTTCATCCTTAGAATATACAACTATTTCAGAAAAATTTTGATGTTGTATTGCTCTATAGAAGTTATTATTTCCATAACATATACCAGTTGTTCCCAATCTATCTATTACGATTTGTTTTCCATTTTTAATATGTATTAAGCCACCATTATTTGGACAGCTAACAATTAAATTTATTTTGTTTAATTCAAACATTATTTTAAATTCCCTTATTAAAATTTATATCAAGATCTACAAATCCTGTTTTAAAACCTATTTTATCTTGTTCCAACACCTTAAATATATATCCATCTACTATTCTATGAGCAAAAGTATCCTTTTGTTCAATTGACAATACACCACAGTTAGTACTATAAATACCTTGATTTAATTTACAAATAAAATTCCATTTAATTGTATGTGTACCAGCCGACATCTGTATTCCTTTTTGCATTGACGGATAAACTGCTCCAGCAATATTCAATCCTTTAGGTTCTTTAAAACCCATACCAAATTGAACATTATTAAAATTGATTTTTAAATTTACAATATAAGTAAAAATATACTCTTTTCCTTGTGTCAATACATTTACTTCTCTTCCATCAAGTGTAGTAATCTTCACATCACTTATTTTTGCACCTTTTTCTTCGTAGTAGATAGTTGACTTTGGTTTTAAGGCAGGGTTATAAAATTCTTCTATCCCGCTAGTTGATGGTGTTTCATTGGTAGGATTATTAACTTCTATCTTGTTTTCTTTTTTCGTCTCTTTTTCTTCTTTATTATTCGTTAAAGCTTCATACTCTTTTACTATTTTGCTTTTATCTATCTTGTTTTCATTGATGTGCTTCATGTACAAGCCTGTTACTAGCTTTGGAGTTCCGTCTATGATTTGATTTCCATTGCTTATCCATATAGCTCTGTTACAAAGGCTTACTATACTTCCCTCACTATGGCTTACAAAAAGTATAGTTGCCCCTTTTGCTCTTATCTCTTCCATTTTTGCAAAGCATTTTCTTTGAAATGCTGAGTCTCCCACACTTAAAGCTTCATCTACTATAAGAATATCTGGCTCTACATTTATAGATACAGCAAAAGCAAGTCTAGCTTTCATACCACTACTATATGTTTTGATAGGTTGATGTATAAACTCTCCTAACTCTGCAAAATCTACTATCTCATCTATCTTTTTATCGGTTTGAGCTTTGTTCATACCATTTATAGAGGTATTTAGGTAGATATTTTCAAGTCCAGTCATCTCAGGGTTAAACCCAGCTCCAAGCTCCAAAATAGCTGAAATTTTCCCATGTATTGCTACTCTTCCAGCTGTAGGAGTCAGAACTCCTGTGATGATTTTTAGAAGTGTTGATTTACCACTTCCATTTTTTCCTATTATCCCTACTGTTTCACCTTTTTTTATCTCAAAGCTTACATTGTTTAGTGCATAGAACTCTTTATGATACTTCTTTTTTAGTGGATGTAGTGACTCTTTGAGCCTGTCTATAGGTTTATCATAAAGCTTATATGTTTTAGTAAGGTTTTGTACTTTTATGGCTGTGTTTTTATTCATTTTTTATCACTTATACTCTTAGATGAATAATCTAAAAGTAGTTTTAACTGTTCTATTGCGACTTTATTTAATTGCACTAGTCTCTCTTCAAAAGATATGTTTTGTTTTATAAGCTGTGCATTTAGACTTTCTAAGTTTGCCATTACTACAAGTTGTTCAGCTGTAGCGTAGTCTCTCATATTTCCTTCAAGTTTTGGATTTTGTTCACTCCATTGCTTTGCTGTAAGTCCAAAAAGAGCTACATTGAGTAAATCAGCTTCTGTAGCATAAATAAATGGAACTTTGTTTTTTGATACATTTGGCGGTATGAGATTATTTTTGATGGCATCTGTGTGAATATGATAGTTCATTTTTACCAAAGTTCTTTTTATATCCCAATTTAGTTTTTGTTTTTCTATCTCATCATTTTTAAGTCTTTGAAACTCTTTGATAAGATAAAGTTTAAACTTAGGGCTAATCCAACTAGCAAACTCAAATGCAATATCTTTATGTGCATAAGTTCCTCCGTATCGTCCAGCTTTTGCCACAATACCTATTGCATTTGTTTTATTTATCCACATTTTTACTGATAATGAAAAACGGTTAAAACCTGCTTCATTTTTAATTCCCTCGAATTCGGGGGAATTAAAATTTGTATTATAAATCTCTTCCCAAATTCCTAAAAATTCAATTGTATTTTTATTTCTTAGCCACTTTTCAATAAGAACTAAGCCATTTTCTATATTTTTAACCATATCCGTTAAACAAATATAGTCATCTTTAATAATATTTATTTCTTGATCAAGTACTGTTAATTTATTTTTCATTTAACTCTCTCCATAATATCAAAGTACATCTCCAAAGTGAGGTCTTAATCTTTTAAATACAAGTGCCCCAAAAGCTAAACAAAATATTGTCAGCCCAAAATAGTACAAAGTTAAATTTTGATTTTCCCAAAACCAAGAACCATTTATAAAACTGTTTCTATAACCATCTACTATATAAAAAGCTGGATTTAGTTTTAAAACCCATTGATATTTTTCTGGAATCATATCTATAGACCAAAATATTGGCGTTGCCCAAAAACCTATTTGCATAAGAACACCTATAAAATTTCCAATATCTTTTACAAATACTCTAATAGCTGAAGTAAGCCAAGATAAACCTAAAAGAAGAACTATGGAACATAGTATATAAAATGGTAGTTGAAGCCAATAAATAGTTGGCATATAGCCATATAGTAAAAATGCAAAAACTAAAAACCCCACTAAAGCAAGATGGATTATTAATGCTGAACCAATCTCTACCAAAGGCAATATGCTTATCCTAAAGGATACTTTTTTGACTAAAAAAGAGTTATTTACTATAGCACCTGTTCCACTTATAAAAGCATTTGATATAAAAAACCAAGGAATCATTCCAGTTATTAGATATAAGAAAAAAGGTGTTCCATTTGTTGTAGGACCTGATCGAAATCCTATTTCAAAAACAAACCAAATAACCACTACAAAAGTAAGTGGCTGAATAAAAGCCCACACCAAGCCCAAATATGAGCCTAAGTACTGTTTTCTAAAATCATTTTTTATAAGTGAAAGAAGTAATTCTCTACTGCTATAAATATGTTTTAAAAATCTATAAAACTCTTTTAAATATCTCAAAACTTACCTTACCACAAACCAAGGATTTAATAAATCCTTTTTATTATAAACCATAGGTTTATTATTTTCATATTGATATGTCATTTTTCCAGAACATCTTACAACTGCATCAGCAGCAGCTGTATCCCACTCCATAGTTGGAGCAAGTCGTGGATAAATATCTGCAATTCCCTCTGCTACCATACAAAGTTTCAAAGATGAGCCTTTTGATATTTGCTCTATCTCTTTTGAATCAAGTTTATCTATAAACTCTTGTGTCTCAGGTGACAAGTGAGATTTACTTGCAACTACAAATAGTTTTTCTTTTGGGGTTTGATTTATATTTAACGGTAATTTATTCATATTTTTATAAGAGTTTTTACCATCTGCCCAATATAGTTCATTTAAAGCAGGAGCATATACAACTCCTAAAACTGGAGTCTCTTTTTGTATTAATGCAATATTCACTGTAAACTCACCATTTTTTTTAATAAACTCTTTCGTTCCATCTATTGGATCTACACAAAAGTAATATTCCCAATCTTTTCTTGTATCATATGAAACTTGTTTGTTTTCTTCACTCATTATTGGTATATTTGGGTATAGTTTTTGTAAATTTGTACAGATAATCTCATTTGATTTTAAATCAGCTTCTGTTAAAGGTGATTTATCATCTTTATAATCTACACTAAAATCTTTATTATATATTTGCATAATAGCTTCACCAGCTTTTAAAGCTATCTCTTTTAAATCTTCTATATCTATTTTTTCTATCAATTTTTGTTCCCTATTTTTTAAAAGTTTTTATTGTATGTTTTTTAGTATTAATTTTCTATTAAATAACATAATCGTGTATCTCTTTTACATATCCAAATTTGATTAAGTAATTTATTACTATATCAACACACTCTTCTATAGAGTGCTCATCTGTTTTTATATGAATTTGTGGCTCTTCTGGTGCTTCATAAGGAGAAGATATACCTGTAAAGTTTTTTATAGCTCCATCTCTAGCTTTTTTATATAAACCTTTTGGGTCTCTTTGTTCGCAAACTTCAAGAGGAGTATCAATAAAAACTTCAATAAATTCATCGTATTTTACTAAACTTCTTGCAATTTGTCTATCACTTTTAAAAGGACTTATAAATGCAGTTAGAACTATTAGTCCACTATCAACAAATAGTTTAGCAACTTCACCTATTCTTCTAATATTTTCTATCCTGTCTTGTTCACTAAAACCTAAATCTTTATTTAGTCCATGCCTTACATTGTCTCCATCTAAAAGATAAGTTTTTCTTCCTCTTTTAAATAGCTCAA
>JAGOIF010000134.1:0-2452 GCA_017995775.1 Aliarcobacter sp.
CATTTCTAAACGTAACATTTTTTCTTCATATTCATTTGGTGACATATAATTATTTGATGAGTGTATTCTTTGCCTATTATAGAAAATTTCTATATATTCAAATATTTTTTCATTTGCTTGAGCCTTTGTATAAAAAGTTTCATGATGAATTAATTCAGTTTTTAAACTATGAAAAAAACTCTCTGCTACTGCATTATCCCAGCAATTACCTTTTCTACTCATGCTTTGAACTATTCCATATTTTTGTAGTAAACTTTTGTGTTCATAGGAAGCATACTGACTTCCTCTATCTGTATGATAAACTAATCCTTTATTTGGATTTCTTCTTTTTATTGCCATATTTAATGCATCATTTACAAGTGATGTTCTCATGGAATCATCCATAGACCAACCTACAACTTTTCTTGAATATACATCAATTACAACAGCTAAATACCACCAACCTTGTTTTGTTGGAATATATGTAATATCACCTACATAAGTTTCATCTGCATTTGAACGGTAAAAATCTCTATTTAGAATATTTGGCTCAATTGGTAATGTGTGTTTTGATGTGGTTGTAATTCTAAATTTACGTTTCATCTTAACTCTTAAATCTAGTTGTTGTAATGATTTTTGAATCTTTCTTCTTGAAGTAATAAATCCAAATCTTTGTTTTAAAACCTCTTTGATTCTTCTTGTTCCATATGTAGCTCTACTTTGCTCAAAAATCGATTCTATTAATTTATTAAACTCTTCATCAACTTTATTTACAACAGAACCTCTTTTAATCCAGTTATAGTAACAACTTCTACTAACTTTAAATAGTTTACACATAAGCTGTACATTGAAACTCTTAGCGTATTCTTTTATCCAGGCATACTTTATAGAGTTTCTTTTGCGAAGTACGCTGCTGCCTTTTTTAATATTTCTCGTTCTTGTTTAACTAAAGCTAATTCTTTGCGTAAACGCTTATTCTCTTCTTCCAAACTCTCATTTTTTACTTCATTTAAAGGTTTTAAGTTATGTTTGACTTTATACTCATTAACCCACAAACTAAGTGTCCCTTTATTTAATCCTAAATCTTTTGCAATACTTGCAATAGATTTATCACTATTATCAATACAAAATTTTATTGTTGATTCTTTAAACTCTTGTGTGTAATTACTCTTTCTCATTTATTTTCTCCACTTTCACTAATTTTAACATAGTATCTTTCTATGTCCTATTTAGTGTAGCCAGATCAGATTGCTGCTTAGGGTTATTTATTTCTGAGTATGTTTTAGGGTTGACAAATCATACAGTTGCGGTCATACTTTACTCCTTTGTATTTTGTAATACCGTATTATATCAATATTTTGTAATAAATTAATATTTTAGGATTTTGTTATACAGATGATTTTTAAATTTAAATATGAAAAATATTAATTTAAAGAAATATAGCTTTTGATTTAAAGTAAGAACTATAAAAATCCACACTTTTTTTAAAAAAAATCAAAAAAGTGTGGATCAAATAATGTATTAAATATCTATATAATGCCTATAATATAAGGTTTACTTATGAAGCGAAGGAGCAACTATTGATAAAAACTCATCTTTAGTTTTTTTGTTTGATTTAAATAATCCTCTAAGTGCAGAAGTTACAGTTGTTGAACAAATTTTTTCAACACCACGCATTTCCATACACATGTGACGTGCATCAATCATAACTGCAACACCTTTTGGTTTTAAATGATCATTTAAAGCATCACAAATTTGTTCAGTTAACTGTTCTTGAATTTGTAATCTTCTTGCAAATACATCCACAACTCTAGGAATTTTTGAAAGTCCTACAACTTTTCCATTAGGAATATATGCCACATGAACTTTTCCTATTATTGGTAACATGTGATGTTCACATTGAGAATAAAATTCTATATCTTTTAATACAACCATTTCATCATTTGTTGAAGTAAATAAAGCTTTTTCAATTATCTCTTTTGGGTCTTGATTATAGCCACTACACATAAATTCATAAGCTTTTCTAACTCTTTTTGGAGTATCGATTAAACCTTCTCTGTTTACATCCTCACCAACATATTCCAACATCTTTTTTATTGCATTTTCAAATTCTATTTCACTACTCATTAAACTGGGTATCCTTTAATTTTTATATTTTTACTTAACAATTTTAAATCCAACCCTTTTTCTTAAAAATAATAACGGGTGTAATAGCTGCTAAAATCATAAATCCAATTGATATTAAATATCCATATTCCCAATGAAGTTCAGGCATAAAATCAAAGTTCATTCCATAAATACTAGCGATTAGTGTCGGTGGAAGAAAAATTACATTTACAATTGTAAATATTTTTATAACCTTATTTTGCTCAATACTTAATATACCAATAAATATATTTTGTAAATAATCAAGTCTTTCAAAATTAAAATTAGTATGTTCAATCAATGATTTAATATCTTTTAACATAATTGG
>JAGOIF010000134.1:2552-4919 GCA_017995775.1 Aliarcobacter sp.
ATATTTTTATAACCTTATTTTGCTCAATACTTAATATACCAATAAATATATTTTGTAAATAATCAAGTCTTTCAAAATTAAAATTAGTATGTTCAATCAATGATTTAATATCTTTTAACATAATTGGTAATTCATTTTTATCATCAACAAATTTTTGTGATTTTAAAAGTGAATTTAATATTCTTTGTTTATCTGTTAAATTCTCTCTAATTTTCATATTTAAATCTTCAAATGTAGAGATTTTTTCAAGAATCTCTTCATCATCATTTGAATAATCTGTAAATACGTGTTTTCTAATTTTTGTAATCTCTTTTGATAGATTTTCTATTGTATCAGCATCAGCATCAATTCTAATATCTATAATTTGACAAAAAATAGAATATCCTGTTTTAAATTCTCGGGGAGAAATCAAAAGTTTTTTTGTAAAAGTATTAAAACTTTGTAATTTTTTATATCTAACAGAAATTAAAAGTGAACCTTGTAAGATAAAAGATACGGTTTCATTGAATGCAGATTTAGCATCATTTATCAAGAAGTAACTATTTATTTCAATTCTATTATTTTCTTCCCAATATCTAGAACTCAGCTCGATTTCTTCACTCTCTTGTTTTGTAGGAAAATGCATATCAAACATATTTTCAACAGCACGAATTTCTTCAATTGTTGGAAGAAGCATATCTATCCAAATTACACTGCTTTTATCATCATTATTTTCAAGGGCTTCAATACCTTCAAGAACATTGAGTTTATTTCCTATTTTGACATAACAGTTAATCAAAGTAACTCCTTTCAAACTTTTATCATATTTCCCATATCCCATATGGGCATAAAAATCGCTAATACAATCCAAAGTATTAAACCCATAATAATTATTAGAAATATGGGTTGTATTAGTGATACTAATAAATTCATTTTATCATTAAATCTATTTTTATAAATCTTTTTTATTTCATCTATTGTTATAGCCAAAGAGTTTGAAACTTCTCCGGTATTTATTAGATTCAAAACAATATCATCAAATATTTGCGTTTTAAAAAAAGAGTAATTGATACTTTTTCCATTTTGTAATAAGTTATCAATTAGACGCATTTTATCCAATAGATATTTGTTTTTTAATAAAATTTTTGAAGAAATGAAAGCTTTATGAAATTCATAATTTGATTTCAACATAATATCCATTAGCAAAAATAATTTATAAAGTTGCATATTTAGATATATATCTTTTATTAAAAATATCTTTGTAATTAAAAACTTATCACAAAAATAGTTAAAAGCCCTATTTTCACGATATAAATAGAAAAAAAAGATACTTACAAAAAATAAAAGTAAAAATATCCATGAAAAATAATTCTCAAAAACATACTGTGTTTTTAGTAACATTTTGGTTGCAAATGGAAGTTCTTGAGTTGTTTGAGAAAAAATCATTTGAAACTTTGGAATAACAAAAAAGAAAATTGATATTAAAGACAAAATAAAACTTATAATTAAAATTATAGGATATGAAATAGCTTTAATAAAATTTCTTTTAATCTCATAATTTTCAAGTAATAAATTACTTAAAGCTTTGATATTTAAAGCAATATTCCCATTTTCTTGAGATATTTTTAAAAAGGCAATTATTAAACTATTTATTTTAAAATCGTTTAGATTTTCTTCTATTGATTTTGCATTTGAAAAACTATATTTCAAAACTTCTAAAAAATCAATAATATTTTTATCTTTTTTATTTTTAATCAAAATATCAATAGCATCACTAAGATTTATATTTGCTTGTAACATTAGATTTAATTCATAAAAAAGTAGATTTATTTTTTTGTCATTAATTCTTTTTTTCCTGAAAAATTCAATATGAAAATAGTTTTTATACTCTTTTATCTCTATTATATTTGTAGGAATTTTCTCATTTGAAAGATTTGATGTTTCAAGAATTAGCTCTTTTATTTCATTTTTATCTTGATATTTAATCTTATATTTTTTCATCAAAAACATGCAACTTTATAAACTTCATCTAAAGAAGTTTGATTTTGTTCTACTTTTTGTTTTCCATCATCTAAAATTGTTTTAAAATTAATATTTTCAAGATAAGTTTTTAGTTCATTTATATCAGATTTTTTAAATATCATTGAAGATATTTTTTCATCGACTTTTAAAACTTCAGCAATTGTTGACCTATCATAATATTTTGTATAGTTGCACTTTTGACATCCAACTGAACCACAAAATTTACAATAATTCAAAACCAATCTTTGAGCCATTACAAGTTTTAAAGTACTAGAGATTAAAAATGGGTCAGCTTGTAAATCTACAAGCCGTAGAATCGTCTCAACAGCACTATTTGCATGAATGCTAGCAATTACCAGATGTCCA
>JAGOIF010000135.1 GCA_017995775.1 Aliarcobacter sp.
ATACTTGCGTAGTTGATACTATGGGAGTAGAAAGAAGTGCTAGTTTAGATTTAATAGACCAAGAGGTAAAAGTAGGAGATTATGTTTTAATTCATATAGGTTTTGCTATGAATAAAATAGATGAAGAGGATGCTTTAGAATCTCTAAAAGTTTATCAAGAGATTATAGATAAGATGGAAGAAGATGACCGCTTAGCAGCTATTGAAGAAGCCCAAAACTGTGCAAATAGATAAAGTAATATAATATGGAAAAAGAACTACAACTAAAAGATTTATATGATGGCTTTCGTGATGCTAAAACTATAAAAGCATTTAAGCAAATCATTGATGAAGATTTAAAAGATTATGATGGAACTGTAAATATCATGGAAGTATGCGGAGGACATACTCACACTATTATGAAGTATGGAATACCACAACTTTTGAATAAAAAAATAAATTTTATTCATGGACCTGGTTGTCCTGTTTGTGTTATGCCAAAAGATAGAATTGATAGTGCTTATGAGTTGAGTTTACAAAAAGATGTAATACTTGTAACTTTAGGAGATATGATAAAAGTTCCAGGAAGTAAAGGAAGTTTACAAAAAGCAAGAAGTGAAGGTGCTGATGTAAGATTTGTCTATTCTCCTATGGATTGTTTAAAAATAGCAGATGAGAACAAAGATAAAATAGTAGTCTTTTTTGCAATAGGATTTGAAACAACAACTCCAATGACTTGTACTTTAATGGAGCAAGTAATAAAACAAGATATTAAAAATATTCTGTTTCATATAAATCATATAACAGTTCCAGAAGTAATGCAAGTTTTAGTACAAGATGAAAACTGTAAAATCGATGCTTTTTTAGGACCATCACATGTAAGTGTTATAAGTGGAAGTAAAATATATGAAGAGTTTCCTTTGAGCTATAATAAACCAGTTGTTGTAAGTGGCTTTGAACCAGTTGATGTTATGCAAAGTATTTCAATGATAGTAAAACAGTTCAAAGAAAAAAGAGCCAATTTAGAAATAGAGTATAAAAGAGTTGTATCTTATGAGGGAAATCTAAAAGCTCAAGAACTTATAAATAAATACTTCAAAAAAGTTCCTTTTAAATTTAGAGGAATTGGAGAAGTTGAAAATAGTGGTTATGAGTTAAAAGATGAGTTTGATAAATATAATGCAAAAATAGTTTATAAAGATATATTACCAACACAAGAAGTAAAAGAGAATAAAGCTTGTAAATGTCCTGAGATTTTAAAAGGTATTGCAAAACCAACTGATTGCAAAATCTTTGGAACTGTATGTACTCCAACAAATCCTATTGGTTCTTGTATGGTAAGTAGTGAGGGTGCTTGTAGTGCTTATTATAAATATGGGAATTTGTTGTAAAATAGTAAATGCAAAATACAATATATGAATATGAAGAGATAAAAGAAGAAAACAATAAAGAATTAAGAACATATATTATAGATAATTCTTCTCTTCATCAATATTTTAAACTTGATTGGAAAACTCTAAAAGCTAGACAATATTGTGGGATTTTAAATTTTAATAATCAAGATTTTTATATCTTGCCTAAAATTGCAAATCACAATGATGAAAAAGATGCTAAACAAAATCTAAATATATTTATTTATATGTTGATGTATGCTTATGATGTAAAACTATCAAATGAGCAAATAGCAAATTGTGCAAATCAAGAACATACTATTTTAGAAGTATTTGTACAAATGTTTGCAATAAATCTTTTAAATGAATTAAAGAAAGGTTTATATAAAGAGTATTTAACTAAACAAGATAATCTTCCAGTTCTAAAAGGAAAATATCTAATAAATGAAAATCTAAAATATAATTTTACAAAAAACAAAATCTATTGCGAATATGATGAATTTAGTGAAAATAATAGTTTAAATCAATTTTTTTTATATGCTATAAAATATCTTCAAAAGTTTGTAAATGATAAGAAACTTCTAAAACAGTGTGAATTAATTTTTGATGAGATTGAATATAAGTCAGTAGATATAAATAGAGTTGAAACTATAAATTTTAATAGACTAAACGTGCGTTTTAAAACAAGTTTTGAAATAGCTCTTTTACTTTTGAGACAATCTATCCCACTATTTCATAAAGATAAAAAATCATTTGCATTTTTATTTGATATGAATGTGTTGTTTGAGAAGTTTATGGCTAGAATTGTAAAAAGCTTAGATTATGATGCAAAAATACAAAATCAAGATAATTTTGGAGCTTTAACTTTAAAGCCAGATATAATACTAAAAAATCAAATAATAGATACAAAATATAAAAGAATTAAATCAATAGAAGATATAAAACAAAGTGATAAACTTCAAGCTTTTGCTTATGGAATAAATTATGGAGTTAAAAATGTAATGCTTTTATATCCAAAAGATGAAAAAGATGTCATATATGATTTAGTTTTAGGAAAAGATAATAATAAAGTAGAGTTAAAAATACGAACAATAGATTTAAATTATGATAAAGATAGTTTTAATGAATATATTTATGAAATTAGAAATCGAATAGGAGAAATTGTATGAATAGAAATATGTTACTAAATGATGAAATGATAAAAAAAATTATTGAAAGTAAAGAATTTTTTTATCAAAAGCTCAAAGATTATTTTCAAAGTTACATGAGATTTGATATATCAGATAGGGAATTAAATGAACTATTAAATATTGTAGAAAATAAGAGACCTTTCTCTTTTAAAGAATTAATAGAACAAGATTATAAATATAAAGATATATTGCAATTAATTGGAAAAATGATTTCAATTTTTGATGCAAATGGATATAACAAAAATATTTGGAATCCTTATGATGATAAGAGAGTTATTGCAAAAGCTAATGTAAGACAAAATATTTGGACTAAAAACCTTATCGTCTACAAGTTGACAAAGGATATTACTAAATTATCTTCAGATAGTGTAAAAAATGCAATTTTATATATTCAAAATCCAAAAATGAATTTAACACAATTATCAGAAGAACATCGAAGGGAGACATCAAAGAAATTATTAAAAAATGAATATAATCCAGATAAATATTTTGAAGATATAAAAAATTATTTTAAGGATATTTTTAAAGATATAAAGTTAAATAATGATGATAATATGGGTTTATTATTGTCATACATAATATATTCGGATAAATTCAAAGATATTTGGAATGAAGAAAAAAAAGAAGATTTTAATATTGATACGAATAAAGTAATAACTATGAAAACAAAAAATATAATGCTTTATGGTGCTCCAGGTGTTGGTAAAACTCATAATTATAAAAGATTAATTACTATGATTGAAAATGGTGAAAGTGAAAGAACTATTTTTCACACTATTTCTAAAAATGAAACTACAAATGATTTTGATAATTCAATTTTTGAAACGATTAAAAATGAAAAAAGAATAGAGTTTGTAACTTTTCATCAAAGTTATTCTTATGAAGATTTTATTGAAGGATTTAGACCAAATGAAAATGGAGATATTGAATTAGATAAAAAAGGTGGTGTTTTTAAAAGAATTGCAGATAAAGCAAGAGAAAATTTAGAAGAATCACAAAAAGAAAAAATTCAAGTAAAAGAAGAAATAACATTTAGGCAAAAATTGGATAGTTTCATAGAAAAGCTTGAAATAGAACTAGAAAAAAAAGGTTATTATGAAATAACAGATGCAGCTTATATAAGTAGCATTGATAGTGATGCCTTTAGATATAACATAAGAAAAGAAAATCCCACATATAAATATGATTTACGAATGAAATTTGAAGATTTATTTGAGTTTGAAAAAAATAAAGTTTCTTCAAGACAAGATATAAAAAAACTTGAAACTATCAATTCTTTAGCAAATCAACATGCAACTTATTATTATAAAGTTTTTAGCGAAATAATTTTAAATTCAAAAGATATAAAAATAAATGATAAAGAAATAAACAATGTAGAACAAAAAAATTTCTATATTGTAATAGATGAAATAAATAGAGGAAATATCTCTAAAATCTTTGGAGAATTGATTACTCTTATAGAAGAAGACAAAAGAGATGCTTATGAAGTTACACTTCCATATTCAAAAGAGAAGTTTAAAATTCCATCTAATTTATATATCATAGCTACTATGAATAGTACAGATAAATCTATTGCAACTATTGATATAGCTTTAAGACGAAGATTTACATTTTTAAAGATGAAACCAAATATTGATTTAGTTCCAGATATTGCAAAAGAGTTGTTTATAACTTTAAATGAATTTATAGGAAAAAATCTAGGAGAAGATTATAAACTTGGGCATAGTTATTTTATGCAAAACATGGATTTAGAGTTTGTAAAAGAGTATAAAATAAAACCACTACTTGAAGAGTATTTTTATGGAGATGAAGAAAATTATAAAAAAGCTTTAAAAATTTTAGGATTTGAAAATGAATCTAACAAACAATAATATTTATCAAGAAATCAAAGAGTTACTTTATAGTGCAAAAAATAGAGTTTATCAAACTATAAATACTACTATGACACAAACCTATTTCCAAATAGGTAAAAGAATAGTAGAAGAGGAACAAGGTGGAGAAAGTAGAGCAGAATACGGAAAATCACTATTAAAGCTTCTATCTGTACAACTTATTAATGAATTTGGCAAAGGTTTTTCTGTTGATAATTTGGAAAATATGAGACGATTTTATTTAGCATTTCAAAAATCGGAGACAGTGTCTCGGAAATTTGAGTTAAGTTGGTCACACTATATTTTCTTAACAAGAATTGAAAATATAAATGAAAGAAATTTTTATGAAATAGAATCAATAGAAAACAGTTGGAGTTTAAGAGAGCTTAAAAGGCAGTTCGATAGTGGACTAT
>JAGOIF010000046.1:0-8077 GCA_017995775.1 Aliarcobacter sp.
AATAAAGATTGCTTTAGATGATTTTTTAAAGTTATCTAAAAATAGATTTGATGAAGTAATTTTTTATACGCTAAAATATAAAGAAAAATATGATTTAGAAAACTTAATAAAAGGAAATATATGATTTTTAGAGTTCTTTTTTTGTGGCTTTTTATAAAGCTATCCCTACTTGCTTGTGCTGATGGTTGGGATTATAACCATAAAGATTTTGTGTTTTTAGAAAATAGAGATTTACCTTTTTCAAATATATCAGAAGAGATAAACCAAGCTAGCGTTTATAATACTGTTGTTTGGGCTTATGAAGAAAAAAATAAACAAGAAAATCTAAAAGAGTGGAAAAAAGAGCTAAAAGATGCTTATACTCTAAGTCAAATCGAAGATTTTTTATATAAAAGAGCAAATCTTGATCAATTAAAAGATAAAGATGTAAGAGATTATATAGATATTGTAGCACGTCAAGAAAATCATGTGACTTATGATTATTTTATGAGTGATGAAGAGAAAAAAGCTCTTGGAAATTATAAGCTTATCTTAAATGAAATTTTTCAAAAAATAGATACAGTAAACTCACCATCATTAAAACTTAGATACTTTTATTTAGCCCTAAGACTTGCACATTATAAAAAAGACAATCCTTTACAAGTGTATGAAAAATATAAATATTTACTAGAAAACAGTGATAATAAAATCATAAAAGATTGGATTCAAGGACTATATGCAGGAGCTTTAGTTAAAAATGGGAAAGTTGTAAATGGTGTTTATGAATTCACAAAGCTATTTGATAAGAATAGTGTAAATTTTCATTTAAGTTACTATAATTTTTTTCATATTAAAACCGATGCACAATGGAATGAGCTTTTAAATCTAGCAAGTTCAAATGAAGAAAAAACAAAATTCTTTGCCCTTAGATCACTAAATGCAAATAGCAATATCCTAGAAGAGCTAAAAAATATTTATGCATTAGATAAAAACTCAAAATGGTTTGATTTTACTTTATTTAGAGAGCTTTTAAATACGCAACATTTTTTTGATAGATACTCTGATTATGAGATAACTTTCCCATATAAAAAATATATTGAATTTTTACAAACTGTAAAAAAAGATGATATGTATTTAGTAGATTTAAGTCTTGCTTATTTTAATTTATATGAAAAAAACTATGATGAGAGTTTTAAAATCACAAATGATTTACTTAAAAAACATCCAAACTCCCATGAAGTTCAAATCTTAGCATATATTCTATATCTTGAAAAATTAGAAAAAATAGATGCAAAAACTGAAAATGATATCTATGAAAAGATGATAACTTTAACTAAAAATGAGACAAATTCAAGTTCTATTCATGATTATACTTTTGTGATTTTAGAAAAACTTTATACAAATCAAGGTGAAAAGTTCAATGCCTTTTTAGCAAATCATATCAATTATTTAGATGAATCTATTTTTGATTTATCTTTATTAGAAAGATTTAGATTATTTATGGAAAGTCCAAAAGATTCAAAAATCAAAGAACATTTTGCATCAAAATATTTACAACAACAAATGCTAAAAAAAGAAAACGGTAAATTTGTTTTAGATGAAAGATTACAAATTGCAAAAACAAAACTTCTAATAAATAATCTAAAATTCGAAGATGCTTTAAATCTAAACTCATCAATTTTAAATGAAAAAGTTAAATTCAATCCATTTAATGCATCTATTAAAGGAAACAATAGAAATGGAAAAGAAAATCAAATGAGCATAAAAGAGTTTTTAGAAAAAACTATTGTTATAAAAAAAGAGCTAGAAAAAAATCCAAAAAGCGTGATGGATAACTATCTTTTTGCAAATGCCTTATATAATATTAGTTATTTTGGAAATTCAAATATCCTAACAACGGTTTACAGAAGTGTTTATTCATTTACTGATTATGATTTACAAAAAGAAAAAATAAACTTAGCTATAAAACACTACACAATTGCACTAAATGAATCAACAGAAAAAGAGTTTAAAGCTAAAATAACTTATATGCTTGCAAAAGCTGAATTATCTCTTTTTGATATAAAATATACAACAAAAGCTGAGGATTATTTAGAAAAAGGAGCATTTAGATATGACCTTGAAAGATCTTGGTACAACACAGAAGCTTACGAAAAATTTATAAAAAACAATTATGGAAAGTATTTTGATAATTTGAAAAAAGATTATTCAAACACAAAATATTACAAAGAACTTATTAATGAATGTGCAAATTTACGAACATATCAAAAAATAAAAAAATAAATATAAGCAAAATATTTAAATTTATTTGATAAAATTTAATAAGAAATAAACAAGGGAATTAAATGCAGTATTTTGGGATAATAGAAACTAAATATGATGAGATATTTTTAACACAAAGCTATATGTATTTTAATGAAGAAGATGAAATTATAACATCTAAAGATTTAAAAGAAAAAATTAAAACAGCAAAAGATAGAAAAAAAAATATCATAGGAACTGTATTTTTATATAACCCTCTTGTTACACCTGTCGGTTTTGATTCAAATAAATATTTACTTGAACAAAACTTTGATGATTTTGGAAAAATGATTGAATTAAAAGGTGAATCATATATCACTATTTTTAAACATGCAATGAGAGATCAGTGCAAAGGAAAAATTGTAGAAATCAAAAACTTATTTAATTTAATTGAAAAAAATATTGATATTCCTGTTTTACTAGAAAAATTCAATAACGATTTAGAAAGTTATAACTCTTTTCAAACAACACAATTTGATAGAGATATTATGTATGTAGATGCAGCAAATTTCATTCCAAATGGTAAATTTGTATTCT
Source organism: Aliarcobacter sp. (assembly GCA_017995775.1). Taxonomy (GTDB): domain Bacteria; phylum Campylobacterota; class Campylobacteria; order Campylobacterales; family Arcobacteraceae; genus Aliarcobacter. The sequence goes on from JAGOIF010000046.1 coordinate 2,818, forward strand.
TTTGCTGGGGAGATAAAATAAAAGAAAAAGAGTTCCCATATATAAATGATTATGCAAAAAGTATTTATGAAAATAGTATGAAACTTGGGAAAAAAGTAGTTTATGTTTATAAAAAAGAAAAAACACAACAAGGTGCTGTTGATTATCTACAATTTTCAAATCCAGTACAAAATCATAAATATAAAAATCCAATAATTGCATCAATTAAAAAAGCTTTTGAAGAATTCCCTCCCTCACCGATGTTTTACGAGTAAAAATTATGTTTGACCTCAAATACCTAAAATCTCAAACTGTACTTTTTGTAGAAGATGAAGAAGTAGCTAGGGAAATCCTAGCTAAGGTACTTTCTAAAATGTTCAAAAATGTTATAACCGCTTCAAACGGATTAGAAGCTTATGAAAAATTTGAACGGGCAAGTCTTTCTTCTGATAAAATCGATTTAATAATTTCAGATATAAATATGCCTATTGTAAATGGTCTTGATATGTTAGAAAATATTAGGAAAATTGACAATTTTGTTCCTGCTATTTTTGTAACCGCTAGAAGTGAAACAAGTAATATTCTAAGAGCCATTGATTTAAATGTTACAAACTACATAATAAAACCTATTCAAACAGATGTTCTTTTAAAGAAAATTGCAGATGCATGTGAAAAGAAATTTATTAGCAATGAATTAAACGAAAAAAAAGAAGAATTAGAAAACTATCTTGAAGCCGTAGATACCGTGGCTTCAATATTTAAGATGAATGATGATGGGAAAATCTTATTTGCAAATAAAAGCCTTTTAGAAATATCAGAATACTCAAAAGAAGAATTTGAAAATCTAAATTTTTCTGAGCTAATTCATCCAGATGTTTCAAAAGAATCCATAGAAAAAACATGGGAAATCATAAGAAAAAATGAAATTTGGAATGGAAATACTAAATTTATATCAAAAAACAAAGAGGCTTTTTATCTTAAAAATACAGTTTTTAAAGTCGTAAAAGATTCAAAAGCAGAATATATAACAATTGGTTTTTCAACAACAAAAGAAAGCTTAGAAAAAAGAGAATTTCAAAAAAAAGTATTAAAAAGTATCCAAGAATTCAATAAAAAAGAGCACTCATATAAAAAATTAATCGAAGAGTTAAGCCAAAGTAATCAACAATTAGAAGCATACATCCCAAGGCTTGTAAAAGAGCTTGAAGATCAAAAGATGAAAACAGTAAACAGACAAAGACAACTGGATCATTATGAGCTTCAAATGCATAATGTGGATGAAAAATATTCAGGACATATGAGTGTAAAAAGTAAAGAAGTTGAAGATTTTTCAAAGAATATTGCATTTTTAAAACAAGAAAAAGCAAATCTAATTGAAAAAAATAAAAATGCTATTTTAGAAATAGAAGCAACAAAAAAAGAGTTAGAACTTCTTACAAAAACAAATGAACAAAAAATGAAAGAAATAAATAACTTAAGAGATGTTATAAAATCTTTGGAATCTAAAATAAAAGATTTAACTCAAGATTCATAATATTTTTTTCTGAGGAAGTGCTATAACATAGCGCAGCCCTTTTTGTGTATTACTTAACTTTAAATCTCCAGAAAAACTATTTTTTATCACTAATTTCACCATATATAAACCAGTTCCCGTACCTGTCGCTTTTGTTGTGTAATATGGATCAAATAGTTTTTCTAAATCATCTATTTTAACTCCACCTGCATTATCTTCAATAATTAATATCGCATAGGATTGTTTAGAAAAAACAGTTATGTTAATCTGTTTGTCTAAAATATCTTTATCTTTTAAAGCCTCTATTGCATTATTTAAAATATTTAAAATAACTTGTTCTAATTCTATTTCATTACCATAAACCTTTTCATCTTGTAAATCTAGAGATAATTTTATTTTATTTGGTTCGAATTGATTTCCTAATAATTTTATTGATCTATTAATCGCATTTTTAATATTAAATTCTATTTTTTGCTTATTTGGATCAAAAAAATCTCTAAAGCCATCTATTGTTTCACTTAAAAAACTAATTTGTTCATTTGTATTTTTTGAAAATTTCTCTATAAAATCATCATCTATTTCATTATCAATATAAGATGCCTTTACATCGTTGCAGTACAAAGATAGTATATTTAGTGGTTGTTTTAATTGATGGGCGATTACACCTATCATTTCACCCATTGTAGCCATTTTTGATTGATGTATTAAAATCTTATCCTTTGTGGCAATTAAATGTTCATTTTTCTTTCTTCTTTCAAAAATATCTATATAAATTTTTAATTTTGAGTTCAACAAAGCATCATGAATAGGCTTTGTAATATATTCAACTGCACCTAAACTATAACCTTTGGTTTTAAACTCATCTTTATCATAAATCCCCGTAATAAAAATAACAGGAATATTTTTTGTACGTTCAATATTTTTTAAATATTCAACAAATTCAAAGCCATCAATTTCAGGCATTTGCACATCTGTTAATATTAAATCAATATTTTCATTCATTAATATTTTCATTCCCTCTTGCGCACTTAAAGCAGAAAAAATATTAACATCGAAGCTATCTTCAATCATCATTTTTAATGAATAGATATTTTCTTCTACATCATCAACTAATAAAAGAGTGAATTTTTCCATTTTATTGTTCCACTTTTTCTAAAATTTTATTTAATAATTCTGTTTTCTTTAAAGTTTTATCTATATAAATCTCGTTTTCTATTTTTTCAAAGGAAAGAATACTTAATTTAATCTCTTTATTTTTACAATAATTAATAAAATCATCTATATTTTCTTCCATATTTTTATCATCTAAAACTACTAAATCATATTCTTGATCTGTTTTTTCATAAAATTCTTCAATGGATTTAAAATAAGATATTTTCATATTCTCTTTTTTTAAAGAAACAGCAAAAGGAAAGAAAAACTCATAATCACTGTTTATAAGTAGTATATTTTTTTCTTTTATCTCTTTTTTTTCTTCAATATTAAAATTTTCCATATCAAAAAGAATAATATCTTCAATAATAGTATTTTCATCTTTTAAAGAAATCGTCACCTTATCATCAGAAATATTTTTAATATTTGTTTTTTTAGGCAAAATCAATTCAAAAGTACTACCTTTTTCTAAAAAAGAGGATGCTTTTATATCAGCGCCTAGCAATATAGCTAACTCTTTTGAAATTGCTAAACCAAGACCTGTTCCCCCATATTTTCTAGTTGTACTTCCATCTGCTTGTTTAAATCTTTCAAAAATATGATTTAATTTATCAGCTGCTATTCCAATACCTTCATCAATGATTTTTATAGTAATATCATTTGTATTTTCAACAACGACAATACTGACCTTTCCTTTTTTAGTAAACTTAATAGCATTGCTTAATAGATTTTTTAGAATCTGTTTTATTCTTTGATAATCACTTAAAAGTATTATTTCATCAATAAAATATTCAAATTCTAAAAGAAGTTCTTTTTCGTTTGTTATGGGAGTAATCTCTTCAACTAATTCTTTTATCAAATCAATTATATTAATTTTGCTTAAATTAATAGAAATTTCACCCGCTTCTATTTTTGAAATATCTAAAATATCATTTATTAAAAGAAGTAAATCATTTCCACAATTATTGATAATTTTCATATTTCTTAACTGTTCTTCATCTAATTTTTGATTTTTATTCTTTGACATTATTGATGAGATTACAATAATGGAATTTAAGGGAGTTTTTAATTCATGGGACATATTTGCAAGAAAATTTGTTTTATAAATGTCTGATTCTATTAATTTTTTTTGTTGTTCTTTTAACTCATTTGTTAGATGATTTAGTATATTGTTTTTATTTCTCATTTTTTGAACATTTAAACAAGCATCAATACTTATATTTAATTTTACAATTAAATCTTGAAACATTGAAAGTATATATTCAAAATTTTTATCAATATCTTCATATAAAATAATAAAAACACCTTTGTTCAAAGGAATTATTAAAAGTTTTTTATCATCATCAAAATCGATTATTTTGGTAAATAATAATCCTTTGATATTTGATTCTAAAATTATTCTAATATCTTCATTTAATTTATTATCTTCAAGATATGATAAATACAAATAAGATTTATTTTGTTCATCTAAAAGAAAGAAAAACCCATCTTTAGCATTTGTATCTTCAACAAAAGTTATTAAAACTTCTTTTAGCATAACTTTTAAATCTAAACTGTTTCCTATTGAACTATGACATTTATAAGTTAATGCTAAATGTTCCATAAACATGATTCATACTCTTTTTATCAAATGATTTTTTGCTTTTAAAGTATCTTACCATAAATATTTTTTTATTAGTAAAGCTATATTAAAAATAAATCTTTGTATTATTATATGAAATTTAAATAAAAAACACTAGGGATTAAATATGAAATTAAAAAAAATAGTATTAGCAACTTGCATCTTAGGAATAGTTGGAGCAAATGCTGCTGATTCTAATTCTGCGAAACATTATGGATTCTCTGCAGTTTTTGGATTTACAAGTGAAACATTGATTCATAAGAACTTTACAAGCTTAAATGACATAGAAAGAGTATCTTATGCAACAATTTTAGGTTCAACACCTGGATTAATAAAAGAATTAACAGATGATAAGTTTTCAAATGAAGATATGGCATTTAATATAGCTGGTGCACTTACAGGAGCCTTATTATCGAACTATTTAAACAATAATACTTCAATTTTCATCTCTCATAATGAAGAAGAAAAAGCAACTAAAATTAATTTAGCATACAATTTTTAAAAATTTTTGAAGTTAGCTTATAATTTTAGCTAACTTTAATAAACAAATGATTATAATTCCATCCACTTAAATTATTGGGGTATCGCCAAGTGGTAAGGCAACTGCTTTTGGTGCAGTCATTCCTAGGTTCGAATCCTAGTACCCCATCCAAATTAATTTAAGTACTTTTTCATTGTGGTGAGGTTGGAGAGTGGTCAAATCCTGTGGACTGTAAATCCGCCGCCTACGGCTTCGAAGGTTCGAATCCTTCTCTCACCACCACTTTTTAATCAAAAGTAATAATGGCCCGATAGCTCAGTCGGTAGAGCAAAGGATTGAAAATCCTTGTGTCGACAGTTCGATTCTGTCTCGAGCCACCATTTCTTTTGAAATATTTAATATACACATGTGCGAGTGTGGCGGAATAGGTAGACGCGCGGGACTTAAAATCCCGTTCCGGTTTCGGAGTGTGAGTTCGATTCTCACCATTCGCACCACTGTTATATAAATCCCC
>JAGOIF010000046.1:8177-15479 GCA_017995775.1 Aliarcobacter sp.
ATGAACTCTTTATTTATTCCTCCAGCATTATCTTTTATTACAATATATATTTCATTTTCACTATCTTTATAAACATCTATAAATATATATTTTTCTTCATTAGAAGATTTTTTAATTAATTCATCCCTTGAATTATTTAATATATTTATTAAAGCTTGAATCAACTCATTTTCATAACTAAATAATTCAAAGTCTTCAATATTTTTTATAACTACTATCTCTTTTTCTCTAAATTGTGTAGAAATTAAATCTAAAGTTAAATTAAGAGTATTTTGAAGTGAGAATTTTCTTTTTTCTTTATTTGGACTAAAAAAGTTTCTAAAATCATCAATTGTTTTAGATAAATATTGTGCTGATTTATTTATCTTTTCAGAAGCTTCATAAAAAAACTCATCTGTTAATATTCCCATTTCTTTTTGTAAAACCATCCCACTTGAAGCTGTTGTGATTGTTGATAATGGCTGTCTCCATTGATGAGCGATATTACCTATCATTTCACCCATTGCCGCCATTTTTGATTGTTGATGCAGAATCGTTTGATTTTTATTTAATTCTTTTTTATATTGATTAAGTTTATTTTCTAAATATTGAGATAAATATTTTGATATAAACAAAAGTGAAATTACTAAAACAAATCCAATTAATAAAATATTTTTTATATAATTTTCATATTTTTCATCTAATTTTTTCTTTATTTCTGCAATTTCAGAATTTACATCATCTTCATAAAAGCCACTACCTATAATCCAACTCCACTCTTTTATTCCTTGTACATAACTAATCTTTTTTGTTAAATTATCTGTATATGGTTTTTTTTGTGTATAAGAGTAAAAATCATCTTTATTGTTAGCAATATATAACATATCCGCAAAGATTTTTTCTGCACCTTTTACCTCTTTATTTTCTATATGGCTTTTTCCTATATACTCTTTTTTTATATGACTTAAATAGGTTCCATCATATTGTAAAGCAAATATATATCCAGCTTTACCAAATTTTACTAGGTTTATATATTCTAAAGCTTTTGCTTTTATTGTTTTTTCAAAATCATCAAAATATTCCCCTGTTCCAATTGCAATATTTAATGGCTCAAAATATTTATAAAATGAAATTTTTCTTCCAACTTCTTTATTTGTATTTGGTTTATACCAATAATACTCATCAAATCGTTCAGTCTTATCTTTTATAGTATTTACAATCGTTTCAAAAAGTTTATAACCTTTTGCATCTGTATATGTTAGAAAGTTTTTACCCTCAATTGAAGTATCTACTGGATGAAATAATTTATTTCCATGAATATCGTCCATAAAGAAATAGCCTCTTCCTTCATTAAATCTTATATCTTTTAGAGCTACTTTTATTAATTCAAATATTTCTGCTTTTGTCTTTACATTTTTATACTGTTCAAAAATACTACTTGCTATTGAATGGGCTTCATAAACCCTACTTTTAACATTATTTTTTAATTCTTTTTCGGTATTTTCTTGAAGATACTTAATATATGAATAAACTCTATTAACTTCTTCTTTTACAAATGATTTATTTTTTTCTATATATTTTTCTTCAACTTCTTTTTTTTGAATATCAAAAGTTTTTTTATTCTCAAAATATAAAAACATAACAACTATTATTGAAATAATCAGTACAAAAATAGAAGGTGAGAACTTTATTATTTTTAGTATTTTTTCTTCTTTTGAGATTTTCATTTTGTTTACTTTTTTTTGGAATAATATAAGAACAATTATAGCAATATTTTTAGGGAATAAAATATACTAAGATATTTTTATTATTATTTCAATAATATTTATTATTTTTAAGTTATATCAGATAAAAGTATTCCTTAGATATAATCTATCTTTATAAAATTTATAAGGACATTTATGACAAAAATCGGAATATTAATTGCTAGTTCTAATAACAATCAAAAATTAGGATTAAAACTACAAGAATTAGCGTTAAAAGAAGGTTGTGAAGTAGAATTAATCAACTTAGTTGATTTAAGATTGCCACTTTATAGTACTGTTGAAGAAGAAGAAAATGGAATTCCTGAAACTGTATTAGATTTAGCAACAAAAATATTAGAATTAAAAGCATTTATCATCGTAGCACCTGAATACAATGGGGTAATGCCTCCTGTATTAAATAATGCAATGGCATGGACTTCAAGAGCTACAAAAGACTGGAGAGATGCTTTTAATGAGAAAATCGTAGGACTAGCAACACACAGTGGTGGTGGCGGAGCAAAAGGTCTTCAAGCTATGAGAATCCAATTTCAACATTTAGGTGCAAATATTTTAGCTAGAGAGATTCTAACTACTTATGAAAAACCTTTAAATGAAGAAACTGCAATTGGAATGATTAAATCATTGAAAAGACTTTCAAAAGTTTAGGAATTTTTCCTAAACTTTAAATACTACTTACTAATTAAGCTACTGCTTTAACACTCACATAACATATTAAATTTAAATTTTTTACAAATTCTTATTTTAAACCCCATCATTTAACATTTCAAAGGAATGAAAAATAGCCATTTTTAGTTAAAATATAAATTATTGAATATAAAGGATATATTTTGGATATAGGTCATTTAAGAGTTAAATACACAACAAAAGGTTTAGATGTTAAAGATTTAGATAAAAACCCTTTAAAACAGTTTGAAATATGGTTTAATGATGCAATAAATGAACAATTATTAGAACCAAATGCTTTTAGTTTAGCAACCGTTGGAAATGATATGATGCCAAGTATTAGAACTGTATTACTTAAAATATTTGATGAAAAAGGTTTTGTATTTTTTACAAACTATAAAAGTACAAAAGCAAAACAAATAGAAGAAAACCCAAAAGCAGCAGCACTTTTTGCTTGGTTAGAACTTGAAAGACAAGTTAAAATTGAAGGAAGCATAGAAAAAATTCCAACGGGTGATTCATTAAAATATTTTCTTTCACGTCCAAAAGGTAGCCAATTAGGAGCTTGGGTTTCCCATCAGAGTGAGATTATTAGTTCAAGAAGTTTACTAGAACAAAAGTTTGATGAAATAAAAAGAAAATTTGTAAAAGGTGAAATTCCTTTTCCATCATTTTGGGGTGGATATGCAATAAAACCTACAAAAATAGAGTTTTGGCAAGGTGGTCAAGATAGACTTCATGATAGATTTTTATATGAATTACAAAAAGATGGTTCATGGACTATTAGCAGACTTGCTCCATAAATATTACAAATTGAGATATTTTTTTGATTCTTTGAAAATTTTCTGTAAAATACTTTTATAAAATTTGGGAGTTTTAAAATGGTATTAGGAAAATGTCCTTATTGTAAAGGTGATGTTATTTTAATAAAAAGTACAGCAAATGGTAAAAAAGTATCTTTGTATACTTGTGAAAATGCAAAAAAAGAGTATGACGATAGTGAACAATTTGTTTTTACATCTGATTCAACTTGTACATTTAGAGTGTATTCAAATGTATTTTTAAGATGGAATAAAAGAAGCTTTTCAAAATATGAAATGAAAACACTTTTAGAAGAAGGACAAACAGTAATCAGACTTCATGGAAGAAAAGGTACATCTGAATATTTTAAATATGTAATCACAGATCAAGAATATGGTGTGTCGATTTTATGGGATGAAGAAGTTGAAAAGAGTGCGATTTAAACAAATATCACACTCTTTAAAAATTAAAAGATTAGTCTCTTCTTGAAGTAGTCTCTAATAAATGATATCCAAAGTCTGTTTTTACAGGTCCATGAACTACGTTTATCTCATCATTAAATACAACTTGGTCAAACTCAGGAACCATTTGACCTTGGAAAAATGTTCCTAAATCTCCACCATTTGATCCAGATGGACAAGAAGAATATTCTTTTGCCATATCTTCAAATTTTTCACCATTTGCAATTCTTTCTTTTAATTGTAAACATAACTCTTCACTATCAACTAATAAATGTCTAGCACTTGCACTTTTCATTTTTTTCCTTTTTATATTATTTTGTTTTGAATTTTAACATAAGCTTTTTATTGTTTTCTTAATTAGAAAAATTCTATTGAATTTTTCCCTTGTTTTTTAGCTGCATACATAGCAGTATCAGCTTGTTTTATTATATCTTTAACACTTACAGAAGAATCATTAAATAATGTAATTCCAATGCTTGGAGTTGATACATTTTTATGCCCTTCTATGTGAGTGATTTGATTTAATGAATTTTTAACTTTTTCTGCAAGATTTGATATATTTTGCTTCGCTGTATCTTTATCATTTCCTATATTATCAAGTAAAATAATAAACTCATCTCCACCAATTCTAGCAAGGGTATCTTCTTCTCTTATTGCTTCACCAATTGTTTTTGCAACCATTATAAGTAAGGCATCACCAACGTCATGTCCTAAAGTATCATTAACCTCTTTGAAATTATCTAAATCAATAAAGATTAATCCACCAACTATTTTATGTCTTACAACTTTTGTAATAGCTCTTTCAATCCTGTCAAGTAGAAGTAATCTGTTTGGCAATCCTGTTAAGTTATCGTGCGTCGCTTGATATTCAAGAATCTTCTCTTTATCTTTTTGTTCTGCAATATCCATATATTGACCTAAAAAGTGAGTAATCTTACCTTCTTTATTTTTTATTGCTGTAATTGTACTTCTAAGTGGAAGGATTTGATTATTTGCTTTTCTATTGAAAACTTCACCCGTCCAAAAACCTTTTACTCTTAAATCATTCCATAAATCATTACCAAATTTTTTATCTTGATGACCTGATTTAAAAATTCTTGGATTTTTTCCAAGAATATCTTCTCTTGTATATCCCATAACTGTACAAAAAGCTTGATTTACTTTTATTATCTCTCCCGCTTCATTTGTAATAATCATAGGTTCACTTGACTCAAAAGCATAAGATGAAAGTCTTAATTCATCTTCTTGATTTAATCTTATTATTTCATAATCTATTTTTTCAAGACAATGGGTAATATCACTTATTAGTTTATCAAATAATATTTCAATCTCATCATCAAAGAAATTGTTTTCTTTTGAATATAAAACAAAAGTTCCAATAGTTTTATCAAACTTTTTTATAGGAAAAGATGCCATTGAATTTATATTTAACTCTTTTGCATCACCATAAAAAGTAGATATATTCTTTTTTTCAAAACTATTAATTATGATATTTGTTTCCCACTTAATAGTTTTCGAAACAATATTATCTTTTGTTAAATCAGTATAATTATGAACTTGAGTATTTAATTTATCTTTAAGTGGTCCAGATTTTGCAAAAATTTCTTTATCTTCTGAATCATATATAAAACAAAAAACCATATTATTATTTTCTAATAAAAGCTCAGAAATATTTGAATATAATCTTTCTTTATTGTCAACTTTTAAGAAAAATTTATTTGCTTTATTTAATAGTTTATAAACTTCTTTATGTTTTTGAACCTTGTAAAAACTATTTTGTTCTGTAAAAATAATATTTCTTAAAACAAATAGTAAGCTAATTAAAGTACTAAAACTAACAAATAGAAAAAGCAAACTTTTTTGTTTTTCCAATGCCGCTTCATTTTCAAAATCCATTGCAAATTTTTCAATTGTTAATATAAGATTTTTATAAGTATTTCCCAAAGAACTCATGTTTTGTTCTGATAAATTCTTCCACTTTTCAAATTCTATATTAATTGAAGGAAAATCTTTATTTTTGATATTTGTTCTTATAAGAAAAATATTACTATAGTATTCTTCTTGAAGTTTTAAATTGTAACTTTGTATTGCATCAAAATTTACAATATTAAAAAGATAGTCTTTGTTTATTTCTTGAACAGAATTACTTCTAAGAAATACAGCATACTGTCTATCGTTAATTTTGTGATTGATTATAAAAGTATTTACTAATATTTTTTCTATATATACAGCATCTTTAAAATTTAAAAAATGAACAACATTTCTAAAAATATTATTGAAATCAAAAGCTAGTTTTATGGGTTTTATTAAAGATAAAGAGTCTAATAATATTTTAATATTATCATTATATTCTTCTAAGATGTCGTCAAAATCTAATTTTGATTCATCAATTTGGCTTCGTAATCTCTCTATTTCTTCTATTTTAAATTTTGTTTGACTAAAATTAATTCCTAAAGAAGAAATAAAAGCTTTAAAACCATTAAATGATTGATTTGTAAGTAATCGTTGTTGTTCTAAAAGTTTTTTATTTTTACCAAGTAACTTTTCATTTAATGTAAGTTCTCTCTCTTTTTGCAAAGAATCCAATAACTTTTCTGTACTATTTAAGTAAGAGATATTATTTCTAATTTCCCCTATTTCATTAAAAGATTCGATTTTATCATAAACTAAAACCGAACTAAAATATAAAATTCCTAAAGCTGGTAAGGTAAAAATTAATATTATTTTTAAAAACAATGCATTCTTAAACACTTATCCACCCCCACTTTTCAAATATTATTAATTATACCCTATTAAAATTAATTGTGTTGTAAGAAAATAAAAAAAATTTATTATTGATGTCTATTTTTCATAAATTCTATAATATTTTCCTTTTATTTTAGCCTTTGATAAAGCTTCTAATACATATGCAATTTTTTCTTTATTAATTGCCACATAAGAGCTAAAATCTAAAATATCGATTTTTCCTATCTCTTCTTTTTGTAAACCAATTCCAGCTGTTAGTGCTCCTAAAATATCTCCAGCTCTAAGTTTGTGTTTTTTCCCACCATTTATAAAAATAGTTCTTAAGGGTGAATCTATTTTATATGTTAAATCATCTTCAAGATTTGAAATATTATTTTCTTCAATATCAGGAAAAGTATCTTTTATAGCAAAAACTCTATCCATCTCATTTTGATTATATAAAGAAACAGCAAGTCCACCTTTTCCAGCACGTGCTGTTCTTCCAATTCTATGAGTATGAATCTTTTCATCTAAAGACAAATCATAGTTTATTACTAAATCCACATCATCTATATGTAAACCTCTTGAAGCTACATCTGTTGCTATTAAAATAGGATATGATTTATTTGAAAATAAAATTATTGTTTCATCTCTTTGTTTTTGCTCTAAATCAGAATGTAGAGTTAAAACATCTAATCCTAAAGCATATAAATCATCTGCTAATTCATCACATTTTATTTTCATATTACAAAAAATCAAAATTGATTTTGCTTTATTTGTCGAAATTATTGCAGGAATTAATGCTGTTTTATTATGATTATCAACTTCATAAAACTTTTGTTTTATTAATACTTTTTCTTCATTTTCAACTTTTACAGTAATTGGATTATTTAGTACATTTGAAGCTA
>JAGOIF010000136.1 GCA_017995775.1 Aliarcobacter sp.
CTCCTATATTAAAAATACTCTTTAATAGAGTCTCTAAATGGCTTCCAGTATGTTGCAAGTAAAGCGGCTACAATCATAATCAAAATAACAAATGCTGCATTATTCTCACCACGAACCAGAGTAAAAATAAATAGTGCAATCAATAGCAATAAAAATGGCATTTATATCTCCAAAACGAAGCAATTTAATACTCCAAATTTCATTATTCTTTATTTTATCAAAACTTTTCTAAACTATTTTTATAAAAAATAGAGTCATTGTGATGCTCTAGGCTAAACTCTAGTTCAGTATATTTTTGATTTTTGCAATAAAATGTATCATTATCTGTGAAAGTGTGATGAGACATGATATAGCACCCCTGACCTTGTTTTCTTTTCTCTTGACACTCTATTTGGCTCTTATTCATATCATTTGCTCTTTGGATTAGATACTCATCAATATTCATCGGCTCATTTTTTGTGATCTGATTTTTTACTAAACACACTCCACCGTTAAAAGTACAATATTTATATGCTCCCATTGCCTTTTCATATCTCCAAGGAGTTGTATTATTCTCTATAGACAAAATCTCTTTTATAGATTTATCTTTTTCGTAGCTAATGTATTTACTATTGTTTTGCCAAGTTTTTTGATTACTACTTTGAGATTTTTGATGATTGATTAGAAAAAATCTTGAATAGGTTTGCATGTATCCACCACCTATCATATCATCTCTTCTAAGATCAACATTATCAACCATATACTCTATTTCAAAATCATCGCTCGAATTTGTACATTTTAAGAAACCATCAAACTTCCCTTTTACTTGTTTTTGCATATCATTTTTATATCCGATATAATCAAAACTAAATGCTGTTGGCAAATTTTCAATTGTAGCTATTGCACTGTCGCCATAGATTATATTCCCACTCTTTGCTTTGCAATAGGATTTTGCATCATCTTGCACTTTTAAAACATCAGTTGCATTCGCTGTTGAAGTTAGTTCATTAAACACTCTTAACTCAAGTAAGGTTTTATTTGCAGTTGTTGCAACTACATCATAATTGCCAACTTCATTAGATCTTTTTTGAATAACATAGTCTCTAAAGCTATTTATTTTATAAATATTTTCAATTTGTGGACTTTGTGAAGCCACACATCCAGAAAAAATGAATGTTATCGTAATAGTAAACAAAACACTTAATGGCCTCATTTGCTATTTTCCTTTTCCATCACAACATAAGTTTCATCTTTTAGTACAAAAGTACCTTTATATCTCCAAGCATCAGCGTACATCTCTTGTATCGTTGTGTATGATTTATCATTATCACATATAATTTTACTATTTGCATAACCTAAGCCATTTTTGAATTGGCATATAGTTACCTCGGTTGCACTTGAAATTCCAACTAATAGTAAAAAAGTAAAAAATATTTTCATTACCATCTTCCTTTTGTTGTGTCGTACATTTCAAAAAAGTGTTCAGTTTGTTTGTAGAATTTTTTAGTTTCATTACTTGCTTTTGCATCTGCTTTGAATAAAGATAAAACCAAAGGCAACCAAACTACAATTTTTGCAAAACCATTATCAGTTAATCTTGTTATAAAATTGACTGCACTTGTCAAATCTGCAATTACAATATAACCTACAAAGATGACAAGTAAAAAAAATAGAAATAAAACATAACCAATAATTGCTCTTACAAAAACAGTCAGAAAATAATCTTTAATAGCCATCATTTTTATTCTCCAAATTCTAATTTCATTAACATATTATAAAAATTTTTTGCTTAAACAATATTTCACTATAGGGAATTTTATTAATTAAGTGTATCTAATATAATCCTTTAAAAAAGTTACAGGATTTTTTAATAGAAAATTTACAGGAAATTTCACAAGAAGAGATACAAGATTTACATCGTAAAATAGCACATAATGTTAAAACGATTAGAAAACAAAAAAATATCTCTCAGTTAAATTTAGCTCATTCAATTGGTCATAAAACTGTTAGTACAATTGCCAAGATTGAAGCTGGTCATGAAAATAAGCATTACAACATAGAGCAGCTCTATAAAATTGCTAATGCTCTTCAAGTAGATATTAGAGATTTTTTTATACTCTCAAAATAATTCTGTCCGACGCTATTCACTGTCGTTCATATATAGGCTGATTTCATCCCCTGAAAGGGACAATTTGTTTGTATTATATTGCTTAATTTTGTCCCCTATAAGAAAAAATGCTTACAAAGTCAACTCTTTAAAAGCTCTATTTTATGGGTTTTGTGAAGAGTTGTTAAAAAAAATCGTTACTCATTTTAGTAAAAACCATTTGGTAAATCATCAAAAAATTCCACTTTGAAAAAAATCGTTACTAAAATCAGTTGAGAAAAACCCTATTCTTAGGGTTTTATATAGACATGACAAAAAATTTCCTTACTCAAACAGTTCTTTTTTTATAGTTTTTCGATTATTATAATTTGAAAACGAATATATCTATTTTTTAAATACTTCTTGTAGCATTTATATCACTTGCTCTTTCTCAACTGGTAATTTATCCACAATAGATTTGAGCATTTTTTTATCTACATCTTGTTCTAAATGCTTGATAAAAGCATCAAAATCTTGAACCATTCGACCTGCTAATTTTATCTCCTCATCATCCGTTAAAAGTAGAGCAAATTTTAAAATATTTTTTGAAAATTTTTCTTTTTTTATTATTTGTTATTTTCCTATCATCTTCATAAGTTTTCTTATAAAAACATAAAAACTGTTTAATTTACAATAGCCTGTAAATATTGCAGTTTTTATGTAAATTTAATTTTTATTCTTTTTTCTTGGTCAAGATTTTAACCATTTTTTCAAACCATTCAATATCTTCATTTGTAGTGTTGAATTTATCAATAATTTGCCCATACGCAAAAGCATCTGTAATATTAAGTTTTGGATATTGCTTTTGAAGCTCCAAAACTCTTTCGTTTTCTCGACAACGCTTTAATCTTTTTTTAAACTTGTCATTGTACTGTTCAAAATACCTAGTGCTCGAATATTTCAATTTTTTCTTTCCCTCTTCACTGTTTGGCTTTATAATTGTTATCATAAAAGCCAATAAATGATTCCGTGAAATTGAAAAAGAACCATAAAGATGTTCATAATAAGCCTTTTTGAGCCAAGTTTCTACTCTCTTTTCATTGCTACTTTTGCTATTTATAGCTTTTATACCATCAATTTTATCCATTTCCTCAATAATATCTTTTAATTCTTCATCTTCTTTAACTTTAAGAAGTTTTAGAAAAAACATTCCAAGTTCTGCTAACTGTTTTTCCCTATTTCCTCTAAATTCAGCACATATCTCACTATATAGTATAAACATTGCTTCTTTTGAATATTTATGTATATCAAGAAGTGATATTCCTTTTTTCATAATACCACCTCCCTAAAAAATTGCATCGATATATTTTTTAGCTTCAATATCTGGAACTTTTATATATCGATCTGTCATATTTATTGTAGAGTGATTCATCAAGTCTTTAATTACAAAAGCATTTGCACCTTTAGCAGATAACAAAGATCCAAATGAATGTCTTAAAGTGTAAAGAGTAACTCGATTAATCCTATCATTAGACTCTAACCCTTGATTAAATAACTTATCCATAATTGGATGTATCATATTTTTGATTGAAATATATGAAATATGCTTACTTTTATCAAGCCTTGGATTCTCTCTATAAAATAAATATTCTTCTGGTTGAAGTCCCTTTATCCAATCATAAAGAGTCAATTGCAGTTTTTCATGAACACCAACTGAATATTTACGATTTTTTTTCATTTCCATAAAAGAAATTTTGTCATATCCAATATCAACATCTTTTCTTTTTACATTTAGTATAGCTTGTGGACGAGCTCCCGTTAAAATAGCTATTAACACAAAAAGATATGCTTTTGGCTTATGTATCATAGAACCAAGTAATAGTTCAATTTCATTTTCAGATAAAATTCGTTGTCTCGCATTATCTAAAGGCAAAAGTTTCACTTTACTGCAAGGATTACTAATATTAATAACCTCTTTATCAATTGCATAATTTATAATTGCTCTTAGTTGTGACAAATAATAATTTACAGAAGCATTGCGATAACCATCTTTCACAAGCCATTTCTTAAATGATTCAACATCATCGGCTTTTAGATGCAAAACATTTTTATCACCAAATTTTCCATCTATCTTATTGACATACTTTAAATAAGCATCTCTATGGTTTTTGATATCTTTTTTTTCATTAAAATATTTTTCTGCAAGTTTTCTAATTGTTATAACTTCTTTTTGTTTTCTTTGTTTAACATAAAGAGGTTCATCAGAAAAAGAAACTTCAGCTAATGCTTTTCTTCGTTGCATAAGTGCATCTTTCTCTGAAAATCCATTAGATTTTTTACCTACACATCTCCAGACTTTCTTACCATCAACATCTTTATAGTTGTAATAGTAAGAAATATCACCATTTTCTAATAACTTTTGATAAACACCTATGTGTTTTTTTGATTTTATCATTGACATAAATCTACCCCAAAACTACCCTAAAATGAAAAGTAGTGAAATTTAGTGGATAGAAACCGGTTTGCTATCTGATAAAATTGTAGTGAATTTAAAGCCCTATTTCAAGGGGTTTAGGGGGTGTATGATTATAAAGAAACATAAAGATATATAATGACAAAATTAGCCTGTTACCTATGGAAACAATGATTATCAATCATTAAAATCATCTTTTATCCTGTAAAATTTTTTTAGATTATACCAATAAATAATAAAATATAAAATTCCATACTTTTGATAATCATTCTTAATATTAAGAGTTATTAAAGCTTTCTTA
>JAGOIF010000047.1 GCA_017995775.1 Aliarcobacter sp.
GGATATTAGAATAAATTATTAAAATAAAACTAAATAATAGTCTTAAATCAACAATTAGTTTTATAAACTAAGTCGTTGATTTTTATAATCTTATCTAGTCTTATTTGAGTTCCATTTTTTAAAATTAGGAACTCTTCTTTGTTTTTAGTTTTAAAATCAACTATTAAATCTTCAATAGTCATTTCATTTTCATTTTCAAAATATGTTATTTTTGCAATGATTTTTTTTACAGCTAAGAATTCAAGTTCATCATAAAAATGACAGCTAATAGCATGATATTTATTATCCAAAAAAACTCCTAGAATCTACTTTTTATTCACTATATCTAAAATATCCAAAGGATGTTCCACAACAAAAGTAGCACCATTAGACGTAAGCTCATCTTCATCTCTAAAGCCCCATAAAACACCAATTCCAATCATTTTTGCATTAACTGCTGTTTGCATATCAACCATTGTATCACCTACAAAATATACCTCTTCGCAAGGAGTATTAAAACTTTTTGCAATATTTATGGCCGCTATTGGATCTGGCTTTTTTGGAATCTCTTTTTTTTGACCATGGATTTCTTGCATATTGTATTTTGAAAATAAATTCTTTGCGTATTCAATAGTGAATTCATGGGGTTTATTTGATAAAATTCCTATTTTAAAATCTAATTTTACAAGTTCATCTAATAATTCATAAATTCCTTCATAAGGTTTTGTTTTTTCATGTAATTTTTGGTCATAAACTACTTTAAAACGATTTGTTACTAACTCTTTTGTTTCTTCATCTGTATTTTTATCAAGGGCATTATCAACTAAAATGCTAATACCTCCACCAACGAAATATTTATAATCTTCGATTTTATGTGAAGGGATATTTAACTCTTCTAAAACTTGATTCATACAAACAGCAATATCTTCAAGTGAGTCTATTAATGTTCCATCTAAATCAAATATAATTGCTTTATTTTTCATTTCTTTCCTTTAAATAATCAAAAAAAGAGTTACCAGCCACCGCTTGCTCCTCCTCCACCAAATCCACCTCCGCCACCTGAGAAACCACCATTTGAAAATCCGCCACCACTTGAGCTTCCAAAACCACCAAATCCACCTGAACGGTTGGACGATGAATTGTTTGCATAATCTTTTAGTTTTTCAAAATCAACTTTTCTCATACTTATAAAATTAAAAACAAAAATCACTAAAAATATAACAAGGGCAATAATTGTATAAAATGATGTAAAACTTTGAGCCATTATAAATGTGAAAAATGCAAAAAAAGATGAGAAGATAGAAGATTTACTAACTTTATATAAAAATTCATTTTTCATCTTTGTAGAGATTCCATTTAAGAAAATCGATAAAAAAATAGTTGCAAAAAATAGCAAAGAAATAGTTGCACTAATTTCACTCTCTTCATTATTTGCTTTTGTTTTTGCTGTATATTCACCTTTTATTGCTTCAATGATTTCAGTTACTGCACTTAAAATTGCAATATCATACTGTTTTTGTTTAAAATTTGGTTTGATTGTATAGTTGATTATTTCATAGGCGATTTTGTCAGTTAACGCACCTTCTAATCCATAACCAACTTCTATTCGTAGTTTTTTTTCTTCTAATGAAACCACTAGTAAAACACCATTATTTAAATCTTTTTGACCAATTTTCCAATAACGTCCAAGTTGATATGAATAATCCTCTATTTCATAACCATTTAAAGAGTTTAAAATTACAACAACAATTTGATTTGAAGTTTTATCTTCATGCTCTTTTAAAATAGTTGTTAATTTTTCTTTTGTATTTGAAGATAAAAGATTTGCAGTATCAACAACACGACCATCAAGTTTTGGGAAGTATTGTGTTATATCTGCAAATAAAGTTGAAAAAAGAAAGATTAGAATTAGTATTATTTTTTTCATAATTTACCTTAATTCTATAACATCATTTGATAATTCATTTTCATCATCTGATTGAATTGGAAACTCTTTTATTAAAATTTGACTACATGAATTAATGGCTTTTAAATAACCTTTTGAAATATCATTGTTTTTTACATCAATAATAAAATTATCAACAATTTTTTGCCAATATTCATCATTTATTTTTTCACCTATTGTTTTATCTGCAATAATTTCAACATATTTTTCATCTAAGCTTACAAAAAACATAATAGCTTGATTTGTTTTTGTTCTATTAAGTCCTAAATTAAAAAATTGCTCTTGGGCATTAAAAGAAGCTTTTCGTTTTTTATAAAAATTTGGAAGAATATATAAAATTAGATTATCAAATTTCTCTAAAAATAAAGATATTCCAACAAATATTAAAAGTTGTATTTCTATTAATTGAATGTTTGAAAAAGATGTAAAAAATATTATGAAAAAAGATGCAGAAAAAACAATACAAATATTCAAAATAGAAGTGATGTATTTATAATCACCACTTCTTTTTGTAATAACTGCAACAAGTTCTGCTGAGCTTAATTTCTCAAGATTTTCAATCTCATTGGAAATTTGCCCTTTTTCATTTTCATTTAAGTACATTAAAACTGTACTTTTGGTGCATCTTGTTCTGTCGGGCTTGCTTTAAATGACTCTTTTATTTGAGCACTTGGATGTGCAATTGCAGCAACTAATTTTCCAGGCATAGTACGAAGTTCAATATTATAAAGTTTAACAGCTTCTATAAAATCTTTTCTTGCAACTGTGATTCTATTTTCAGTTCCTTCAAGTTGCGATTGAAGTGCTTTAAAATTTTCATTTGCTTTTAAATCAGGATACTTTTCCACAACAACCATAAGTTTTGATAAGGCACTTGAAAGTCCAGCTTGTGCTTGTGAAAACTGCTCCATCGCTGCTGGATTATTTAAAGTATCTGCATTTATATTCATTTGAGAAACTTTACTTCTAGCTTCCGTAACTTCAACAAAAGTTCCTTTTTCATGTTCAGCATATCCTTTTACGGTTGCAACTAGATTTGGAATTAAATCAGCTCTTCTTTTATATTGATTTTGTACTTGTGACCATTTTTCACTAACATTTTCATCAAGTTTTGGAATATTATTGTAGTTTGACATTACAAGATATACTAATGGAACAAGAATAGCTAGAACGATAATAAATAAAATTTTTTTCATAAAGATCCTTTTTCTTCTTTTTTTGTAACTTCACTTAAACCTTTTAGTAAAGTAAGTGTATTTTTTTTATTGATTTTATCCAGTTGAATTAGGATAAAAGCCACAACAATTACGTTTAAATGAATCATCGCATCACTAAGAGGAAGATAAATAAATAAAACCCCAACAAGTAAAATAAAAAGCGGATTTAAAAACTTTGCTAAGGCATCAGCTTTTTCACTTAATACTTTAAATTCATTTTGATTTTGGGTAATATAAGCCAAATCATCGTTGTTTAAATTATTTTCATTTTTCAAATCATCTAATTTTTTAATTACATCAATTACTTTTTTATGTTTTAAATATTTAAAAATTAAAATTGCAACTAGTACGATAGATAGAATATTTGAAATAAATTCTAATGGAATATCATTTAACATTTTTTTCCTTGGGATGTTTTTTTAAGATTATCATAATTATATAAAAGAGTTTATTTAAAATAGATTCATAATTTTTCTATTTATTTAATAACTTTTAAAATAATTTATGTATAATTTAAAACATTATTTTAAAAGGAGTTAGGATGAAGAAAATTATTGGGTTATTGCTGCTTTGTGCATCATTTATTTTTGCAAGTATGAATTTGCAAACGGCTACAAAAGAAGAGTTAATGAGTATAAAAGGTATTGGTGAAAAAAAAGCTGATCAAATTATGGAGTATAGAAAAACAAATAAAATCAATTCTCCTGAAGATTTGAAAAATATTAAAGGTTTTGGAAATAGCATAGTTTCTAATGTTGAAAATGATACTAAAGTTTCAAAAGCAAAAGTAACAAAAGATATCAAAGATTCAAAAGAAGAGAAAATTTCTAAAGGAAATAAAGATATTGAAGAAAAAATAAACAAAAATACGAAAGATGTAAATAGTCTAAAAAATCTTAAAAACTAAGCAAAAGCGAGGATTTCCCTCGCTTTAGTTTTTTACTTCAATTATGATAGAATCCAATAAAATTTAAAAGGTCTATTTTGAAGTTTTCTGCCAATGATAATTGTCCTTGCGGCTCTTTAATAAAATACAAAAAATGCTGTAAACCCTTTCACGAAGATATAAAAACTCCAATAAATGCACTTGAACTAATGAAATCAAGATATTGTGCATACGCTATTGAAAAAAGCGAATATATAATTTTAACTACACATCAAAATAATAGAGATTTTAATACTGATACAAAAGTTTGGAATAATGATATTTTAGATTTTAGCAGAAATACAAAATTTGAAAAGCTTGAAATTTTAGAGTTTATAGATGGACAAACTGAAAGTTTTGTGACATTTAAAGCAAATATAACTCAAAATAAACAAGATGTTTCTTTTATAGAGAAAAGCAGATTTATAAAAGAAAACGGAAAATGGCAATATATTGATGGCGAATTTATAAATTAAGGAAAAAAATGAAAATACTATTTTCTCCAAGTGAAACAAAGAATTCAGGGGGAACAACACAAGCCTTTTGTAAAAACTCTTTTATATTTCCAGAGTTGTTTGAAAAAAGAATGCAAATTGTAAATCAATATAATAATTATATTTTAAATGGCTCAAAAGAGCAACTAATAAAGCTTTTTGGGACTAAAAAAGATGATGTGATAAATCAATACAAAAAAGATATTTTACAAAGTTCTACAATGAAAGTTATAGAAAGATACGAAGGTGTGGCTTTTGATTATTTAGAATATACAAAATTAAAAGAGAATGAAAAAAACTATATTGATGAAAATGTAATTATATTTTCAAATCTTTTTGGACCTTTACAAGCTGGAAATTATGGTCTTCCTGATTATAAACTAAAGCAGGGTGAAACTTTTGATAATCTAAAAATAGAGAAATTTTACAATGATAATTTTACAGAAGCTTTAGATGAGTATTTTCTAAATGAAGATATTATAGATTTAAGAGCTGGATTTTATGAGAAGTTTTACAAAATAAATAAACCATATACAACAATGAAATTTATAAAAGATGGAAAAGTTGTAAGCCATTGGGCAAAGGCTTATCGAGGTGTTATTTTAAAGCTTATTGCAATTAATAATATTAAAACAATTGATGAATTAATGAACATGCAAATTGAAAATTTAAAAATAGAAGAGATTACAAAACAAAAATTAAATACACAAATTGTTTATTCAATAATTTAAAAGGTGAGTTGATGGCAAAAAATAAAAAAGTTGAAATATATTTACTTGATAAAGAAGGAAAAGCAGAAGAATTAAATTTTGAAGATCTTGAAACAGCAGATAAAGAAGATAAGATTTTATGGATACATTTTGATTATTCAAGCCCTCAAGCAATAGATTGGATTACAAATAAAAGTAATATCGACTCAATTGCCATTGATGCTTTGTTAACAGAAGAAACAAGACCAAGAACTACAATCTTGGATGATTCTTTATTAATTGCACTAAGAGGTGTGAATCTAGAACCAAAATCAAAACCTGAAGATATGATTTCAATTCGATTATTTATAACCCCAACTTTAATAATTAGTACAAGAAAAAGAGATTTATTAACTATCAAAGAAATTGCAGATAATTTAAAAAAGGGAGTGGGACCAAAAAGTTCTTCTGAATTTTTAATTGAATTAACCTATCGAATAATAGAAAGGATGGAAGATATAATCGATAATATTGAAGATAGAGCAGATCAATTAGAAGAGAATATAATCAATTCAAGTGATCTTAAATATAGAAATGAAATTCTAGCAATTAGAAGAGAATCTATTGTTTTAAGAAGATATCTTTTCCCTCAAAAAGAAGCTATGAATAAGCTTTATCATGACAAAATAACATGGATAAATGAGTATGAAAGAATAGAATTAAGAGAAATAAATGACCAATTAATAAGACATATAGAAGAACTTGACACAATAAAAGATAAAGTGACTTTAATACAAGAAGAGTTATCAAATATGTTAAGTGACCAAATGAATAAAAAAATGTATATGCTTTCAATTATTTCAGCGATATTTTTACCGCTTACTTTCCTTACGGGACTTTTAGGAATAAATATAGATGGAATTCCTGGGGCTAAAAATGAAAATGCATTTTTAATATTTTGTGTTATGCTAATTGTTGTTGTTAGTATTCAATATGTGATTTTTAAAAAGAAGAAGTGGCTTTAGAAATATTTTAATAATCCAAATACAATAGAAGTTTTAGCTTCTATTGTATTTAAGAGATGAATAAAGTGATAATAAGATAAACACAATCCCAATAAAACCAGTTATTGCTTCTGGAATATGAAATTTAATACTTAAAAGCATGATAAAAGCTAATACTCCAATAGCATAGTGAGCTCCATGCTCTAAATAAATATACTCATTTAAAGTCTGTTTTTCTACAAGGTAAATTGTGATTGATCTTACAAAAAAAGCTCCAATACCAAGTCCTACCATTATTATGATAATATCTTTACTTATTGCAAAAGCTCCAATTACACCATCAAATGAGAAAGATGCATCTAAAACTTCTAAATAAATAAATCCACCAATACTTCCTGTTTTTACCATATTTGTAACATCTTTACCACTTTTTTCTAAGAAATCACATAATAATTCAATTGCTAAATATACTAAAATTCCCCATCCACCAGCTGTGAAAAAATCCATTCTTCTTGACTCTTCTACTAAAAAAGAGAACAGAACTAAAAATAAGATAGAAACGATATATGCAGAAAGTCTAGATTTTCCAAGTTTTTTAAGGGTTTCTTCAAGACTTTTTATCCAATATATTTCTCTATCTTCATCAAATAGAAAATTTAAAAATACTAAAAGTAAGAACATACTTCCAAAAGCAGAAACTTCAATATGATGAGAAATTAATCTTTGTGAGTATTCATTTGGATTGTTTAACGCTAAATCCCAAACTTCAAAAATTCCCATTTCAGCTGTGAATGCAACGATTAATAAAGGAAATAATAATCTCATTCCAAAAACAGCCACAATCATTCCAATTGTTAAGAATATTTTTCTCCAAAAATCATTCCAATGTTTTAAAATAGATGCATTTACAATTGCATTATCAAAAGATAATGAAACTTCCATAAAAATTAGAATAATAGTAAGCCATAACATATTCATAGAAACACTTATTCCACCTTGGATATATCCATGATATATAATATAGCATAGGGCTAAAAATGTTATTATAAACGAATATTTAAAGTGTTTCATTTAAATTTCTCCTTTTCTTATATGAATATCCATTTGAGGAAATGGTATTTCAATATTGTTTTTTTGTAGAGTGTTGTATATAAATATTAAAAAATCTGACATTCCAGATGAGTCTAATCCAAATCTATTTGTATTTGCATTAACCCAAACCAAAAGTTTATATTCAACACTACTTGCACCCATTCCTGTCATCCAGATTTTTGCTTGTCTTGATTCATCTTCTCTTATATAAACTAACTGGGTTTCTTTTAAAGAGTCTAAAATTAATTTAATAATAAAATCACTATTAGTTCCATATGCAACAGAAAAAGGAATATGCAATCTTCTTATATCATCGGAGAAAGTTAGATTAATCACATTATTTTGCATCAAAGTTGAGTTTGGAATAATAATATCAATATTATCAAAAGTAGTAATAACACTACTTCTCATATTTATTTGAGTAACTCTTCCTTTGAATTGATTGTTTATTTCTATAATATTCCCAACTTGGATTGATTTTTCGAAAATTAAAATAATTCCAGAAATAAAATTCGAAACAATATTTTGTAAACCAAACCCAATACCAACTGATAAGGCTCCAACTAAGATTGTAAGAGAAGATAAATCAATTCCAACAGAGTTTAATGCAAAAACAAAAGTAAGAATAACTAAGAAATAGTATCCAAGATTTGCAAGCATAGTTTTTGTGGCAGGTGAACTATTTTTTAAATAGCCACTTGCATTTGAGATTTTTCTTTTATAAAAAATTGCAATTGTAAATCCAAGAATAAAGATTAAAAAGAATTTTATAACTGCTAATATTGAAACTCCATCACCTATTGGAATTACAGGTCTGTTAACTTCATCCCATCCATATTTTAATATATCAAGAAAGCTCTCTTTTGTATCAGCAAAGGTAGTTTTAGTAACTCCTATGTATTCCCTTGAAAGATATTTTAATAGCTCTACTAATGAATCGTAATTAACTTCATTTTCTTGAATAAATGTTTGAAGATTTTTTGAGTTCTCAAAATATGAAGATTCTTTATTTCGTAATAATGGCAATAATTCTTCAATTTTTAAGAATAATAAATTCTCAATTATTTTTGTTTTCTCAGCTTTTAATAAATTTAGTTCATTATTTAGTGAATTGATTCTTGATTCATTTTCACTTATATTTGCTTTATCTAAAGATAAAAATAACTTCTTTTCATCTTTTAATATTTGAGTGTAAGTATTCTCAATTTTTGTTTTTTCAGAAGCGAGGGTTTCTGTAGGAGTTATTTTTATGGTATCTAAACCATCAAGAAGTTTCTTTTTAAAATCTTTTAAATAATTTACATAATCTTCGATAACAACTTTATTTTGTTTGTTTTTTAGTGTATAAAAAGCATAAAGTAATTGTGAATTAATAGATTGAATATCATTTTTGTCTGTTAGTTTATCTAACTGTTCTTCTAAAATCTCAATCTTTTTTGAAGTTACTTCGTATTCATTTGTTTTAGTTAAATAGTCTGAATTGATTTTAATATAATCTTTTATTTTTTTAATATAATCTTCAATTGAATCAATTTGAGCTATATCTTTTAATGAAACAAGAGTATCAGGTTTTAAAAGATTTAAAAGTTTTTTAAGAAGCAATAATTGATATTCAACCTGTTCTTTTCCTTCAACACTTAAATTACTTTTAGTAGCAGATATTTTTGATGATTGCTCTATATATATTTTTTCTAAATTTTCATTTGTATTATCGTACCAGCTTTTGTCAATAGAAATTGCAAATGATGAAGAAATAATAAATATCAATAAAAATATTAATTTCAAATAGCTTCCTTTTTATAAATTTTATTTTGCGAAAATTGTTTGGAAGTATATATTAAAAAGATAAGTATTAGATAACTTTTGAACTATATTGTAATAAGCTTGTCTCTTTTTACAAAATATAAAGTGAAAAAGGAGATAAAAGAAAAAATAGCACTATATAAAAATAAGTATTCCCCATAACTAGCCCCTGCAATTAAAGCTCCAATAAATCCACCTAAACCATAAGCAACACCATACATAAACTGTTGAGCTAGTTTTTTATTTTCATATAGAGTATATAAATAAATAATCACAGAACTATGATAAAGTCCAAATGAAAATGCATGAAGTGATTGGGTGAAAAATGTAATGCTTAATGAATCTGGATACAAATATAATAAAACCCATCTAAATGTAGTAATTGCAACGCAGATTTTTATGATATTTAAAAGATTGTTTTTTAAAAGTGGAGCTTGAAAATAAAGCATAAGTATTTCACAAATAACACCAAAAGACCAAAGATAAGAAGTCACCTCAAGACTGATTCCATGTGCTGTTTCATAAATAGTAAAGAAGTTATAAAAACCTCCAAAACTCATTTGCATAAAAAATAGACTTATCCAAAATGGCCAATACTTAAAAAAAGAAAAACTCTCTTTTAAAATAGAATCTTTACGTTGAACATCAAATCTTAATAAAAATAAAGCAAATAAGACAGTTAAAATATTCAAAACCAAATAGTAATGAATAGCAATATAAGGCTGTGTTAGAAATTTCGCTAAAACTAAAGAGATAAGCATAAAACCAATTGATCCATAAAGTCTTGATTTACCATACTTTTCTTTACCTAAACTTGATATTGCAGTTACTTCTAGGTATGGTAAAATTAAAGATAGGCAAACTCCAAGAAGTGCATTATTAATCAAGAATAAAAAGAAGTTTTCAATAGTTAAATAAAATGATACAGATGAAATAATAGATAAAAAGAGGGCGATTTTAAATACTTTTTGATCAAGTTTGATATGTTTTAAAAATAAAAAAGGAGTAATAAATCTCATAAGAGGAGCAAGAGCAAAAATAATACCTATATCAAAAGTACCATATCCAATATCGTGAAGTACCTTTGGTAAAAATATTATATAAACACCAACAGCTGCAAAGTAAAAAAAATAAAAAGCAGAGAGGTTAAAAAAGAGCATTACTTATCGTTGATGATAGTCGTGTTTGAGAATAAATCCTGAAATGTTTTTTTATCTTTATTAAAAAAAGGATATAAAAGTAAAAATATAGATACAACTGCAAATAGTGTTGCTATATATCTAATTAAAACTTGAGCAACAGAAACTCTTCCTTTTGTAATTGAGTCAATTAATTTTATATCATATGCTTTAAGTCCAGGAGTTTGACCATTCTTTAGCCAAAAAATTAAAATAATACTTGCATGAACAGCAAATATAATTCCCCATCCTAAGCTTCTATTTTGAGCAAACTCTTCACCACTTCCCATCACTAAATATATAACAATATAAAGTATTGGAGTGGTGATTAAAAAAGTATCTAATAAAAAAGCTTTTAGTCTTGAGGGAAGAGATGCCAAATCACTTTTAGGTGATTTTGTTTTAAAGTTAGTAGATTTTTCTTCTAAACCTCTATTTTGTTTTACATCTCTCCATTTAGCCATTAGTTTCCTCTGCTTCCTGGTTTATAAGCTTCGCTTCCTGCTTTACACATAGGACAATCATCTGGATTGTACATCTCAAATGTAAAGTCCTCAAGGGCAAAAAGAGGTTTATCAAGTGGTAATTTACAACTATCTTTAGCTTCTATATCACTTCCAACTCTTGAACAAAATCCTCTGTTAGCAAGTGCTGCGTAAGCTACAATATTTCCACCAGCATTTACAACTTGTTTAGCAGCTTCCAAAGCACTTCCACCTGTTGTAATGATATCCTCGCAGATAATATAGTTCTCACCAGATTTAACTTCAAAACCTCTTCTAATAGACATTTGACCTTCAACTCTTTCAGCAAAAATAAATCTTACGTCTAAAGCAGTTGCAAGTGCAAATCCAGCAATTAATCCACCAAGAGCAGGAGCACAAACAGCATCAACTTTTATTCCAGAATTTTTAATCTGAACAGCTAGTGCTTCTGCTAATAGTTTTGCAGTTTTAGGATCTTCTAAAACCTTTGCAGATTGTAAATAAAAACTAGAGTGATTTCCACTACTTAATTTGAAGTGACCTTCTAATAATGCTTCCGCATCTTTATATATTTGTGCTACGTTCATCATTAAACCGTTAAAATATCTTTTTCTTTTGCTTTTAAAGTCTCATCAGCTTTAACAACATAAGAATCAGTTATCTTTTGGATTTCGTCTTGCGCTTTTTTACTCTCATCTTCAGTAACTACTTTATCTTTTAAAAGATTTTTTATTTTTGTATTAGCATTTTGTCTAATATTTCTAATAGCTACTTTTGCATTGTCCGTTAAAACTTTTGCTTGTTTTGCAGTTTCTTTTCTTTGTTCAACAGTCATTGGTGGGAAAAATAATTTAATTACTTCACCATCATTGTTTGGATTAACACCAATATTTGCAGCTTGAAGAGCTTTATCAATTACACCTAAAAGATTTTTCTCCCATGGATTAATAACAATAGTTGTAGCATCAGGAGATAATACAGAACCCACTTGACTTAAGTCCGTTGGTGTACCATAATAATCAATTCTAATACCATCAAGAATATTTGGATTAACTTTTCCAGTTCTTAACATTTTGTAGTCTTTTCTTAATGAATCAATAGATTTTTCCATATGTTCTTTAGTTTGAGCATATAATTCTTCTAACATTTATTCTCCTTTATTTGATTAATAATTTATTAGAAATAGTGTAATAATCAGTACTAATTGCTACTCTATTTCTATTTAAATTTAGTTTTTTATTTAATTTGACGTCAATTATACCATTTTTAACTTTGATATCTTGCCAACCATAAGTGGATATAAATAATTTTGCATTTTTTATACTTGGGTCAACTTGAACTTTTACATGTTTTAATATGCCATCTTTTGGATATTCCTTTGGTTCTATCCAATTTGCTTCTAAAGTTTTATATTTTAACTTTTCTTTTAAATTAACATCGCCAACAAGTGCAACTCTATTTATGTCAAAAATATCACTTTTAGAATTTACAGAACCATTATTTTGATTTGCAATATATTCAAAATCGAATTTTTTGATTACATCTTTTACTCTTTCGTCGTATTCTCCAAAAGGATAGGTATATCCCAAAGGTTTAAATCCTAATTTTTCAACAAACATATCATAAGCTTTTTTTGTGTCATCAAAAATCTCTTCATTTGAGAGCTTTGTTAAATGTTTATGTCCATAAGAATGAAGTGCAATTTCTCCATATTTTGAAGTTTCTTTAATCTCTTCCCATGTCATAAAATCAGGATATTTTTTTTGTGTAGATTCAACATAAACAAAAAGAGTGAAAGGGTAGTTATATTTTTTAAATATATTAAGAGCATTTGTATAAAAACTTTTATAAGCATCATCGATACTAAAAGCTACCCAATTTTCTGGAATATCTTCACCATTTTTTATTTTTTGTGCAATTTGAGATACGGTAACAACTTTGTAATTATTAGTTTTAAAGTATTCAAACTCTTTTTCTAATTCTTGTAAAGTTGTATTTGTACTTTTATGTCTTTCATCTCCAAAACGATGATATACAAATATATTACCATTTGCTTGAAGATAAAAAGAAAAGATAAAAAGAAGTAAGAAATACTTCATATATTCTTACTTTTTTTAACTTTTATTTATTTTCAGGAACTGTAGGAGTAGGAACAGCAGCTGGTGCAATTGGAGCAGCAGGTGCAGCTGATTGAGTTTGTGTAATTGGAGCTACTGGAATTAAAGAGTCTGTTTTGATTGTATCAACAGCACTTTTATTTCTTTGTTGATTATATAAATAACCAAGAGCAACAGTATTTATAACAAAAACTAATCCTAAAGCCATAGTTGCTTTTGTTAAGAAGTTTGCAGGACCTTTAGCACCAAATAAAGAGTCATTACTTCCACTATAAGCACCAAGACCTATGCTTGAACTTTTTTGAAGTAAGATGATTATTGTTAGTATAATTGCTAAGGCAAACTGAACGATTAAAAGTGTAGATGTCATTATCTATTTCCTTTTTAAAAAATGGTAGCTATTTTATCTAAAACTTATTAAGAATAAGTTAAAATAAATATTAAACCTTATTTTAAGCCATTTATAAAGGGCAAACTTGTCAGTTAAAAATCAATTTTCTAAATATGCAAAAGATTATAAAAATCACAATATCATTCAACAAATCGTTGCAAAATCATTAGTAAGAGAATTAAAAACAAAACCAAAAAGAATTTTAGAATTAGGTTGTGGTTCTGGTCAAGTTTATAATCATATTTCATGGGATTTAGATTTTTATAAAGCAATTGATTTTTCAGCATCTATGTGTGAACTTCATCCAAGAGCTAAAAATGTAGAAATAAAATGTTTTGATTTTGATACAGTTGAGTTTTTAAATGAAATAAAAAATGACACATATGATATAGTTTTATCATCTTCTGCACTTCAATGGTCAAAAGATTTATCAAAAATTATCAAACAATTATCGTTAATTACAAAAGAGATAAACGCAGTTTTATTCACATCAAATACTTTTAAAACAATCCAAAATATAACAAAAACAAAATCACCAATCTTAGATGAACAATCTATAAAAGAAGCATTTAATAAATACTTCAAATGTGAATTTGAAACAATAATGTATAAATTAGAATTTGATAATAAGAAAGATTTATTTGATTATATTAAAAAATCAGGTGTAAGTGGAGCAAATGAATCATTGGATTTTAAAAATGCAAAGAAATTATATAAAGAATATAATATAAACTATTTAGAATTTGAAGTTATTTTTGTTAAAACAATCTCTAAGTTATAAAGCTCATATCTTATATATTTAAAATTCTCACTATCTTCTATAGAAATTAGTTTACAAAATTCTTCAAGGACTCTTGAACTCTCTTGGGCTCTTTTAAAATTGGCAATTAGAATTGAGTTTAAATCACTTCTATTTTGTTCACTTTTAATAGACGCTCTTAAAACATCATTTTTAACATCTCTTGTTTCTAATAATTCTATGTAGTTATTTGTTCTAGCTTTGTGTCTAAGCTCTTTTAGTTTAATAGCAGTTTGTTTATCATTGTAAACATATCTAAAAACATCTTCAACAACACGAATACCTTCTCTTAATCTGTTTAGATTAGCATCAATAAGTCTTAGATAATTTTCATTCATAATAGTAGTCAAAAACTAACTCTAAAAAGAGTTAGTTTTATTATTTGTCATCACTATTCATAATTCCTAAAATTTGTAATAAAGATATAAACAAATTGAAGAAATCTAAATATAAAGATAATGCAGCTTCAATAGGAGAATCGTAATTCCCTTTTATTATTTGTTGCGTATCATATAAGATAAATGCAGAGAATAATAAAGCACCAGCACTAGCGATTGCTAATTGCATCATTGAAGATTGAATAAAGATATTTGAAATACCAGCAACAATCATAATAATTAAAGCAATAATCAGAAATTTACCCATTGAAGAAAAATCTCTTTTAGTTGTCATTGCAAACATTGAAATTCCACCAAAAGCAACAGAAGTCATTAAAAATGCTTGTCCTACTATTGATCCACCATTAGTCATATTTAAAATTGACACCAATAAAGGAGCAATAGTTAAACCTGTAATAAATGTAAACGCAAATAATACAGCTAAGTTAACACCAGGAGTATGTTTAACTCTAGGAATAACAAAAAAGATTAATGCAAGTTCAACAGCAAATAAAACCCATTTCACAGGTCCCATTAAAAGTGCCACGATACTTGATCCAATATATGCACCAGCAGCAGCTGCTAATAATGAACCAGCAAATAGTTGGTAAGTAGCCTTCAAGAAACTCATTAATTGAGCTTGAGAAGACTCTTGTGTATATTGTGTAGATTGATTTGATAGATAATCTCTATTATACATAGTTATTTCCTTTATAAATTTAATTGTGTAATTCTATATTGTTAGACTTAATAACATCTTTAATCTAATATATATAGTACATCTTAAGTAATATAATAGTTAAAAAAGGTAAATGGAAGATTAATAATTGTGAATTATCTTGTAGATAATGATAAAAACCATGCAAACCCCAATAAAAACAAACAAAAGCCAAAGAAAAACTTGTAAAGAAAAAGAATTCCAAAATTTAAGCTAATATTAAGCGTTTAGCTATTGACAAAGAGGAATAAAGCTATTATAATTC
>JAGOIF010000011.1 GCA_017995775.1 Aliarcobacter sp.
ATGAATATACAAAAGGTATTCATAAAACAAAACTAGATAAAAAAGATTTGAAAAATTTAATTTCGAAAATAAAAAAGATTCATAAAATAAAACTAAAAACACCTACTTATGGTTTAGACGCTGATTTAAATATGTATCGTAATTCTTTAAAAGATGACAAAAGTAAAAAACTTATAAATGAGTCTTTTCAAAGTTTAAAAAAATTAAAAAAAGAAAAAATACAATTAGGATTAGTTCACCATGATTTAAATCCTAAAAATATTATTTTTACAAAAGATAATATTAAAATAATTGATTGGGAATATGCAGGAACAAATGATATCTTTTTTGATTTAGCAACTATTTGTATTGAATTTAATTTATCAAATAAACAAGAAAAATTACTTGTGGATTACTATTTTCCTAAGAAAAAGAGTTTTTATACTATAAAATTAATGCATTATAAAATAATTTACAAAAACTTATGTAAATTATGGTTTTTAAAAAATATAAAATTAGATTAAATTTTTTATTAGTCAAAAATACAAAGATTATGTTTATTTTCTGATATAATAATTTTCCAAAAAATTATTACATTAAAGTAAAATATGAAAAATAAAAATTTCCTAATATATTCTGCAATTATTATAATAACTTGTTTTGCACTATTTACTGCAAAATATATAAGTAATACAAAAGATGACTACAAAACTATTTCCCAAGAAATACTATTTCAACAAGCATCAACACTATTTAATAACATTGTAACTATGAGAAAATGGAACGCAGATCATGGATCTGTTTATGTAAAATCCCATGATAATATAAAACCTAATCCATATTTAATTGAAAATTCTACCTATACAAAAGATAATGAGCTTTTAATTAAAATAAATCCTGCTTGGATGACTAGACAATTGTCTGAGTTATCTAATAAAAGTGAAAAATTTTACTTCAAAATCACTAGTTCAAAACCTATTAATCCCAATAATGCTCCTGATAAATTTGAAAAAGAGGGACTTGAAGTTTTAGATAAAAATAAAGAACTTAAGTATTATACAAATATTGAAAATAATAAATATAATTTAATTGGTCCATTATTTGTAGAGGAATCTTGCATGCAATGCCATGCGGAACAAGGATATAAAGTTGGTGATTTAAGAGGTGGTCTTAGAGTTTCTGTTCCAATTGATACTTATATTAAAAATATTGAAATTGTAAATTCAAGAGCCGATATGTTGTATATTGTAACTTTTCTTATTTCTCTTGCTTTTATTACAATAATTATATTTACAATAAATTCTATTTATTCACGAGAACTAAATATTATTAAATTAAATAAGACTTTAGAGAAAAAAATTCTTAGAAGAACAAAAGAGTTAAGGGATGCAAATAAAAAACTACTTGAGATTTCTATTCTTGATTATTTAACAA
Organism: Aliarcobacter sp.; assembly: GCA_017995775.1. Classification (GTDB taxonomy): domain Bacteria; phylum Campylobacterota; class Campylobacteria; order Campylobacterales; family Arcobacteraceae; genus Aliarcobacter. Next base: position 1,414 of record JAGOIF010000011.1, read on the forward strand.
ATATTCCAAATAGAAGATATTTATTTGAAACTGGTTCAAAATATTTTCATTTAGCAAAACGTGAAGAAAATAGTTTATCCATAATTTGCATTGATATTGACCATTTCAAAAAGATTAATGATACTTATGGTCACGATATTGGTGATGAGATTTTAAAATTAGTTGCAAAAACAATGGGTAGATTTGTTAGGAAATCAGATATTATAGCCCGAACAGGTGGAGAAGAATTTACAATATTATTAAATAATGTGGATGCATCAAATGCATATATAGTCGCTGAAAAAATAAGAACAACAATAGAAGATTTAAACTATAAAAATGATAATCAAGTTGTAAAAATTACAATTAGTTTAGGTATTAGTCAATTAAAAAATGATGACATTAATTTAAATTCAATTATAAAAAGAGCAGATACTGCATTGTATCAAGCAAAAGAACAAAATAGAAACAAAACTATTATATATTCAGAAAAGTAAATAGCTTGTATTTGAGTAATTTATTATTCTTATTGCAAGTATATTTTTGATACAATCCCCAAATGAATCTACTAGAAAAACTCAAACAACTTCCCAATGATGCCGGTGTTTATCAATATTTCAATAAAGATGGGCATTTATTATATGTAGGAAAAGCTAAAGTACTTAAGAACCGAGTTAAATCATATTTTAAATTTACTCCAACTTTAATGCCTGCTGATAAGCTAGGACCTCGTATTTATAAAATGATTAGTGAAGTTGCAAGTTGTGACTGGATAGTAGTACCAAACGAACACGATGCCTTGATTTTGGAAAACTCACTAATCAAGCAATTAAAACCAAAATACAATATTTTATTAAGAGATGATAAAACATATCCTTATATTACAATAGATTATAATGAAGATTTTCCAAGACTTGAAATAACAAGAAGAGTTTTAAAAAACAAAAATATTAAATATTTTGGACCTTATTCAAGTGGTGCAAAAGATATGCTTGATAGTATTTATGAAATAGTTCCATTGGTGCAAAAAAAATCTTGTGTAAAAGGTAAAAGTGCTTGTTTATTTTATCAAATACAAAAATGTCTTGCTCCTTGCGAAAATAAAATTTCCAAAGAAGATTATGTAAAAATAGTAGAAACAGCTTTGGATTTTGTTTATAATAAAACCAAACTAATCACAAAATTAAATGAACGAATGCTTCAATACTCAAATGATTTTAGATTTGAAGAAGCTATGAATTTAAGAGATAGAATAAAAACCATAGAAAAATCTCAAATAAAATCTGGAATAGATTTAGCAACAAATGAAGATATAGATGTTTTTGCAATAAGTGCATCAAATAAAAAAGCAGTTCTTGTAAGAATGTTTTTAAGAGATGGAAAACTCGCATCTTCTAGCCATGATTTTCTAAAAGCAAGTAGCTTTGATGATAATTTTGATTTTGATTATAATGAAGCTTATAAAAGAGCAATTGTGAATTACTATGATAATGAAATACCTCTTTTACCAAAAGAAGTTTTAACAGCAATTGAACTTGAAGCGGATGAGATTGAAGAGCTTGAATCATTTTTACAAATTAGATTTAACAAAAGAATAAAAGTAATAAATCCAAAAAAAGATAAGAAAAAAGATATAGTTCAAATTGCATTAAATAACTGTGATGAGTTATTAAGAATTGATTCAAGTAAAAATTCTACAACTATTTATGAAGAATTAAAAGAACTATTTAATCTTCAAACACTTCCATACCTAATAGAAAGTTTTGACAACTCTCACATGATGGGACAAGCAACTGTTGGTGCTATGGTTGTTTGGAATGAAGAGATAGAAGCATTTGATAAAAAGTCTTTTAGACACTATAATCTTGAATCAAAAGATGAATATTCTCAAATGAGAGAAATGCTAATAAGAAGAGTTGAGAGTTTTTATAAGAACCCTGCTCCTGATTTATGGATACTTGATGGTGGAGAAACTCTTTTAAAATTAGCTTATGATATCGTTCAATCAGTTGGAATGAATCTTGATATAATTGCAATTGCAAAAGAAAAAGTTGATGCAAAAGCACATAGAGCAAAAGGTGCTGCTAAAGATATCATTCATTATAGATCTAGTAATAAAGAGTTTAAAAACTTTAAATTATCAACAAGCGATAAAAGATTACAATTTGTTCAAAGACAAAGGGATGAAGCCCATAGATTTGTAATTAATTATCACAAAAAACAAAAAAGAACAGAAGATAAACAAATATCACTTTTACAAATCAAAGGTATTGGAGAAGCTAAGATTAAAAAACTTCTTTTATATTTTGGTGAATTTGAAAAAATAAAAACAGCATCTCTTGAAGAATTAACAAATGTTTTAAATGAAAAAGATGCAAGTACAATAATAGATTATTTCACAAACTCAAAGGATTAATTTTGGCAAAAATCTTACTAAATAAAGAAAATTTATTTCATAACTTTAAAATTATATCAGGACATACAAAGTCAAAAGAAAAAGTAGCAGTTGTTCTAAAAGACAATGCCTATGGTCATGGAATAATAGAAATAGCAACATTAGCAAATGAGTTTGGAATCAAAAAAGCAGTGGTAAGATCACTTGATGAAGCACTTAAAGTTGAAAAATTATTTGATTATATTTTAATACTTGCAGAAAAATCTTTTCACACTTATTCACATGCTTTTCACATAGCATTAAATAGCCTTGATGATATAAAAATTCTACCAGAAAATTGTAATGTTCATATCAAAGTAGACACAGGAATGCATCGTAATGGAATTCTTCCTAATCAACTAGAAGAGGCTATTTTAGGGCTTAAAGAAAGAAATATAAACATAACTGGAGTATTTACACACCATAGATGTGCAGATGAATTATCAACAGATTTTTTCTGGCAAAACAATGTTTTTACTAGGGTAAAAATCGATGTGAAAAGAATATGTGAACAACTTTTATTACCCCTTCCTGCCTTTCATTCGTGCAACTCTGCAGCACTTTTTAGACATACAAACTTCGATGAAGACTTTGCTAGAGTTGGAATTGCAACTTATGGATATTTAGACAATGCAAACATCTTTAAATTTCCAAAACTGAAACCAGTTTTATCGCTTTGGGCTTCAAAACTTTCAACAAGAGTTTTAAAAAAAGGACAAAGTGTTGGTTATGGAGGAACATTTACTGCGAATACAGATATGACTATTTCAACTTATGATGTTGGTTATGGGGATGGTTTTTTAAGACTAAATGAAAGATGTTCTTATGAAACACCAAAAGGTTATAAAGTTTTAGGTCGTGTTTCTATGGATAATTTATCCTTAAATACAAATGATGATGAAGTTTGTATTTTTAATGATGTTAATGCTTTAGCAAAAACTCATGATACAATAACTTATGAGATTACAACTGCTCTAAATCCTAATATTAAAAAAGAAATAGTATGAAAATTACACTACTTATTTTCTTATTTATAAGCTTTATAAATGCAATGACATTTGAAGAAGTTTATACAATAAAAGAAGTTCAAGGAACAATGAAAGCCTTAGGAGCATATAAAGATTTAGCAAGTGAAAATGATCCAAGAGCAATGCATGAATTAGGATTGATTTATTTCAAAGGTGATGGAATTGCAAAGAACATAAATTTAGCAGTTGAATATTTTCAAAAAGCATCTGACTTAGGAAATCTAGAATCTACATACTTACTTGGAAAAATATATCTTTCAAATCAAACACAATATCACGATCCTAAAAAAGCATATAATGCTTTTGTAGAGGCTGCAAATAACAATCATGGGAAATCTCAACTAATGATTGGAAAGTTCCTTTTATTAGGTGAAATTGTTCCAAAAGACTATGAAAAATCTTTACACTATTTTAAATTAGCATCAAAACAAAAAGAGTATGATGCAAATTGTTATATTGCATATATGTACGCAAGTGGAACTGGAGTTTTCCCAAACTTTGGAAGAGCTCATACTTTTGCTAAAGATCAATATAAAAAAGGAAATAAACTTTGTATGAAAGTTTGGAAAGATTATAATCTAGGAAAATATCCAAAAGATGATGGTTGGAAAATTGGTGATTATAATGAGCCAGTTAAATAATCCATATTTCATATTATAATTATTTACAGCGTTCTATCTTAGCTTAAAGTAAGTACTCGTTTATTCAAAGACTAAATCATACATTTAGTCTTTAGCTATTTCTCCCAAAAAATAGTGGGATTTTATCTAAAATCATTTAAAAAGTTATTTAGTTTTCATGTTGATTATTAGTTTTAAAAAGTTTTTGAGAGAATTCTAAAAGATTTGTTTGCCAAATGTCATCAAAAATATCATTTTCAATTACCTGTAAATTTAAATTATTTGTATATGATAATAAAACATTATAATCCATTCCTTTGAAAAATAATATTTTCTGAATATTTTTATCTTTTGTAAAATTTATTGATGAAGAAATTTTTGCGATATCTAAGTGTTTTTTCTCTTTTTTAATTATATTAAGTCTAAACCGATTAGCAAAGTAATCCCAATAATCATCAAAGGCATAGACTGTTGTAATTTCACTACCATTTATTTTTTGTTTTATTTTTAAAAATGTATTATCGATTTCATTTAAAAAATTTTCATAGTTTTCTTTATAAAAATCAGCATTTCTTTTATCTAATTCAAGGAATGTTTCATAAATCGCTTTTGCAACAACTCTTAGAGTAAAAGGATCAGTCCAGAAATAAGGATTGTTATCTATTTTTTCAACACCTTTTGATAAATCAACAATTATTAAATTTGGATTTTCCTCTTTTAAAACTGATTCATACTCTTTTTCAACATCTAATCCGAAATGGAAATATATTTTTGAATTTGACAATTTTGAAATTTCTGATTTTGGCATTTTTTGATATATGGGAGTATAGACTCCTGTAATTTCTCTTGCAAAAGCTTCTTTTTGTGCAATTTTTTTAATGATTTTTGTTTCTAGGGGAAAGTAAGTAACTATTTGGATTTTTGAGAAAAGAAAAAGAGGAAATGATAAGATCAAAAATATTTTTATCATTAACATTCCCTCTTCTAAATTTTTATATATTAATTAGATATCAGAAACTGTTTTTCTTAATCTGATTCCTAACTCTTTTAATTGTTCATCATCAACACTTGAAGGAGCTTGAGTTAATAAACATTGAGCTTTTTGCGTTTTAGGAAACGCAATAACGTCTCTAATTGAATCAGTTCCTGCAAGAAGCATAATCATTCTATCAAGTCCTAAAGCAAATCCACCGTGGCTTGGAGCTCCATATTGAAGTGCATCAAGTAAGAAACCAAATTTCTCTTTTGCTTCTTCTTTAGAAATTCCCATAAGTTCAAATACTTTTGATTGAATCTCTTCTTTATGAATTCTAATACTTCCACCACCAAGCTCTGTACCGTTTAATACAATATCATAAGCGATTGATTCAATAGCTTCTAAATCAGAAGTATCTTCAAGTGATTTTGGCATTGTAAATGGATGGTGTAATGCTTTTGTTCTTCCGTCTTCAACTTCGAACATAGGGAAATCAACAACCCATAAGAATTCAAATGCGTCTTTTGGAATAATATCCATTTCAGCTGCTAGGAATAATCTAAATCTTCCCATATAATCCCAAACTACTTTTTTAGACCCTGCTCCAAAGAATACAACGTCTCCCACTTCAAGTTGTGTAGCTTTAATGATTTCTTCTAAATCAGATTCACTAAAGAATTTAGTTAATGGACCTTTTAATCCATCTTCTTTCATTTGAAAATATCCAAGACCTTTAGCTCCGAATTTTCTTACGTAATCTTCAAAACCTTTCATTTGTCTTTTAGAGAAGATATTATCTCCGTTTTTACATTTTAGGGCTTTGATTCTATTGTTCTTTTTATCTTTTGCAATTTCTGCAAAGATTTCATTTGTTGAGTTTGCAAAAATATCAATAACATCAACAAGTGGCATTTCAAATCTTAAATCTGGTTTATCACATCCGTAGTTTTCCATTGCATCTGAATATTTCATTCTTTTAAATGTTGATGGAATTGTTTTACCACATTTTGTAAATACATCATAGATTAATTTTTCTGCAACTGCAATTACATCATCTTGATTACAAAATGACATTTCAACGTCTATTTGAGTAAATTCAGGTTGTCTATCAGCTCTTAAATCTTCATCTCTAAAACATTTTGCAATTTGAAAATACTTATCAAATCCTGCAACCATTAAAAGTTGTTTAAATAACTGTGGAGATTGAGGTAGTGCATAAAACTCACCTGGGTGAACTCTTGATGGAACTAAATAATCCCTTGCGCCTTCTGGAGTTGATTTTGTTAAAATTGGAGTTTCAACATCTAAGAAACCTAATTCATCTAAAGTATTTCTAGCTTGAATTGCTGCTTTTGATCTTAATTGAAAAATATTAAATGATTTAGTTGATCTTAATTCTAAGAATCTATTTCTTAATTTAATCTCATCATTTACTTTTTCATCATTAATATCAAAAGGCATTGGTTTAGATTTGTTTTCAATAACTAAATTTTTTAAAACAATTTCAATTTTACCCGTTTTAAGATTTGGGTTTTCAAGTCCCTCACCTCTTGCTCTTACTATTCCAGTAGCTATTAAAACAAATTCATCTCTTACAGTTTCTGCAACTGTTAAAACGTCCTTACAATCACTTGGATCAGCAACAAGTTGAACTAATCCACTTTTATCTCTTAAATCTATAAATATAATTCCACCGTGGTCACGCCTACTGTTTACCCAACCAGCAACAGTTACCGTATCACCAATCTTAGCTTCAGTTACATCTGTACAATAATGTGTTCTCAAATTATAATCTCCATTCACATAAATATTCGCGATTTTATCTAATTTTTACTTAATTTCTAAAAATCCTGTTTCTGTGCTTTTATATAACTTAGGATTATATATAGCTTGGTTGTTTGAAATTTTTGTTTTTATCAAACTTGTATTTCCACCATAATATAAATAATTTATTCCAACCAAAGTAGAATAATCAACCCATTCAAAATTTATATTCCCACCAAAAGTTATGATTTCATCTTTTAATTCTTTATTGATTGTATCAATAGAATTTGCAATTATTAGGTTTTCTCTATCTTTATCTTGTGTTAGTGTCATTAACATAGGATCATACATTACTTGAGTAGAAAAAATATACTTAGGATAAACATCATATGCTCTTAATTGAGATAAGATTAAAGATGTTTTTACAATATCAGTATTTAAATATAATATAGAATTATTTAGTCTATTATCATTTACAATACCTTTAAAATTATTTTCTGTTTTACTAATTTCTTTTCTAATTGTAGTATTAGGTACCGTTAAATCAAAAGCCTTTTTTAATTTATTTCCTATATATGTATTTTGGTAAAACATTGCATTATTACCACTTGAATAAGAATTTAATTTTTGGATTTGTTGTTCATATGAAATAGATCCAAAAATTAAACTTTCATTAGTTGTTAAAGAATCTTTTTTTTCTATTAAAGGAAGATAAACTTTTGTATTGCTTGAAACTAATTTATCTAAAGAACTAATGGCATTGGGAGTAAATAAACCAATAACATTTGTAATTTCAGCTTGTGAAATTTTTGAAAATGCAGAGTTTATATTTTCATAACTCTCATTTGTACAATCAATTACCGTTAGATCATAATCAGCTTTTTGATATGATAAATATCCAGAAACAGTATCTAAAGATGATTTAGCATATTTTTCAACTAAAGATGAAGGGTAAATAAAAGCTATTTTTATCTTTACCTTCTTCATATCAACTTTTAAATCATCTAAAGTGACATCACTTACATTATTTGATTCAATTGGCTCTTCTTTAATAGGTTTCTCGTCATTAATAGAAGGTGTAACATCAATTATCTCATCAGGTTTCGTCTCTCTAATATCATCTGGTTTAAGCTCTTCAATAACAGTTATTGACTCATTTACAACTACGGGTGCCTTTTCTTTTTTAGGCTTAATTTGTGTTGTGCTATCTTTTTTTTGTGGAAGTTTTAGTTCAACTACTTGTTTTGGAGTACAACCAAAAAAAAGAAAAACTAAAGCGATTATTGTAATTATTTGTTTCAAACTAAACTCTCCATATAACTTTTGATTTTTAACATATCATAATATGCATCTTTTTTTGAAGATGGATTTCGTAACAAAAAATTTGGTGAAAATGTTGCTATTAATGTTATTCCATTATACAACAATTCTTTACCTCTTATTTGCATAAAATTATCATTATTTTTTAATAAATAAGAATAACTTTTCTCACCTAAGGCAACAATTAATTTAGGTTTTATTAATTCAATCTGTTTTAATAAATAATCATTGCAGGTATCAATATTAGAATTATTTAAACCATTTAAACTTTTACATTTTACCAAAGTTGTTAAATAAACATCTTCTTTTTTAATAAGTAAAACATTTTCAATCATTTTTGTTAATAATTCACCTGACTTACCAGAATAAAATACTCCAAGCTCATCTTCACTATTACTTGGTTCATCACTTATAAACATAATATCAGAATTATTTTTACCATATCCAAATAAAACATTTTTTCTAGATTTACAAAGATCACATAAATAACAGTGTTGAACACTATTTTTTAGTAACTCTAAGTTATCTGGTAATTTAACATTTTTAATTTCACTTGATATGAAATTTATTGTTTCATGATATTCATAACCAAAAGATTTTAAATAATTTAAATTTTTCAATAATTGATTTTTAACTGTTTTTGTCATGTGAAATTGTACATAAATATTTCTTGAATAACTATTTGTTCCATCTATTTATATAATTTTGTAAAAAAACTTGACTTTTGTTCCAATATTTTATACAATGCCGAAGAAATAAAAAGGAGAACTATAATGACAGTGCCTAGTTTAAGAAAACTAGAATTTGATTTACAGGTTAATAAAACAACTTTACATAATTGGAAAAAGAATAGACCTAAACTTTTTGAGTTTATTATTGAATCATATAAGAATAGAGAAGTGATGAAAAAACATTTAGAATTACTGATGGAACAAAAAGAAATTATTGAAAAAGAGATTGATCTTACAAGAAATAGAATTAGCTAATATTAAAAGCTATGGAGCTAATATTAAAGAGGTATAACTTTTTTAAAGCGCGCGAAATATTATTTATATTGGCTTCATAGTTTTTTGTATTTTTTTGGGATTATATTTATTTGAGGTATTTGAGTTTAAATTTTAATTTTGAGTTTAATAAATCAAATAAGGAAAAATCCTTATTTAATTTTTCAGATATAAATATTACTACTTATATCTATGAGTTATTCTACCTTTATCAAGTGAATAAGGTGTTATTTCTACTTTTACTGTATCATTAGTTAATATTTTAATATAGTGCATTCTCATTTTTCCTGAGATATGACATAAAACTATATGTCCATTGTCTAATTCAACTCTAAACATAGCGTTTGGTAAAGCTTCAATTACTTTTCCATCTACTACTATTACATCATCTTTTGCCACTTTTTCTCCTTAGTTTTCCGAATTACTTAAAATAACTGCTGTACCATTGATAACAGCCACAGTGTGTTCATAATGACTACCTCTTAATTTATCTTTAGAGACAACATCCCAGCCATTTTCTAAAATAACAGGTTCTCTCATCTTCTGACAAATCATAGGTTCTATACAAAATACCATTCCATTTTTGATTTTTGGACCAGATTTTGTATCTCCATTTTCTAAATAATTTGGAATTTCTGGTTCTTCATGTGGTTTTTTCCCGATACCATGCCCACAAAATCTAACAAGTGGTTGGTAACCTCGTGATACAATAAAATCTTCAATAAGTTTAGATAACTCTTTAAATCGCATACCTTCTCTTATTACGTCAATTGCATAATATAAAGAGTCTTTAGAGCATGCTATTAATTCTTCATCTTCTTTTGATATTTTTCCTATTGGCATAGTAATAGCAGAATCGCCATACCAGCCATCAATTTCTGAACCAATATCAAGTCCAAGAATATCACCTTCTTTTAAAACAACATCAGTAGGAATTCCATGTATTATAACTTCATTAAGTGAAGTACAAATAGCTGCAGGAAAACCATAAAGTCCTTTAAATGAAGGTCTAGCTCCTAAATCTCTTAAGAACTTTTCCCCCATCGCATCAACTTCTTTTAATGTCATTCCAGCTTTTACATTAACTTTTAAAAAATTTAATGTTTTTGCAACTGCAATGTTTGCAATTCGAAGTTTTTCTATTTCGTTCGGTTTTCTTAATGGGATTGCCATTTTTATAATCCAACCGCACTAAGAGTTTGATATTTATTAGAATACTGTTGTGCTTCAATTTTTCTCATAGTATCAATAGCAACTTGTACAACGATTAGTACAGCAACCCCTCCAAAATAGAAAGGTACTCCCATAGCTTTAACAATAAGCCAAGGAAGAGTTGAAATTAATCCCATGTAAATCGCACCCCAGAATGTTAATCTACTTGCAACATCATTTAAAAAATCAGCTGTACTTGCTCCTGGTCTTACACCTGGAATAAATCCACCTTGCTTTTTAAGGTTTTCAGAAATATCTTTTGCATTAAATGTAATTGATGCATAAAAGAATGCAAAGAAAACTACAAATAAAAACATAAATAGGTTAAACGTATATGAAGTTGGACTTAAATAATCAGCTATCATAACTAGGTATTTATTTTGACTTCCTTGTAACACAGTTGCAGGGAACATTAAAATAGCACTTGCAAAAATTGCTGGAATTACTCCTGATAAGTTAACCTTAATAGGAATATAATTCATAATTCTTTTATTTTGGTTTTGCATCATAACTTTTCTAGAATATGATACAGGTACCCTTCTTTCACCTAACTCAACATAAATAATAGCTCCAACTGTTGCCATAATAATAACTAAAATTGCAATTACCGTTAAGAAACTCATTTGTCCATTATTAACTAAATCAATAGTTCCACCAATTGCACTTGGAATTGCAGATACAATACCAGCAAAAATAATTAATGAAATACCATTTCCAATACCTTTTTGTGTGATTTGTTCACCAATCCACATTAAAAGCATAGTACCAGTTAACATTGAAATTGCAGAAACTGCAATAAATGTATTCATATCGATTGAAATAGCTCCTTGTCCGCTTTGACCAGTTAATGAATTAAGACCAACTGAAACACCAATAGATTGAATTAATGTGATAACAATTGTTGTATATCTAATGATTTGCATGTATTTTTGCATACCATCTCGTTCTTTTTTCATTTTACCAAGTGCTGGGAAAGTTGCTGCTAGAAGTTCCATAATAATAGAAGCAGTAATGTAAGGCATAATTCCTAGTGAAATAATTGACAATCTTTCAACTGCATTTCCACTAAACATATTAACAAGACCTAGTGCATTATTTGCATTAGAGTCGAAGAATTCTTTAACTACGTCTATATTAACTCCAGGTACTGGCACGTATGCCAGTAATCTGTAAAGAAAAATAAAGCCTAATGTAATAAGAATCTTATTTATTAGATCTTTACTCATAACTATTTTCTCGTAGTTGTAACGTTTTCGTCTTTAATCTTAGCTACTAAATCTTTTGCAGTTGATCCAATTAATTTAACTTTTACTACTGATTTTGATAATTTATACACAGATTTAATAGAATCTAATGTAATTTCATCAAGTGTCGCAATTTGAGTTACTTTATCAACATTAAGTGAATAAGGTTTTACTACTCTTGAAAAGAATCCAACTTTAGGAAGTCTTTTGTAAAGTGGTTGTTGACCACCTTCAAATCCTCTCTTCATTGAATAACCAGATCTAGCTTTTTGACCTTTGTTACCTTTTCCTGCAGTTTTACCAGTACCACTTCCTTGACCTCTACCAAGTCTTTTAGTATTTTTAGTACTTCCAGCGGCTGGTTGTAAGTTATTTAATTCCATTTTTCTATCCTTTAATTCTAGCTAATGCTTCAACAGTAGCTTGTACAAGGTTGTTTGGATTATTTGATCCTAAAGATTTTGCAATAATATCAGTTACTCCAGAAAGCTCAAGAACAGGTCTTGCAGCTCCTCCAGCGATAAGCCCAGTACCCTCAGATGCAGGCTTTAATAATATTCTACTTGCATTATATTTATGCTCAATATCGTGTGCGATTGTAGTTCCTTTAATAGAAACAGTAACTAAGCTTTTGAATGCGTCATCTAATGCTTTTTTAATTGCATCAGGAACTTCTTTTGCTTTACCAGTTCCAAATCCTACTGTACCGTTTTTATCACCAACAACAACTAAAGCTGTAAATCTGAATCTTCTACCACCCTTTACAACTTTTGTTACTCTTCCGATTTTAACGATTGCTTCTTGAAAGTCTTCTCTATTTACTGCCATCATTAACCCTTATAATTTAATACCATTTGCTCTTAATGCGTCAGCAAATGCTGCTACAACACCATGATAAAGATATCCATTTCTGTCATAAACTACAGTTTCAATTCCAGCTGCTTTTAAAGCTTCAGCAAATTGAGTTGCAACTTTTACTGCATTTTCTTTATTCACATTTAAACCCATAGCTTTTGAACTAACTGCTGCTAAAGTTGTACCTTCAGCATCATTAATAGCTTGTGCGCTAACATATTTGTTAGATTTAAAAATTGATACTCTTGGCTTTTCAGCTGTACCAAATATTGATCCTCTAACTCTTTTTTTTCTTTTTATTCTTAAAGCATTTTTTTTAGCTAAGTCTTTTATTCTACTCATAGTTATACCTTACTTCTTAGAAGTTTTTCCGGCTTTTCTGATGATTTTCTCATCAGTATATTTAATACCTTTACCTTTGTACGGTTCTGGTTTTCTATAGCCTCTAATAATTGCAGCAGCTTGACCAACTTGTTGTTTGTCTGCACCTTTTACGTTAATTATGTTTTTTTCAACAGTAACTTCTAATCCGTCAGGGATTTCATAGTTAATAGGATGAGAATAACCTAATTGTAGTTCTAAAACTTCACCTTTTACTGCAGCTCTATAACCAACACCGTTGATTTCTAAAGATTTACTAAAACCTGTATTTAGACCATCAATTGCATTGCTTGTTAAAGCTCTGTAAGTTCCCCAAAACGCTGATGATTCTTTACTCTCACCAACTCTTGTTAAAGTAACGTTACCTTCTGCAACTTCAATACTTACTCTACCATGTGTTTCAACAGTAGCTACCTTGTTACCTTTTTTAACGCTAATTACCGTACCATCAACTGATACTTCAATCCCTGAAGGGATTGCGATAGGTTTTTTTCCAATTCTAGACATTACTCTCTCCTACCATACTGTACAAAGTACTTCACCACCAACATTAGCAGCAAATGCTTCATCGTTAGCAATTACACCTTTGTTAGTTGAAACGATAATTGTACCGTACCCATTTTTAAAGTTTTTAATTTCAGAAGCGTTTTTATAAACTCTTCTACCAGGCTTAGAAACTCTTGTTATTTCGTTGATTACTGATTTATCATTATCATCATATTTCAATTCAACTTGAACCGTTTTCTTATTGTTTTGTCCATCGATAACTTTGAATCCAGTAATATACTCTTTTTGTAATAATACAGTAACTATACCAACTACAGTGTTTGAGTGTAATAATGTTGCAACTTCTAATTTTCTCATTGCAGCATTTCTAATTCTTGTTAAAGCATCTGCGATTATATCATTCATCATAGCTTAAATTCTCCTACCAACTAGCTTTTCTAACACCAGGTAATAAACCTTCGTTAGCCATTTTTCTTAAACAAATTCTACATAAACCAAAATCTCTATATACAGAGTGAGGTCTTCCACAAACAGAACATCTTGTGTAAGCTCTTACAGCAAACTTAGGTGTTCTCTTTTGTTTAGCGATCATAGATTTCTTTGCCATTACGCTCTTCCTTTTGTAAATGGAATCCCTACTAATTCAAGTAATCTAAATGCCTCAGCATCATTAGAAGAACTTGTAGTGATTGAAATATTCATACCGTGTGTTTTAATAATGTTATCATATACAACTTCTGGGAACATTAATTGCTCATCTAAACCAAAGTTGAAATTTCCTCTACCATCAAAACCATTTTTGTTAAGACCTCTAAAGTCTTTAACTCTTGGTAATGCAACGTTACATAATTTATCTAAGAAATGATACATTTGTTCACCTCTTAAAGTAACTTTTACACCAACAGGCATACCTTCTCTAACTTTAAATCCAGCTACTGATTTCTTAGCAATAACTTTAACTGCTCTTTGACCAGCAATTAAAGAAATAGTATCTTCAATATTTTGGATTAATTTAGAATCTTTCATCGCTTCACCAGCACCAACAGAAATAACTACTTTTTCTACTTTAGCAGTTAAAGTTTTATTCTTTGGAAACTCAGTTTCTAATACTGGTTTGATTTCTGATTTGTATTTTTCAAATAATCTTGATGCCATATTACTCACCCTCTACTTTTGCTACATTTGAAATGTCAATTGGCATTTCTTTGTTTACGAATCCACCCTCAGGGTTTTTTTCTTGATCCGGCTTAACAGTTTTTTTAGCAACTTTACAATCTTTTACGATTACTTTATTTTTTGAAGGTAATACTCTTAAAACTTCTCCAGTTTTACCCTTGTCATCTCCAGCGATAATTTTTACAATATCACCTTTTTTGATTTTTAATTTAATTGCCATATTATAGTACCTCCGGTGCAAGTGAAACGATTTTCATGAAACCTGAATATCTTACTTCTCTAGCAACTGGTCCAAAGATTCTTGTTCCAACTGGCTCTCTTTTTGCATCAAGAATAACCGCTGCATTATCATCAAATCTAATTAATGAACCATTTTCTCTTTGAACTTCTTTATGAGTTCTAACAACAACAGCTTTAACAACTTGACCTTTTTTGATCTTTCCAGTTGGAAGAGCTTTTTTAACTGAAGCAACAATAACGTCACCAACAGTTGCGTATCTTCTTTTAGACCCACCTAAAACTTTGATACACATAATCTCTTTTGCACCTGTGTTGTCAGCTACATTTAATCTTGTAAAACTTTGAATCATTAGTTAACTCCTGTAGCTACAATTGTCTTTAATCTAAAAGATTTAGTTTTCGACAATGGTCTACACTCAACAGCGATAACACTATCTCCAACATTTAATTCATTTTTTTCATCATGAACTAAATATTTCTTAAATCTTTTTACAGTTTTGTGATATTTAGGATGCATTACTGATCTTGTAACTAATACAGAAGCAGTTTTATCACCTGATCTTTTTACCACTACACCTTGAATCTCTCTTTTATGTGTCATACTTAGATCCTTAGTTAGCTTTTGCAGCAGTCATAGCCGTTTGAATTTTAGCGATGTCTTTTTTAGCAACTCTTAATTCAGACGTATTCGTTAACTGCATTGTTTTTAGCTTAGCTTTTAATTCAAAAAGAAGCACCTTTTTCTCTTTTAATAATACTTGAAGTTCATTCAAGTTTTTGTCTTTTAAATCAGTATAGTTCATTTTCGCTATCTCTTGTTACAATTTTAGTTTTAAATGGTAGTTTATGTTGTGCTAATGTTAAAGCTTCTCTAGCTAATTCATCAGAAACCCCCGCCATCTCAAAACAAATTCTTCCTGGCTTAATGTTCATAACCCATTTATCAACAGACCCTTTACCTTTTCCCATTCTTGTTTCTAATGGTTTTGCAGTAAGTGGTTTATCAGGGAATACCATAATCCAAACTTTCGCTTGTCTTTTAACTTTTCTAGTCATCGCAATTCTTGACGCTTCGATTTGTCTTGAGTCAATTCTTCCGTGCTCTACAGCTTTGATACCGATATCTCCGTATGCTAAAGAGTTTCCTCTATGAGCCATACCTCTATTTCGGCCTTTCATCATTTTTCTAAATTTCGTTCTTTTAGGCATTAACATGATTATTTACCTCTTTTCTTAGTTGGTCTTCTTTTTGGCTTAGAATCAGTATCTTCAGCTTTTTCAGTTGGAATACCTTTTGCTAATACTTCACCTTTGAAAATCCAAACTTTGATACCAATACAACCATAAGTTGTATGACCTTCAGCAAAACCATAATCAATTCTAGCTCTTAAAGTATGTAAAGGAACTCTTCCTTCTAAATACCATTCAGTTCTAGCCATTTCAGCTCCACCAAGTCTTCCAGAAACAGATACTTTAATACCTTTTGCTCCACCTTTTAAAGCGTTTTGCATAACTCTTTTCATAGCTCTTCTGAATGCAACTCTTCTTTCTAATTGTTGAGCAACGTTTTCAGCAGATAATTGAGCAGAAGTTTGAGGTTTTCTCTCTTCTTTAATATTTACAGCGATTTCTTTACCAACTAATTTTGAAAGTGCATCTTTTAGTTTTTCAACATCTGCACCTTTTTTCCCAATAATAATACCAGGTCTAGCAGCAACTACTGTAACTCTAACTTTTTTTGCAGTTCTTTCAACGATTGTTTGAGCAATTCCAGCATAGTATAATTCTTTTTTAACATACTTTCTGATTTTGTCATCTTCTAAAACATTTGCAGGCATAGTAGAAAATTTAGGAAACCATCTTGATTCCCAATTTCTATTAATACCTAATCTTAAACCTATTGGATTAACTTTTTGACCCATTACTTATCTCCTTTAGTTGCAGCAGCTACTTCAATCATAATATGTGCAGTTGGTTTATGCTTTGGAGAAGCAGAACCTCTAGCTCTTGGAGTAAATCTCTTAAGAACTGGACCTTTGTCAACTCTTGCTGATACAACAACTGCATCAGCAGGATCTAAACCTGCATTTGCTACAGCAGAAGCTATTACTTTAGAAATAATTCCTGCAGCTTTATTTGGAGTAAATTGTAAAGATGCAATTGCATACTCTGCATTCATTCCTTGAACTTCTCTAGCAATTAATCTTGCTTTTGTAGGAGAAAGTCTAATAAATTTTAATATTGCTTTAGCCATTCTTATGCCTTTCTTTGAACAGAACCTTTATGGCCCTTAAACGTTCTAGTTGGTGCAAACTCACCTAATTTATATCCAACGTGGTTCTCAGTAACATTAACTGGAACGAAATTTCTTCCATTGTGCACATTGAAAGTTAATCCGATCATATCTGGTAATACCATAGATCTTCTTGACCAAGTTTTAATTGGTTTTTTATCATGAGCTTCATTAGCTTTGATAACTTTCTTCATCAGGTGTGCGTCTACGAATGGACCTTTTTTTATCGATCTTGCCATCTTAAACCTTTACTTCTTTCTTTTTGAAATGATTAGTTTGTCACTAGTTTTTTTCTTTCTAGTTTTGTAACCTTTAGTTGGCATACCCCATGGAGTAACAGGATGTCTACCAGAGTTAGTCTTACCTTCACCTCCACCGTGTGGGTGATCTATTGGATTCATTGCAGATCCTCTAGTTTGAGGTCTAATACCAAGGTGTCTATTTCTACCCGCTTTTCCAACTACCATATTAGAGAAATCTTCGTTTCCAACTACACCAATTGTAGCCATACAAACACCAAGAATTTTTCTCATCTCACCAGATGGTAATCTCATAATTACATACTTGTCTTCTCTACCCATAATTTGAGCATATCCACCAGCAGATCTAGCGATTTGTCCACCTTTTCCTGGTTTCATTTCAATATTATGAACCATAGTTCCAACAGGAATACTAACTAATCTCATTGCATTACCAGGTAAAATATCAAGTCCTGATTCAGCAGCTTGAACTTTATCTGAAACTTTTAATCCAGAAGGTTGAAGAATATATCTTTTATCACCGTCTAAATAAGTAACTAAACAAATTCTACAGTTTCTATATGGATCGTATTCAACAGTTGAAATTGTACCTTCAACACCGAATTTGTCTCTTTTGAAATCAATAATTCTATATAATTTCTTAGCACCTGCTTCTTTGTGTCTAGATGTAATTCTACCGTTATTATTTCTACCAGCTGCTGCTTTAACTCTTACAAGTAAAGATTTAACTGTTGGTTTAGAAGTAATATCAGAAGTATCCATTACAGACATAAATCTTCTTGCAGGAGTTATTGGTCTAAATTTTTTAATTGCCATTTATAATCCCCTTAAGCTGAAAGGTTCGCAATTGCTGCGCCCTCTGGTAGTGTTACATAGAATTTTTTGAAATCAGCTCTTTTACCGATTTTCCCTTTAAATCTTTTCACTTTACCATTTTGTCTTAAAGAGTTTACTTTTGAAGGTGTTACTCCAAAATACTCTTTAAATACTTCTTTTAAACCGTTTTTAGTCATTCTAGGACTAGTTTGAACAACGATTACACCATTTTCTTGAAGCTCAATTGTTTTTTCTGTATATAATATTGCTTTAATATCTGTAATATCTGCCATCTTAAGCCTCTTTTGTTAATGCATCAAGTACTGTTTTTTCAATTAGTACTGAGTGGTATGCAGCAATTAAATAAGCGTTAACTTCTTGCTTTTCAACCATATAACAGTTTTTAATGTTTCTAAACGCTAAATAAGTTTTTTCATCAATTGTATCACATACGATTAATGTATCTCTTTTGTTTATTTTACTTAAAACT
This sequence comes from Aliarcobacter sp., assembly GCA_017995775.1. Classification (GTDB taxonomy): domain Bacteria; phylum Campylobacterota; class Campylobacteria; order Campylobacterales; family Arcobacteraceae; genus Aliarcobacter. The sequence continues at coordinate 20,013 of JAGOIF010000011.1, forward strand.
GCAACTGCTTCTTTAGTTTTTCCTGATTCAAGTCTAATTGAATCAACTACAAATAATGTACTATTATTTGCTTGAGCATTGATAGCATATTTTAATGCTAATGCTTTTTGTTTTTTGTTAACTTTTTGATTATAGTTTCTTTTAGTAGGTCCAAATGCTTGTCCCCCACCAACGAATAATGGTGATCTTTTTGAACCCCATCTAGCCGCACCAGAACCTTTTTGAGCTTTAGGTTTTTTACCACCACCGCTTACTTCTGCTCTTGTTTTAGCTCTTGCTGTATTTGATCTTAATGCTGCTAAATATGATTTAACATACAAATATAAATTATGTTTGTTTATTTCTTCATAACTAGCTGGTAATACTACTTCACCACTATTTTCAAATTTTTCATTTAATACTATTGCTTTGCTCATTTAGCAACCTTTACTTTTCCTAATGCTCCGTTTGGACCAGATACTGAACCTTTAAGAACTAAAATTCCAGTTTCAGCGTCAAATGAAATAACATCATTTTTCACAGATACATTTGTATTTCCGTATTGCCCTGGCATTTTTTTACCTGGCTGAACTCTACCTGGCCATTCGCAGTTACCGATTGAACCAACTCTTCTACCCATTCTATGACCGTGTGATGCTCTACCACCCGCAAAATTCCATCTTTTAACAGCTCCAGTAAAACCTCTACCTTTTGTTTTAAAAGTTGTTTTTAACGTTTGTGCTTCACTTAATCCAGAAACATCTAAATCACCAGCTTCAGCATTTGCTACAGTCATTGTTGCAAATCTGTTAAACTCTTTAGATAAGTTATATTTTTTTTGTATACCTTCGATAGCTTTGTTAAATTTTTTACCATTGCTATACGATACAATTGCTACACCGTCAGTCACTTCACACACTTTAGTATCAAGAACTTTTAAAAGTGTAACAGGAGTACTTGGAACAGAAACTGTTCTACTCATACCGATTTTTTGAACTATAAATTCCATCTATATTACCCTTTCTTCTTATTCTTGACCCATAGATCTAACTTCAACATCAACTTCAGGAGCTAAGTCAAGTTTCATTAACGAATCTACAGTATCTGGAGTTGCAGCTATAATATCAATAATTCTTGAATGAACTCTGATTTCAAATTGCTCTCTAGAATCCTTATTTACGTGAGGACCTTTAATAACTGTATATCTTCTGATTTTTGTTGGAAGAGGTATAGGACCTCTTAAATCAGCGCCAGTTCTTTTTACGGCTTCAACAATTGAAGCAACACTTCTGTCTAAAACTCTATGATCATAAGCTTTTAGCTTTAATCTAATTTTTTCCATTTTTTTCCTTTAAAGAACTCGTTAGATGTGCAAAAATGCACCCTAACCACATTTAGTGGACGCGGATTATAACTTTTTTGTACTTGAATGTCAAGTATTATGGGCTTCTTGAATAAAAATATTTAAATTTATTTCCTTTTATAAAGGAAGGATAGTTCACTTTTGACTATAAGGTAAGTTTTGATTAAGATTAGGATAAATCCTAATCTTTTAGAGAATTTCCGCAGTTTTGGCAGAAATTTAATCCTGCAATTGTAAGTTTATTACAGTTTTTACACTCTACTTTTAATTTATTTACGCAAATTGGACAGTAATTCATAATACTATATGAAACTTTATTTCCGCATGAGTTACATTTATCTTGATTATAAAACTCTATTTTTGATATTTTATTATTTTTTAGTTTTTCATTTTGTTCCTTAAATCTTTTTTGTAGTTTAATTATTATAAATATAAAAATAATTATGAAAACTATGATAAGTAAATAATATACAACAAAAGGAATATCTAAATTGTAAAAAAACTCTATTAAACTTGCAATAAAAACTTTTGGTAATATTTTATATATTGTTGTAAATACTGTATATAAAGTTGGAATTAGTGAAACAATTAATATATTTTTGAAAATCAAATACAAAATATATTTTTCTTCTTTCATGTATTTTTTCATTAAATAAAAAAATGCAATAACTAATGGCAATAAAAATATTAATTTTACAAACTCAACTTTATAAAAATAAATATTATATTCTTCTTTTTCATCTGTTAAATATTTTTCTTTTATAGAATCTACATATGAACTTAATTCTTTAACTTTGTTATTTTGCTCAAAATTATTTTTTAAAGATTCTTTTTGTTCTTTTAAGATTTCATAATTTTTTGTTAGTGCATCATATTTTTGTTTTATATTTTCACTATTTATTTTTCCATCAATTATTGACTTATCTAAATCTTGTGTAGCAATTTTTTCAAATAAAACTGTATTGTAATTATTTCTTAAATAATTTAGTTCATCTTCTAGTTTATTTATATTTGTAAAAAGTTCTTGATCCTGTGTTCTTAGTTCATCAATATTATTTTCAGAGAGCACTTCATTTATTTTTATATCAATTATTTTGCATCTATCATCTAATAAATCTTTTTTTGTTTCAAATTTTCTATATTCATTATTATTGTAATTATCATAAAAATCATTATCTTTTCTATAAGAGTATGAATTAAAATCATTTGTATTACTATTTATTATAGATGAACATTTTGAAGAATAAATATTATTTGGATGGGAGACAAAATTTGTTTGAAAGTCTAAACCTTCCATTAATACTAAAAAAACAATAAGATTTAAAATACTTATTGCTAAGCTAGTAAGTTTAGAAAGTTTTTCTTTTGTCGAATATACGAAATTATTTTTATAGAAGTTTTGTAAAGGATTTTTCATTAAATTGCCTAGTAAATTTTTATTTACTATAACATATTATATAAAATATTTTCCTGCATTATTTTTTAGTTTTTCAAAAATCTCATTGAAATCTGCTGGATAAACTCTCACTCCACCAAGTGAACTAATAAAATTTGTATCACCAAGCCATCTTGGTAACATATGATAGTGAACATGTTGTTCTATTCCTGCACCAGCTGCTTTTCCAAGGTTCATTCCAATATTTACACCTTCACATGGCATAACTTCTTTTAAAAGCTTTACACCTTGCCTTACACGTAAACTCATTCTTATCCAAACATCATCTTCTAATTCTTCTATATTTGAAGTGTGAAAATAAGGTATTACCATCATATGACCTGGACTATATGGAAATTTATTCATAACAACATAACAATATTCATCTTTAAATAAAACTTGCATTTTTTCATCATCAATATTTTTTGAAATATGACAAAAAACACAATCTTCGATTTTCTCATCACTTACGTAATTATATCGCCAAGGTGAATATATATGTTCCATTTATTTTACTTTATATAAAATTCGGTGCATCATTTGCAAATAAAATCAAATCACCTATTCTTGTTTTTTTTGCTAATGTTGCTTCCATTAAAGATTTATCTTTTAGAATGTACACTTTATTTTTATCTATATTTGAGCTTAATAATTGAGTATTTAAACTTCCTGTTAAAATTACAAAATCAAAGTTTTCATTTATGACTTTTGCTAAAAGTATATTTGCTTCATCTGTTGATTCCACAAGTCCTGGAGTTATAATTACTCTTCGACCTATATGATTTGAGCATATATTTACGGCTTCTAACATTCCTTCTAAATTACCATTAAAAGAGTCATCAATTATAAGTTTTCCGCCTGCTTCTATTTTTTGAAGTCTGTGTTCAACTTGAGGAAGAGATTCAAGAGCAACTTTTATTTCATGAATACTCATTCCTAAATAATAGGATACTAAAATAACTGCTGTTAAATTTATTGCATTAAAGCTTCCTAAAATTGGTGCATGGAAATGTTCTATATTTCCATCTACTTCAACATCAAACCAAATACCTTCTAAGTTACTTTTTACAATATGTAAATTATTTGGATACTTTATAATACTTGGATAAGGTTTTATTGGAACAGATTCATGAACGAATCCCATTTTCATTTTTGGAGATTTTAAAAGTTCCATTTTTGTATGAATAATATTATCAAGTGTTTTGAAATATTCGATATGTTGAGGACCAACACTTCCTATAACACAAATTTGAGGTTCCAAAAACATAGCAATTTCTTCTATGTCACCTTTTACTCTAGCTCCTGCTTCTGCGATATATATTTGTGTATCTAAAGGAATATCTCTATTTACATCAAGAACAATTCCTGCAATTGTATTTACTGATCTTGGAGTTTTATATGTTTTGTATTTATTTTTCAAAATATGATACAAATAGTTTTTTATAGATGTTTTACCATAAGATGCTGTAATTGCAATTGTTCGTAATCCGGCAATACTTTGGATTCTTTGTTTACCTTTATGTTTAAAAGATATAAAAAAGATTTTTTCTAATAATGTAGAAATTGCATAAGTTAAGATTAATGGTATAAATATAAAAGTATTTGTACAGCTAGGATTTGTTAAACATAATGCTGTTACTGCAAATATTGAAAAAAGTAAAATTACTAAAAATCTTTTTACTCTTGATGTTAATACAAGTGTTCTATCTAGCTTTTTATTCCATAAAACAAAACTTGTCATATATATAAGTAAAAAATAAATTCCATAATAAGGTTCAGGAATAATATAAAAAAGAACGATGGGAGAAAGAAAATAAGTAATATGCCATTGCCATTTATGATGTTTAAATATTACTCTGTCTAGCTTATAATTATACCATTGAAGATTAGTAATTAAGTACCAACCTAAACTCATGATTAAAATTATGTGCGTAATTATATTAAAGTATTCCATTTTCCATTCTCTTTGTTATGTCTTTTATATTTTTAATAAAAAAATAGTGGTCACCATCATAAGATATAAATGTTGATTTTTTTATTAAAGATGATATTTTCTTTCCTGATTCAAGGGAAGTAGCAGTATCACTTTCTCCCCAAAATATAAGTGCATTATTTGGGAATGTGCCAAAATGAGTTGAAAAATCTTCATTTACAACATTTTTAAATGTCTCATACATATTTTCACTCATTTGATTTACATCTTTACTTCTAAATAATTTAGTGATTTTTCTTAAACCTAATTTATTAAAAAATTTTGTTATTGCTATTTTAAATTTTACAGAAAAAGGTTTTTCTTCTAGAATTCCTGCACTACTTAATAATACTAGGTTTTTAGGATTTAACAAAGTTGCTACTTTTCCACCATAAGAGTGACCTAAAATCACATCTTTTGATGAATTTAAAAGTTTTAAAAACTCATTTATTATTTTTACATAATCACTTGTTTTTAAAGCATATTTATTTTCACTGTTTCCAAACCCTGGAAGATCTATATAAATATGTCTAAAGTTTTTTAAGTATGGAGAAAAAGAGTTTTTCATAATCTCTTTGTTTGATCCCCAACCATGTAAAAAAATTATATCTTTTTGTTCTCTTGGATTAATAATCTCATAGGAAATATCAAAAAATTTATTATCCACAATTAGATTTTTTGTTGCCAAGATTATTTTCCTTTAGTAGCTTGAATTTTATTTACATAAGCATATGTAATTGGTATATGTTTTTTCTTTGGTAAGTTTTTTGCAACTTCATCGAACATATTTTGAAAATCTGGAAATAAATAATTTGCCATAGATCCAGGTATTGAATTTATTTCATTTAAATATACTTTATTATCAACAACAAAAAAGTCACATCTAATAATTGAACCTTCAAATAATGTGTTATAAATTCTTTTAAAAGATTCTTTTATTTCATTGTTTAGTTTTTCACCTAAATCAACTTCTAATGCTTTTGATGTTCTTGAAAAGTCTAAATATTTTTTATCAAAATCTAAAAATTCTACTTTTTGTGGCTCTTCAATAATAGAGAATTTAAACTCACCATTTACTTTAGTTCCTGCAAGATTATACTCTTTAACTCCACTAATAAATGGCTCAATAATAATTGCATTATCAAACTCATAGGCAACATCAAGTGCATACTCTAATTCTTCTTGAGATTTTACAATTGATACTCCAATTGAACTTCCTAGTTTTACTGGTTTTAATATTACAGGGAACATATCAACTTTTACAGTATCACCTTTTGTGAAATATTTATAATCTAAAGTATTTACATCAACACTTGATGCATATCCTTTTGTTAAAAATTTATTTGAACTTACAACACAAGCTTCTGTTCTTGGAGCAATAAATGGGATATCATAAAAATCTAAAACAGATGATAAAATACCATCTTCACCATCACCACCGTGTGAAAGGTTTAATACAACATCAAAATCAATTTGTTTTTCTTTTGAAAAAAGTCCGCCTTTTTTATAAAAACCACCTTTTTGGAAATATACTTTATCGAATTTTTTATATTCACCTGAACTAAATACTTTTGAATTAATAATATCAGTAGGAATATGGTACATATCTCTTGATGCATCTAAAAATAAATATACCAACTCTTTATTTAATACATCTTTCATAGCAATTGAACTTACTATTGATATTTCATGTTCAAAACTTACTCCACCAAAAACTATAGCTATTTTCATCAAATTCCTTCTTTCAAATATATTTTTATTTTTGTAATTTTTTTAAAGCTTCTTTTACTAAATCACTAGTAGTTCCGCTTACACAAGTTTTTAAAACTTTTGATACTAAATCTTTTTTAAATCCTAAAGATTCTAAGGCAAGTGCTGCTTCAAAAGATGAAGATAAACTCGAATCATCACTTCCATCGCTTGAATCAATAATAAATCCAGAAAGCTCTACTAAAATTCTACTTGCACCTTTTGGACCAATTCCTGGAACTCTTTTTAACATTGATATATCATTTTCATTTACTATTTGTGCAAAAGAGTTTGGAGTAAAAGTAGAACAAATTGCAAGGGCAACTTTTGGACCTACTCCATTTATTTTTATTACTGTATCAAAAAGTTTTTTTTCATTTAAATCTAAAAAACCGTATAAATTTTGAGCATCTTCTCTTATAATATGTGTGATTTCTAGTTTTACATCTTCAGAAATAATTTTTGAACTACAATTCAAAGAAACAAAAACCTCATAAATAATACCATTTACATTTACATTTAATAATGTTGGTTCTTTCTTTGTTATTTTACCAATAAGACCTATAATCATAAACACGCTCTTTAACTTATAAAATGTTGAAATTTAATATCTAATTAATATCTAATAAACATTTTTCATTATATAATAATTTCACTTAAACAAAAAGGTTGGTTCAATGCTTGAATTAATAACAAAAAAAATAAGTAACAAAATTATACTTGCGTTATTTATTTTGATGTCTTTTAGTAGTTTAACAATCATATTTGTTACTACTTCAAAAGTAACAGAAAATTCTATTGTGAAAACTAAAGAGAATTTAGAAATGCTAAATGCTGCAATGTTTCAAAGCTTAAGAAACGCTATGAGTACAGGAGATCCTGTTCAAATTGCTAATGCAGAAGAGAATGCAAGACAAATAAAAGGTGTAAAACAACTAACAGTTGCAAAAAGTGAAGCTTTAATGGAACTTTATCCTACTGATATCCCTTTTACAAAAGATGAAAAAGTTCTTACTACCTTTAAATCAAAAGAGCCTTTACTTTTACAAACAAAAGATGAAAATGGACATAATCTTCGAATGATTAAACCAATGGTTGCAGCAAAAGATTGTTTATTATGTCATGCAAACCAAGTTGAGGGTGATGTTATTGGTGTAATGGATTTAACTTTCTCATTAGATGAAAGCGATTCACAAATTAAAAGTCTTGTTACTGAAATATCTATAGTTTCTATTCTTTTAGCTATTTTAACTATTGGTCTTATCTTTTTTATTGTTAAAAAAGCTACAAATCCTATCGCAAAATTAAAAGATGGTTTTGAGAATCTACTTCATTCAAATGATACAAATATTACTTTAAATGTTGAATCAAAAGATGAAATTGCAGAAGTTGCTACATTGTTTAATTTATATATGAACAAAGTAAATGAAGGCTTAAAGCAAGATGAAAAAGTTATTGAAGAAGCAAGTGATGTTTTAGAAAAAACTGGAAATGGTTTTTTTGTATATAAAGTAGAGACAAAAGCATCAAATCAACATGTTGAAGATTTAAAAAATAAATTAAATTCAATGATTTTAAGTACAAAAGAGACTTTAGATAAAATAAATGAAACACTAAGACATTACGCAGAATCTAAATATGATTTTAAAATAAATGATGAAGGTGTATATGGAAATTTAGGTTCTTTAACTGCTGGAATTAAATTAGTAGGAAATAATACCTCTGAAATCTTAGCAATGATTATGAATACAGGTGATTCATTAAATGAAAGTACAAAAACACTTTCAGGAGCATCAGCTAATTTATCAACTTCTTCAAATCAACAAGCGGCATCTTTAGAAGAAACAGCAGCAGCTCTTGAAGAAATAACATCAACAATTCAAGCAAATACACAAGCAACAATTAGAATGTCTCAATTAGCACAAAGTGTTACAAACTCAGCTAAAAACGGGCAAATTCTTGCAAACGAAACTGCTAAATCTATGGATGATATAAATAAAGAAGTAAGCTCTATAAATGTAGCAATTGAAGTGATTGATCAAATAGCATTTCAAACAAACATTCTTTCACTTAATGCTGCTGTTGAAGCTGCAACTGCGGGAGAAGCTGGACGAGGATTTGCTGTTGTTGCAGCTGAAGTGCGAAATCTTGCAAGTAGAAGTGCTGATGCTGCTAAAGAGATTAAAAACATTGTTGAAAATGCTAGTAAAAAAGCAAAAGAAGGGAAAAATATTTCTGATAATATGATTCAAGGTTATGAAGAATTAAATGAAAATATCTCTCAAACAATTGCTACAATTAACAATGTTGCAAATGCATCAAAAGAGCAAGAAAGAGGAATCATTCAAATAAATGATGCTGTAAATACTCTAGATCAAGCTACTCAGAAAAATGCACAAGTTGCTGATCAAATTTCAATAATGGCTTCAAATATAGCAAATATGTCCAATTCTCTTGTAACTGCTGCATCAAGAGCCTCATTCTTAAAAGACTCTCTTGATAAAGTTTGTGATGTTGATTTAGTTTATGATACGGCACTATTAAAAGTTGATTTATTAAATACTAAAGATAATGTTTACTCACAATTGGGTGATTTAAAAGCATTTAAAATTAAAGAAAATGTTAGTTTAGCACAATGGTTAAATCAACATACAAATTCAGGTAAAAAAGTTGATACTCAACTTATGAATGAAATAGAAATTTTAAATAAAAAATTCCATGAAAATTTACAAAAACTTGTAGATGCAAATGCTAATAAAGAATCAAATGAGATTTTGAATAAAAAAGCTAAGGATCTTGAAAAAGATTCTTTAGATATATTTGAGAACTTAAATAATGTTAAAAAAGTTGCTTGTAAAAAAAGCTAAATAAAAAAGGCAGAAGAATAAATCTTCTGCCTTTTTTCTAGAACAATTCTTCTATATATCTAAGACTGCATTTGTGCTATTAAAAGCGCTAACTCTTCTTCACTCATAGCTTCTTCACTATCTTTTGCATCAATAGTCTTTGCACTTGAAGCAAGATTGTACTGAGCTTTATCAATACCGTTATTATCACAAACAAAATTTACGACTCTTTCTATTTTTTGTCTATGTAAATCTTGATTTTGAAGTAATCCAAAAATATCAGAAACAAGGTTTGTTATTTTTGTTTTTTTATGAAAAGGAACATCTAACTCAGAAATAATAGTATTTATCATCTCTGTATTGTCATAAATCATTTCGGCATTATTTTCAGATTCTTTTATTACTTCACACAACTGTGTAATTAAATCTTCATATTTCATTTATATCCTTTTTTCTGATTATTTTTTTATTGATGAATTATTTCTGCAATTACTTCTGTTGCATATGAACCTTTTGGTAAGAAAAATTGTACTTCAAACCAGTTTTTATCTTCTTTATAGTTACTTGAAATATCTTCAGGAAAAACCCATGCAAATCTTCTTGCACCATCTTCACCTGTTTTTTCTTCATACTCTTTTTCTATTTCGTAAGCTAGACCTTCTGAATTTTTAACTCTTTTTCCACTTAAAAGTCCTGTTGGAACTCTATCTCTTTCACTAAACTTCAAAGATTCTTCTTCAAGGTTTTCAATTGTAAAAATTTTTCCAAAAGGATAATGAGAAAGTAAATCACCCGTCATTAATTTAAAAGGATGTTTTTGTTTTTTCATTTGTTTTACAACATCAAGTGGTAAGTTTAATCTTTGATAAATCTCTTTTGGTTCAAATGCGTCAATTAATTTTGATATTTCAATTCTTTTTGAAAGCCATGAATTAAAAAGATAACTTTGATATGCATTAATATACATTTGCTTAAGATTTCTTCTTTTTTCTTTTAGTTTTCCATCAATGATATCTTTACCTTTTTTATAGTTATCACCTTCGATTCCAAATCTTTGAAAACCAAAATAATTTGGAATTCCATAAGTTACAATCGAACCTAAAGCTTCTTCAATCTTTCTTTTTTCAATTGCTCCTACTCTTTTTAGTCTAATAAAAAATTTATTACCTTTTAGATGTCCTACTTTTATTTTGTTGTTGTGATAAGTAGTTTCAAGTATTTTTAGGTTTTCATTTTGAAAAGATTTTAAAGCTTCTTCATATTTTCTATGAACTGAAATTGATTGAACAGTTAATGCATTTTTATCTTTTAAACCTGCGTATCCAAACTCTCGTGAACTGCAATTTAAATATTTTGCTAATATTTCAATAGCATCCCAAGTGGCTAAATCTTTTTTTCTAATTTTCAAAACAAGATGCTCACCCTCCCCTGAAAATTCATAAAGTGGAATTTCTGTAACTACGAAATCATCTTTATTTTGTTTGAATACCACATCAATTTTTGTGTGATTTAAATATCTTTGTAACTGTTCCAATATTTTTCCTTTTAGTATATGTTATTATTTATTGTGTGATTAAAAATGATGATTATTAAATTTTGTGCTATATTTACCTTTTACTGCTTTTGCAAAAGGGTTTAATTTTACTTTGTGTTTTAGTGCAATTTTTTTAATTTTTTCTAAGTATTTAGGATCAAATGAAAAAAGTATTTCATACTCTTCCCCTGATGTTCCAATGTCTTCATCAATATCATGAAAAAACTCAAATCCTAAATTATTTGCTTTTGATAATCTTTCAAGTTCAAAAAACAAACCATCAGAAATATCCATAGAAGTTGTTATAAAAGGTGCAATTTCATAAAAGAATTTTTGTTTTAATGTAGGTTTTATAAACTTTGAAGTCTTTGAAATCTCTTTGTTTTTTAAAAGTTTTTCTAAATCTTTTTTTGAAAATCCCAAAGTTCCTGTATAACAAAGAATATCACCTTTGTTCATAGTGTTTCTATAAATAGGTTTTGAGGTTTTTGAAATAATAGTAATAGAAATATCAAGTTTTTCATTTGATATTGTATCTCCACCTATTATCTCGATTCCAAACTCAAGGGCTGCTTTTTTAAAGCCTTTTGATAAATTTTTCAAATCATCATTCGTATAAGATTTTGGAATAGCTACACTTAAGAGTGCATATTTAGGTACTGCATTCATTACAATAGCATCAGAAATATTAACAATCATTGATTTATAAGCAATCTGCTTTAAAGTCATCCACTCTTTTTTAAAATGCACATTTTCAAAAAATGCATCCATTGAGTAAACATACCCATCAATAACCGCACCATCGTCGCCTATAAACTTACTATTTGAAAATTGTTTTATAAAATATTCTTCTTTATTCATTCATTATTATAGCAAAGATGTTCAAAAAATATTTATATTTTATAAAATTTAATAAAGAGGATAAAATACATCCTCTTTATTTTTTATCTAAGTTATAGTACAATACTGTTTTTAAAAATAATTTATTAGGAGACACTATGCCAAAAATTAACAAATATGTTGATATTGATACTGTAGAAAGAGAAGCAAAAAAAGATTTAATTGATAGACACAGTCCATTTATTCACTGTGCTGCAACTGCAAAAGCAGGAGAGCCATTTGAAGTAACTGTTAAAATGGGTAATGAATATTCTCATCCAGATGATTTTGATCATTATATTGAATCTGTAACATTATACAACGGTGATGTTAAACTAGCTAAAGCAACTTATGTTCCAGGAACTTTAGGAAATGTTAAAGCTCATAATACAACTACATTTACAATTATTCCAACTGGAAAAAAATTAAACTTAGTAGCTCATGGTTACTGTACAAAACATGGTATCTGGGAAGGTACTCCAGTAGAAGTATCAGTAGCTGAATAAGCTCTAAACCATACTCTATCGAAAAGGTAAGAGATTTTTGTCTCTTACCTTTTTTTATTATAGTACAATCTTGGTACACAGAGTATTTTTAATATAAAATTTTACGTTAATTAAATTTTACACTCTCATTCTAAACTAACTTATCGTAATTTTACACTATACCCTTGTATAACATCTTCTATTGAAGAAATTAACTCTTCAAAATCAATTGGTTTTACTAAAAAACCATTTGCTTGTAAGGGAATACATTCTAATAATATTTTTCTATCATCATTCGCAGAAAGAAAGATAAAATCACAATTTCTATCAATCTTTTTTATCTCTTTTATCATTTCAATACCATTTAAATTTGGCATATTTATATCTGTAATTATTAAATCTATATTATTTTCTTTAAACTTATTTAAGCCATCTTGTCCATCAACAGCAATAATTATATTAGCAAAAATTATTGACAATACATTAGAAGTAGATTCCCTATTTTCTGCATTATCCTCAACATAAAGTAAATTTATATTCTTTGAATATTCTAATATTTTATTTATTCTTTCTTTCATTTTAAACCTATTTTTCTTTTATATTAATTTTTTAGAAAATTAATTTGTATCCATATCCATACTCAGTTACTAAATATTTTGGTTCTAAACCATCATCATTTAATTTTATTCTAATATTTTTCACATGATAATCTAAAGATCTTGATGAACTTAAACTAGATAAAGATTCACACAATAAATCTCTTGTTAATGGTTTATTTTTATTATTAATCAATTTTTCTAAAATCTCAAATTCTATTTTTGTAAGATTTAATTGTTTTGAATTATAGTAAATACAATTATTTTTTATTTCAAATACTTTTTCATCTGTATTTACAAAAGAAGGTTTTTTTCTTAAATGTATTCTAATTCTGACTTCAAGTTCTTCTAAATATATAGGCTTAATCATATAATCAATTGCTCCTAGTTGAAAAGCATATAGTTTACTTTTTTTATCTGATCTTGCACTTATTATAATTATTGGAATATCCAAATTATTAATTTGAGCATATTTTAATATTTCATAACCACTAAAATCAGGAAGACCTAAATCAAGGATAATAATATCAAATGAATATATACTCAAATTTGATAAAGCATCAGTTACTGTGGTTTGAGCAGAAACTTTATAATCATACTCCTCTAAAAATTCTTTTAACAAGAGAAGTGTATCTTCGTCATCTTCTATTAATAATAATTTATTTTTAATCAAAATTTTCCTTTTATATTATTTTCAAAGAAATAGGTTTTCCAAAATAATAACCTTGTGAATAATCAACACCAATTTCATTTAAAATATTAAAAATTGCTTCATTTTCTACAAATTCCCCAACGGTTTTAATATTTTGTTTTTTTGCAAAGGCAACTATTGTTTCTACTAAATCTCTACTAAATACATCTGTTTGTATATTTTTTATTAATGATCCATCTATTTTTATAATATCAGGTTCAAATTCAAGGATTCTTTCAAAATTTGAATAACCTGCTCCAAAATCATCAATTGCGATTTGCACACCTTTATTTTTTATTTCTTTTATGAATCTTTTTATTACATCAAAATCTTTAACATTCTCATCTTCTAAAAGTTCAAATATAACTCTATGTGCATTTTCTTTGTGATTTTTAAGTAAGCTGAATATTTCTAATCTTGTTTGCTCTTTTTCTAAATCTGAAAAGGAAATATTAACAGAGAGTTCTGCTTTAATAGATTCTAAGATTTTAAAAGAATTTTCTAAAACTCTATGGGTAATTTTATTATAGTAATTTCCTTTTTTAGATATTTCTAAAAAGTGAAAAGGTGAAATTACATTTTCATTTTCATCAATTAATCTTACTAAAGATTCATATTTTTCTATCTCTTTTGTTTTATTATTTATAATTGGTTGGAAATATGAAACTATTTTATAATTATCAAGAGCAATTTTTACAGTTTTAATCATCTCAAGATTATATTTTGCTTCTTTTGAAGCAACTATTGAACTATCATTTGAAAAACTTATTGCATTTTTTTCTTTTATTGCATTTTCAAGTCCAGTTACACAATCTTCATATAACATGTATTTTCCGATTCCATAACTAAGTGTTATACTTAAATCAAACTCTAAATCATCAACTTTTAAATTAGAATTTTTTACATTATCTATAAATTGATTTAAATATTCTTGTAGATTAAAATCTAGATTATTCAAGTTATCAAATTTCATCAATAAGCCGAATCGACCATTTCCCAAAGTATAAACATTTTCAAATTTATACTCAAATGCATACTCAGATGGTAAATAAGAAAGTAAATTAAAAGCAAAAGTATTTTCTATTTGACCCATAATTATATTGGTATAAAATTTTTCAAATATTTCAAATTCATCTATTTGTAATAAAACTAAAATCGAAAAATTATTTTCTTCAATTTGCTCAAATAAATATTTTTTATCATCAACTGAAGAATTAAGATTACTTCTTATTGTTATATATTCAACAATTTCACCTTTAATATTTCTAATAGGAGTAATTATAGTTTTTATATAATAAGTACTTCCGCTTTTTGATTTATTCTTAAGTACTCCTTCCCACACCTTTTCTTTAACTTTAATGGTATTCCAAATATCTTCATAAAGTTCATCTGGGTTTTCAAAATGTCTTATTACACGGTGAGTTTTATGCAAAAGTTCTTCTCTTTTATATCCACTAATTTTGCAAAAATTATCATTTACATATGTTATTTCACCATTTGTATTTGTTTTAGAAATTATATTATTTTTATCAATTAAAGCTAAATATTGTTCATTATAATATTCATTATTTTTAGACTCATGTAAAAGCTGTATTTTTTCAATAATTTCTTCAATCAAAGAAATTAACTCTTCAAAATCAAGTGGTTTTACTAAAAAACCATTTGCTTGTAAGGGAATACATTCTAATAATATTTTTCTATCATCATTCGCAGAAAGAAAGATAAAATCACAATTTCTATCAATCTTTTTTATCTCTTTTATCATTTCAATACCATTTAAATTTGGCATATTTATATCTGTAATTATTAAATCTATATTATTTTCTTTAAACTTATTTAAGCCATCTTGTCCATCAACAGCAATAATTATGTTAGCAAAAATTATTGACAATATATTAGAAGTAGATTGCCTATTTTCTGCATTATCTTCAACATAAAGAAGATTCATGTTCTTTGAATATTCTAATATTTTATTTATTCTTTCTTTCATTTTAGACCTATTTTTCTTTTATATTATTAAAACAAATTTTAAATGCCACACCAACAGAAGTGTTTGATACTTCTATTGAGGCATTAAAGTTTTTTTCAAGTATATTTTTTACAATATATAAACCTAATCCCGTATTTGTTTTTTCAGATTTTGTTGAGAAATATGGTTTAAATATTTCTTTAATAATATTATGGGGAATAAATTCACCATTATTCTCAATTGTCACAATATATTTTTCTTCAATTATATCGGAACTAATAGTTATTATCTTTTCTTTATTTTTTGAATTAAGCAATGCATAATTAGCATTTTGTAAGATTATTAAAATGCAGTGTGATATTTCATTTGAAAATCCATTTAGATTAAAAGAGCTCAAATCATCAAATATAATTTTTATATCTTTTTTAAAGTAATAATTTTTTGAAAGTTCAATTGTTTTTAGTATTGAATCTTTTATATCAAAAGTATTTTTTCTTCCTCTAGGATGATTAAAATTAGTAAAATCATCTATTGTATTTGACATATACATAATTTGATTTAAAACATCCATTTCAAATTTATCAATAATTATGTCATCAACCATTTTCTTTTTTAACTTTAAAACTATTGATTGCACAATAATAGAAATTTTGTTTAGGGGTTGTTTCCATTGATGTGTAATGGTACTAAGCATATCGCCCAAAGCTGCTTGTTTAGCTTGTAAAAACATACTTTTTTCAATATCTGAAATTTTTTTATCTCTTAATTTCAAAATATAAGTAAAAAGCAGTAATAGGAATAATAAAATTATTAAAGAAAGTGCAAAAAATGTCTCTTTGGGATATGTTTTCCAAATAGGAATAGGTTTATTTATAATAATTGCATCAGAGGGACACTTACTTTCATCAATTCCAAATTTTTGTAATACCTCATAATCTAAATATAGTTTAGCACAAGGTAAATCATAAATAAAGTTTCCTTTTTCAATCTTATTTACAATACTTTCAAGACTTTTAAAAGATATTTCATGGGCACTTTTTTGATATCCTCCAAGGGTTCCTGTTCCTATAAATGTATTCCAAAAACTATATATAGGAGCATTTGAATTTGTAGCTATTATTTTTAAAAAATCTTTTGGAATATAATTTTTCCCTAAATAATCTTCAAAATTTAAAGTATAAAAAACTGCGCTATCTTTAGGTACTTTTGATAAAAATTCTTTTGTCTGCTCAACTAATAAATCTTTAACTATAACTGTATTAAATTTCTCTTTTCCTAATTCTTCAAGAAGCAAGTTTTCCATTAATATACCTATTTCGTTATAGGATTTTATTATGTAGATATTTTTAAGGTTTTCATTGTTTTGTTTTGCAAGTTTAATTGAATTTACAATTAGCTCTTTTTTTGTATTATTTACTTGTAAGGTATCATTTTGTTGCTCAATATTAAAATCCGATATATAAATTTTGGGTATATCTGCATATAGTTTTTTAGAGAAGCTATTTAATATTTTAGAAGCAATCTCATTTTCTATTATTATTCCATCAAATTTAAAATCTTTATATTTTTTTTTAAGATAATTTTCCCAATCATCATTTTCCATTTGTGATTTTAATCTTTTGTAATCAATGGATTCTGCATAAATATTTATTATTTTATTACTGTTTTTTTGTAATCCTCTATTCCAAGAAAAAAATCTTTTGACCAAGGATATGATTCATTAAAACTATGAAATATAAGAATATTTAGTGCTTTTTCTTGAGCAAAAAGTGCACTATAAAATATGAATATAGATATAAATAATTTCATTAAAAAATATCTATTAACAAGTTTTTATTCTCCAACATTCATAAGCCTTATATTTTTTAATTTTGGCATTATAACTTATAAAAATTCATAAAAAACATTAAAAATTCACGATTCTTAGTATTTTAGTTACTAATAAAAAAAGAGCTAAAAGCAAAAAGTGAAAGATGAAAATTACTAAGTATATTTAAATTACTTTGCCTTTTCTAAAATCTTCTTTCTATTTCTCCATAAGCACTTAGAAAATATGGGCTTAGGCACTCGTATTTTGATCTGCTTGGTTCACATCTTTTTAAATATGTATTTATATTTTTATTTTCTTTATTTGCGATTTTTGGATATTTTTCATTTAATACACCGATTACATTTTTACCACGAATATTATGAATAAAATGAACCGTTCCATCCCTATCTACTTGAGTTACAATACCAATGTGGGTTATATTTTCAGCACCTACTTTACGCTTTGTTTTTTCAAGGGTATCTGAGAAAAAAACTAAATCTGCAATTTTTGGCGATTGTTTTTTGGCAATTCTTTCATCTGATTTCATAACATTATAAATGGCTTTAGATCTGTAATCATTTGAAAAATGATTACTCAATTTTTTTGTTTTATAATAAGGTTCACCATTTTCTGTATTAACTAAAGCTACAAGTCCTGAACAATCTCTTCCTTCTTTTGTATTAAGATATTTAAGGGCATTTGCAACTATTGCTTTACGCTTTTTTTCTATACTTAAACTTTCAGTTTCCATATTTGATTGTTTTTGTGAACATCCTGTAAATATAAAAATCAAAGGAAAGATAAATAAAATAATAATTTTTGAGATATTAAGATGGTACATGGAAATCCTGAAATTTTACTTTTATTTTATCAGAGTATTGCTTATTCTAAGTGCCTATTTTAGACTATATATACAAATTTGAAATCCAAAGATTTTGTTTTGCGATTTTTTTAATATATAATAAGAAATTATAATTATATAAAGGGAATTTATGAACAATAATATACTTGATGATGAAAAACAACTAGAATATATAAATAAAAAATTAGTTAAATTTTTAGAAAAAAGATTAGATATTCTTAATAAAAACAAAACAATTGATTCACTATTGATTGATAAAAAAATTATAGATGAATTAAGAGAAAAAAATAAAAATAATTTAAAAACTTCTACTATTGAAAAAATATTTTCAGATATTTTATCTTTAAAACAATATACATTAAATGATGAAAAAATTGTTTATTTAGGACCAGAAGGAAGTTATACCCAAGAAGCTGCTATAAATAAATTTGGAGTTGATAATACTTATTATTCTGTAAATTCAATAAAAAATTTATTCCTTGAAATAGAATTAAATAGAGCAAAATACGCAATCGTTCCTATTGAAAATAGCTCAAATGGAATTGTTGGTGATACAATAAACTGCTTTAGTTCTTATGATTTAAATATCGTTGGTGAGACTGTTTTAGATATTCATCATACACTTGTGAGTAATTGTACAAAAGTTGAAGATATTAAGATAATTTATTCAAAAGATATAGCCTTTGATCAATGCTCTATTTTTCTTGAAAACTATCATTTAAATGAAGTAAAATACGAATATGTGGATTCAACAACAAAAGCTGCGCAACTAGCATCACAAACACCAAATAGTGCTGCAATTTGCTCAAAACTTGCTTCAAAAACAAATGATATTCCGATTTTATTTGAAAATATTGAAGATAATAAAGATAATAAAACTAGATTTTTAGTAATTAGTAAAGAAGATACACAAAAAAGCCTAAATGATAAAACATCAATAATAGTTCAATTACCAAATAAATACGGAAGCTTAATTGACTTTTTAAATGACTTCAAAGAAGCAAGAGTTAATTTAAATAAAATAAAATCTCATATAGTAAAAGGAATCTCAACATTCTTTATTGAATTTGAAGGTCATAAAAACGATAAAAATATTAAAAAAATACTAACAAAACACAGTAAACATATAAAGGTTCTAGGTTCTTATAAAAAAGAAGTTGAGGATATCTAGAACTTATTTTATTTACTAAATGCGATTAAACTGCGATTAAATTAAATTATATTTAGGTTGAAGTTCTAATATTTCTTAGACTCTATGATTTTTGCGATTTTTTATAGAGTTTTTTATTTGAATATCGAAATTTAATTTCAAGGAATAAATATGAAAAAAAATCTTAGTTTAATTACTGCGTTATTATTAACTGCTCCTTTATTTGCTGATAACTTAAATGATGCTTTTGCAAATGGAAAAGTTAAAGGGGAAATCAAATCTGAATATTCTAATTCTAATTTCTTAGGCGCTACATCATCAGATGATATTGGAGTAGTTGGTGGAAGTTTAGGTTATACAACTGGTGATTTCTACGGATTTAATGCAGGAGCTACTTTTCAAGCATCTCATGTAATTGCAGAAGATAATGACCATTCTATTTTTGCACGTGATTTAGATGCATCAGGTGCTGTTTTATCTGAACTTTATTTACAATATAAATTATCAAATACAAGTGCAAAAGCTGGTAGACAATTTATTTATACTCCTCTAATTAGCACATCAATTAATGGAAAATCATCAGAAAGTGTAGTAAAAGACTCTTTTGAAGCTTATTTATTAACAAATAC
>JAGOIF010000137.1 GCA_017995775.1 Aliarcobacter sp.
TTTTCATTAATAATGGCATTATTAGTTTTTATTATTGGTAAATGGGCTGTAAATAAAATAGTTTCATTATTTGGAAATGTTTTACGAAGAGTAAAAGGTATGGATGAAACTCTAATTAGATTTTTAGAAAATATCGTTTATTACTCTTTGATGATAGTTGTACTTTTAACATCACTTGGAAAATTAGGAGTTGAAACAACTTCATTCTTAGCAATTCTTGGAGCTGCTGGTTTAGCTATTGGTTTGGCTTTAAAAGATTCTTTAGGAAACTTTGCTTCGGGTGTTATGATAATCATGTTTAAACCTTTTAAAGTAGGCGATGCGGTAACAGCTGCTGGTGTTACTGGAAGTGTAAGCGAAGTTGGAATTTTTAATTCAATATTTATAACAGCTGATAATCAAAAAATTATAGTTCCAAATGGTGCAATTACAAGTGGTTCAATTACTAATATAAATGCCTATGATACAAGAAGAGTTGATTTAGTTATTGGTATTGGATACGAAGATGATATTAAAAAAGCGAAAACTGTTTTAAAAGATATTATCACTTCAAATGATAAAGTTTTAATTGAAAAAGGAATTACGGTTGCCGTTTCAGATTTAGCTGATTCATCTGTAAAATTAGTTGTAAGAGCTTGGGCTAAAACTCCTGATTATTGGGATGTTAAATTTGGTTTAACAGAAGCTATAAAATTAAGATTTGATGAGGAAGGTATTTCAATTCCATTCCCACAACAAGATGTTCACCACTACAACAAAATTTAAAATACCAAAAGTATTAGAAAATATTTTAAATGACTTACAAGAACTAGGTGCAACTCCTATTCTTGTGGGTGGATGTGTGCGTGACTTTTTTTTAAATATTCCAATTAAAGATTATGATGTTGAAATCTTTGGAATAGACTGCTTTGATACTATTGAAAAATCATTACAAAAATATGGTACTGTTAAATTAGTTGGAAAATCATTTGGAGTTTTAACTTTAAGAGTTGATGAATATGATTTTGATTTTGCACTTCCTCGAACTGAAAAAAAAATAGGAAATACCCACCAAGACTTTGAAGTTACAACAAATGCCAATCTTAGCTATAAAGAAGCAGCATTAAGAAGAGATTTCACAATAAACTCAATAGGATATGATTATTTCAAAAAAGAGTTTCTAGACCCTTTTAATGGAATAAAAGATTTAGAAAATAAACTCCTTCGACATATAAATGATGAAACTTTTATAGAAGATTCCTTGCGCGTTTATAGAGGCATTGGATTTGCAAGTAGATTTGGTTTTGAAATATATGATAAAACAAAAGAGATTTGTAAACAAATAGTTTTAAATGGTGATTTAGTTCATTTACCAAAAGAAAGAGTATTTGAAGAGTTAAAAAAACTTTTTTTAAATTCAAAGAAACCTTCTCTTGGATTTGAATTAATTCGTGAATTTGGAATTTTAAAATATTTTCCTGAATTAAAAGCTTTAGTAAACTGTATTCAAGATGAAGTTTACCATCCCGAAGGTGATGTTTGGGTTCACACTTTAATGGTACTTGATGAAATGGCAAGAATTTTAAAAGAAGAAAAAATAGAAGATGACTATAAAAAATTATATTTATTTTATGCAGTTCTTTGCCATGATTTTGGAAAACCATTTTGTACAAAAGAAATAGATGGAAAAATCACTTCTTTCAAACATGAAATCTTAGGAATTGAACCTACCATATCTTTTTTATTAAAACTTACAAATGAAAGAAAATTTATAGAAATAGTTTGCTCTTTAGTAAAAACCCACTTGGTTCCATTTCAATTATATTTAAGTGATTCCTCTTTAAAAGCTATAAAAAGATTATCATTAAAAGTAAATATTGAAGATTTATGCCTAGTTAGTTTGGCTGATTGTTTAGGACGAAATATTCCAGATAAAGATAAATGCACGAAAGCAAGTTCATGGCTTTTAGAAAAAGCAAAAGAGCTAAATATTGAAAATAAAGCCATAGAACCTTTGGTTCACGGAAGAGATTTAATGGCTTTAGGATTAAAACCATCAAAATCTTTTAAAGAGATTTTAGAATTTGCCTTTGAGTTACAACTAGATGAAAATTTACAAAAAGAGAAAATTATTGAAAACATAAAAGAAAAATATTTAATTAATTATTTTTAAGTATAAATTCAAAGTAAAAATACTAGAATAAATGAAATCTAAAAGGAGAATATATGAAAAAAATTATAAGTTTAATAGCAGCAATTGGATTAACAACAGCTGTTTATGCAAATGAGAACACAGGTTGTGGACTAGGTTCAATGATAATTAAGAATCAAAATTCAACTATGTTACAAGCAATCGCTGCAACTACGAATGGAACTTCAGGAAACCAAACTTTTGGAATCACAAGTGGTACATCAAATTGTAACAAACCAAATAACTTCGTATCAAATGACAAGTTAAATAAATTTGTTGAAGACAATATGGATGAGTTAGCATTAGATATTTCAGCAGGTAAGGGTGAAACTTTAGAAACTGTTGCAAAATTAATGAATGTTGAAAACAATTCTGAGTTTTCTGCAAAATTACAAGCTAACTTTTCAAATATTTATTCAAGCCAAAATGTAACATCTGCAAACGTTATTGATTCAATTGCTAAACACATTTAATCTTTTAAGTAGAAAAAGTAAGTATTTATTACTTACTTTTCTATTTTCTTCTTCTTGCTTTTCTTCAACAGAAATTTCTTTACACATTGAACAAACAAAACTTTATGAAAATCCTTATTGGTCGAAATTATTACACTATAGAAATGGAATTAGTGAAATGGATTCAGATAATTTTTTTATTTCAAAAGAGGGTAAAACTGATTTAAAAAAAGAATTATTTGAGACTATTGATGCTTTAAAAAATGGTAAATCTGATGTTTTATGTAGATTTCCTTTACGAGTAGAATGGCTAAAAGAAAATATTCCATCTTTAGAAAATGAAATTATTAAATATGAATGTAAAGAGTTAGATCAATATTTATCTTTAATAGATGCAAAATATGTAACTATGGTATTTCCAACGGCACATATAAATTCACCAGCTTCAATGTACGGACACACATTTTTAAAAGTTTCCTCAAATAATGATACAGCACTTATTTCAAATGCCATAAACTATGCAGCAAAAACAAATGAAACAAATGGTTTAGTTTTTGCATACAAAGGGCTAACAGGTCTTTATGAAGGAAGATATTCAATACTTCCTTATTATGAAAAAATCAAAGAGTATAATAATCTTGAACAAAGAGATATTTGGGAATATGATTTAGATTTGACACAAGAAGAGATAAATAGATTAGTTTTGCACACTTTTGAGCTAAAAGATGCCTATGCAGATTATTTTTTCTTTAAAGAAAATTGTTCTTACAATATATTGTGGTTGCTTGAAGTTGCAAGAAATGATTTGGATTTAGTAAGTAATTTTACTTTAAAAACTGTTCCACTTGAGTCTATAAAAATATTACAAAAATATAATTTAATAAAAAAATCAAATTATAGATATTCAAATATGAAAAAAATGAAACATATTTTAAATGATAAAATAGAAAATAAAGATTATTTAGAAAACTTTGTAAATGAAGATGAAAACTTAAATGATGAGTTAAATACTAATGATAAGATTTCATATTTAGATTTTAAAATATCTTATTTACAATATCAAAGATCAAACAACAAAATAGAGAAAAAAGAGTTTATAAATAAATATTTAGAACTTTTAAAACAAAGAAGTTTATATAATCAAACATCAACATATGATGTAAAAGTTCCTTTTAATCCCCTTGATTCTCACGATTCTGCACGTTTTTCTTTATTTTATGATTCAAATGATTCTTTTGAATTTGGATTAAAACCAGTTTATAATGATATTTATGACATCAGTGATGGATATTTACAAGGTGCATATATTGATTTTTTTGATGTAAATTTTAAAAAACAAAAAGATGAAAACATTAAACTTGATAAATTTACACTACTTAAAATAAAATCACTTGCACCAAGAGATATGTTCTTTAAACCCATTTCTTGGGGAATTGATTTAGGATATGAACACTTTAAAGATCAAAATGATTACTTAAAAATAAGACCAGAAATAGGGCTTTCATATGGAGAAAATAAAGATTTTATTTATATGATGTTAGGTTCAAATTTATATTATAAAAATAGTGATCAGCTTTACTCTATTGGATCAAATATTGGTTTTGTAACTAATCGATTTGATAATTTAAAACTAGGGCTTAGTTATACTTATGATAAATACAATAAAGACTTAGAAAATAATCAATTTGAGGCCTTTGGAACTTATAAATTACATAGAAATTCTGCTTTAAATATTAGATATATAAATGATGATTTATATGAAAAACAAGATAAAATAAAAGTAGGAATTTTTTATTATTTTTAGATTTAATAAAAAATCATAAAAACTTAAAAAGTATAAAGAGTTTAACTCTTTATACTTTTTTTATGGTCTATATATTCGATTAGGACTTCCATTAGCTTCGTGGAAAATAGTTATTTTGTACTTTCTTGAGTAATATTTTAAAAGTAAATGTTGCAAAGTTGGCTCAATAGATGGAGTAAACCATGCGTTATTTGAAATAGCAATCATGTATTTTGTATCACCTAAGTTTTCAAATATCTTATCGGTAGTTGCTTCATAACAAATTGCATTTCTTATTTTTTCACCTTTTACAGTAAAATCAGTTGGAGCACTAGCTTTTGAATAATCGCTTGC
>JAGOIF010000138.1 GCA_017995775.1 Aliarcobacter sp.
CTGCATATAATAATATTATGCAATGGTCTAATAAAGTTGATGAACAACTAAATAATTCAGATGGATGGATATATGCTGGATGGTTTATAGTATCTTTTATAGTTCCAAGTGGAAATATTGCTGTTATAGTAGTGTTAATACTTATGGTATTTGTAGCATGTATAATTAGATACAAAGAGTTAAGCCAGGTCAATACAATAGAAAGATTTATACATTCATTAGAAGAAAAAACAAAAAATATTTTGTTTGAGATAAGAACAAATATTTCATATAAAAATGAAAAAATCGAATTAGATAGAGATGAAATTATACAGCATATCAAAAACGAATTAGAAGAAAAACAAATTTTTATAATCAGTGGTGCTGGAGGAGTTGGAAAAACATCTATTATAAAAAACTTGTATATAAATAAAGAGGGAAATTATCCATTTTTTGTATTTAAGGCTAGAGAATTTAAAACTAATGATTTCTTATTTAATCATTCGGTACAAGACTTTATTGATGTTCATAAACAACATACTAAAAAAATTATCGTTATCGATTCAGCCGAAGCACTATTAGATTTTGAAAGCGATTTTTTTAGAGAATTTATCTCTGCATTGATTCAAAATAATTGGAAAATAATATTTACTACAAGGTATTCCTATTTAGATGATTTAAATTATCATTTTACTCAAATACTCAATATTATTCCATTTGGAATAGATATTAAAAATCTATCTAGTGAATACTTAGATACTTTATCAAGTAGATACAAGTTTATTTTACCTCAAGATGAAAAGTTATTGGATTTAATAAAAAATCCATTTTATCTTAATGAATATTTGGCAAATTACTCAAATGAAGAAATTAACTATCAAGATTTTAAAAATAAATTATGGAATCAACATATTTCTACACCATATATTGAAAAATGCTTTTTTGAATTTGTTTTTAAAAGAGCTAATGAAGGACAGTTTTATGTAGATATTGATTGTTCTAGTAATAGCTTAAAACAATTACAAAACAAAGGGATTTTAGGTTATGAAAAAAGTTTAGGTTATTTTATAACTCATGATATTTATGAAGAGTGGGCATTAGAAAGAATAGTAAATAAAGAATTTATTACTAAAAGTGATATAAAAAGTTTTTTTGAAAAAATTGGTAGTTCTTTACCTATACGAAGAGCTTTTAGAAGCTGGGTATCTGAAAAACTACTTCTTGATGATGAAAATATTAAAATTTTTATTGAAGAAATCATAGATAGCACAGATATAGAAACATTTTGGAAAGATGAAATATTTATATCGATATTATTGTCTAAATATTCAGATACTTTTTTTATTAATTTTAAAAGAGAGCTTTTAGACAATGATTATGAACTATTGAGCCGAATATCTTTTTTATTGAGACTAGCTTGTAAAGAAGTTGATAATAGCTTTTGGGAAAATCTTGGATTGAAAAATCAACAACTACAAGAAGCTAAATATATTTTTACTAAGCCCAAAGGTAGTGGTTGGAAGAGCTTTATCAACTTTGTTTATGAGAATGTTGAAACCATAGGTCTTGCTAAAATAGATTTACTATTGCCTATATTACAAGATTGGAATTCTAAATTTCAAGAAGGAAGTTCTACAAGAAATGCTTCATTAACTGCACTAAAGTATTATGAATTAATAAATCAAAATGAATATAAGTACAGCCATAAAGAATCTATCAAAACTATTTGTAAAGTTATTGCCAATGGTTCATCTCAAATCAAAGATGAGTTATCTACTATATTTGATGAGATAGTTGAGCAAAAATTTAAAAATCATAGTGACAATTATTATGAACTCTCAAAAATGGTTTTAACAAGTTGGGATGGTCTTTTAATATCTAAAAACTTGCCTAAACAAGTATTAAAATTAGCAGATTTATTTTGGACAAAGACACCTAGAAAAGTTAAAAATGATGGAATATTTCATCATTACGAGAGAGAAGAAGTGGAAGATGCTTTTAATCTTTCAAGTAAATATGAAAATAAATATTTTCCTGCAAGTGCATTACAAACTCCTATATATTTTCTTTTGAAAAATCATTTTAGTCTTACACTTGATTTTATTCTTGGTCTCATCAATAAATCAGTTGAATATTATGCTAAGTCTGGATGGAAATATAAAGAAGAAATTCAAATGGTTGATGTTTTTATAGATGAAAATACAACAATACAACAATATCACAGTAAATCATTATGGAATATATATAGAGGGAATAGCTCTCCTGTTATGCCAAATTTAATACAGTCAATTCATATGGCACTTGAAAAATATCTTTTAGAAATAGGCAAGGTGTTAAAAACGGAAGATTTAGAGTTTTGGCTTTTGTATTTGCTTCAGAAGTCTAAATCTTCATCAATCTCAGCAGTTGTTACTAGTATAGTTTTGGCTAACTCAGATAAAGCGTTTAATATTGCAAGGATACTTTTCAAAACAAAAAAATTTATCCAAGCTGATTTTCATAGGCATATTCAAGAACAAAGTCTTAAAAGTTTGTACGGTATGGGATATGGGCTAAATTGGCAGACTAAGATTTTTCAAGATGAAAGATTAAAAACTTGTGAAGATAAACATAGACAATTACATTTAGAAAATTTATTTTTACATTACCAGATGTTTAAAACAAGTGAAGTAAGTGAAGAAGAAATTAAAAATATTCAAAATATTTTATGGGGTATTTTAGATAACTACTATAAGCAACTACCTGATGAAGAGAGTCAATCTGAGGAAGATAGAATTTGGAGAATGGCTTTAGCAAGAATTGATAAAAGAAAAATGGATATAAAAACAGAAAAAGTTGATGGAGGAGTTCAAATCACATTTAATCCAAAGTTATCACCTGAGCTTAAAAAGTATAGTCAAGAAGCACAGGAAAACTCTCATAATGCAATTAAATATACATCGCTATATCTATGGACTATAAATAAAATAGAAAACAATCAAGATTGTAAAAAGTACACTAGTTATGAGGAAAATCCTCTTTTAGCATTAGAACAAATTAAAGAAGTTATAGCAATACCACATGAGGAAAGAAACTTTATCTTTCAAGATGAGATTTTTCCTAATACGAGTATTATTTTATTAAGAGACTATGCTGAGATGCTTTCAAGTGAAGATAAAGAACTTTGCAGAGATATAATTTTAGAATTTGCTCGTTTACCACTAGCAGAAAACTATCACTATCAAGTTTCAGATGGAGTTGATAAAGCTATTAAGTATTTACCTATTTTTCTAATTTATTTTCCAGAACTCAAAAATGATATAAAAATACTTTTATTATTAAATCTTTTTGATGATTATCAGATAGGAATGAGTGGAAAGCATTTTTATGATTTTGCGATTGAGGCTATTAATACTTACTTTAATAGCGAAAGCAATTCTTTTATAGTTGCATGTTTGCTTTTAAAACATAAATATTTTGAGTTGATTAAATCTAATTATTATAGACAAAAACGCGTTAGTAAACAAGAGCTACTTCAAAGTTTTTTACAATCGAATGAGGAGTTACTGGACAGGTTTGTTTCCGATGAATTAAAAATATCTGCAAATGAAATTGAAATAACAGAATTAGATATTTTTTTTGTTGCTTTTAAAATGATAGTTACTTTTAAATCTATTATAAACAAAGAGTTTAACAAAAAAATTATCGAGATACTATGTAAAAATATTTTTAATAGAACAAAGAATAAAGTAGATTATGATATTAAACAGCAATTTATAGATAATTTTGCACTCTTTATATTAGAAGCAGATAAAGATGATATTCAGTTTTATTTGCAACCACTAATTGATTCATTCAAGCCAACAGAAGAGATAACAAGTTTACTAACTCAGTTAATTTATACTCAGGATAGTACAAATAATTATGATAACTTTTGGTATATTTGGGAACTTCTTGAAAACAACATAATAGATATTTGTCAAGATGGAGAAAAATACAGTGATGTTAAACAAATAATAAAAGCTTATTTATTGGCTTGGGGACGATATGGTTCACTTTGGAAAGACACTGCCAAAGAATGGCATTCATTAAAAGATAAAGATATAAGGTATTTTAAAAAGCTAACCAAAAAAATTGGTCATTGCCCGTCCGTGCTGTATTCCATCTCGAAATTATTAACTAGTATTGCTTCAAAATACGAAAGTGATGGGATTTGCTGGGTTGCAGATTTGCTTAGAAATAATTGTAATTTGTTAAATGATAAACTAGAGTCAGATACAGTATTTCATTTAGAAAATTTAATTAGACAGTATGTTTTCATTCAAGGTGAGCAAATAAAAAAAGATAGAAAAATTAAAGATGATGTTTTGATTATCTTAAATTTTTTAGTTGAAAAAGGCTCTGCCGTAGCATATATGTTAAGAGAGAAAGTATTATGAAACTTAAAGGGAATAAAACAAATATGCAAGATTTAATAATGTCGCAAGATTATAATACATTTTTAGTAGATATAGTGCAACTACTAGTTGCACAAATTGAAAATAATTTAAAAGGAAAATAAACAAATGAATGAAATAACAAATAATATACTTTTTGAACAAATTAAAAACCTAATAGAGCAAACAAAAAACAATGTTGCTGTTGCCGTAAATAGTTCTTTGACTATGATGTATTGGGAAATAGGTAATAGAATCAATCAAAATATTCTCAAAAATCAAAGGGCTGAATATGGTAAAGAGATTGTCGTAACACTGTCACGACAATTGCAAGATAATTTTGGTAAAGGTT
>JAGOIF010000139.1 GCA_017995775.1 Aliarcobacter sp.
AGCTTAAATTTTATCTAGGTGATGTAAGGGATGTTAATTCACTTGATGATGCGATTAGAGGAGTTGATTATATTTTTCATGCAGCAGCTTTAAAGCAAGTTCCTTCTTGTGAATTCTATCCTATGCAAGCTGTTCAAACAAATGTAATAGGAACGGAAAATGTATTAAATGTAGCTATAAAATATAAAGTAAAAAATATAGTAGTTTTAAGTACAGATAAAGCAGTATATCCTATAAATGCTATGGGTATAAGTAAAGCTATGATGGAAAAAGTAGCTGTTGCAAAAAGTAGAAATCTAAACGATAATGAGACAGTTATATCATGTACAAGATATGGAAATGTTATGGCAAGTCGAGGTTCGGTTATACCACTTTTTATAAATCAAATAAAAACAAGTAATGATATAACAATTACAGATCCAAATATGACTAGATTTATGATGAGTTTAGATGATGCAGTTGATTTAGTGATGTTTGCATTTAAAAATGCCAAAAATGGAGATATCTTTGTTCAAAAAGCACCAGCTTGTACAGTAGAACTTCTTGCAAATACTTTAAAAAATATGTTAGGTAAATCTGAACATAAAATAAATATCATTGGTACAAGACATGGTGAGAAACTTTATGAAACTCTTCTTACAAGAGAAGAGATGGTTCATGCAGTTGATATGGGAGTATACTATAGAATACCTGCAGATAACAGAGACTTAAACTACAGTAAATATTTTGAAGAGGGTGAAGTGATAACTGAAGCTCATGATTATAACTCACATAATACAAAACAATTAAATGAAGAGGAATTGAAAAATATGTTATTAAATCTTACTGAGATTAAAGAAGATTTAAAAGAGTTTGGAGTAATTGCATGAAAACAGTAATGACAATAGTTGGAACAAGACCTGAAATTATAAAATTAAGTCGAGTTATAGCAGAACTTGAAAAATATACAAATCATATTTTAGTTCATACAGGACAAAATTATGATTATGAATTAAATGAAGTGTTTTTTAATGATATGGGTATCAAAAAACCTGACTATTTTTTAAATGCAGCAGCAGATAATGCATCACTTACCATTGCGAATGTAATAAGCACTTCAGATAAACTTTTTGAAGAATTAAAACCAGATGCAGTTTTACTTTATGGAGATACAAACTCTTGTCTATCTGTAATATCTGCAAAAAGAAGAAAAATACCTATTTTTCACATGGAAGCAGGTAATCGATGTTTTGACCAAAGGGTTCCTGAAGAGATAAATAGAAAGATTGTTGATCAGTTAAGTGACATAAATATGACTTTAACAGAGCATGCTAGAAGATATTTGATTTCAGAAGGATTAAGACCAGAAACTATTATAAAAACTGGATCTTCTATGCAAGAAGTTTTGGAATATCACAAAGATGACATAAAAAATTCAAAAATTTTAGAAAACTTAAATTTAAAACCAAAAGAGTTTTTTATAGTTAGTACACACAGAGAAGAAAATGTTGATAGTGAACAAAATTTTAGTGATTTACTTGGCTCATTAAATGCTATTGCATATAAATATCAAAAAAGAGTTATAGTTTCAACTCATCCAAGAACTAGAAAAAAATTAGAAATTTTGGATAAAAAAGATTTTAATCCTTTAATAGAGTTTATGAAACCACTTGGATTTTTTGATTATATTGCTTTACAACAAAATGCGTATTGTGCAATAAGTGATAGTGGTACTATAACAGAAGAGTCCTCTATTCTGGGATTTCCAGCTATTACTATACGACAAGCACATGAAAGACCCGAAGGCATGGATGAAGGAACTTTGATAATGTCTGGTCTTAAAAGTGAAGATATTATCAATTCTATTGACATAGTAACAGAGCAGTGTTTGGAAAAAACTATGAATATAGTAAAAGATTATGACACTACAAATGTATCAAAAAAAGTTGTAAGAATTATTGTAAGTTATATAGATTATATAAATAGAACAGTTTGGAAAAAATATTAATAAGGAACTAAGAATGGAAAAAGAAAGAATACTTATACTTGGTGTTACAGGGATGCTTGGGCATACTCTTTTTAAAGAGATGAATAAAAATGAAAATTTTGAAGTTTTTGGAACTACTAGAAATAAAAATAGTTTAAAAGATTATTTTACTCTAGAAGAATTATCTAGAATAAGGGATGGTGTAGATGCTGATAATTTTGAAACGGTTATAAGAGCTATTGCTTCTGTGCAACCTACAATTATAATAAATTGTATAGGCATTATTAAACAATTACCTATTTCAAGAGATCCATTAACAGCAATTACAGTAAATGCACAACTTCCACACAGACTCTCACTTGTTACTAGAACTGCTAAAGCTAGGCTTATTCATATAAGTACAGATTGTGTTTTTGATGGTAAAAAAGGAAATTACACTGAAAAAGATTTATCAAATGCAGAAGATTTATATGGAAAAACAAAATATTTAGGAGAAGTGCATTATCCACATTGTATTACTCTTAGAACTTCTATTATTGGGCATGAACTCAAAACAAATTTTAGTTTGGTTGATTGGTTTATGTCACAAGAAAATGAAATAAACGGATTTACAAAAGCTATATATAGTGGATTCCCTACTATTGAGATGGTAAATATAATATCAAATTATGTGATACCAAATAAAGATTTAAGTGGACTTTATCATGTTTCAAGCGATGCTATTTCAAAATATGATTTATTAAATATTATGAAAAAAATTTATCAAAAAGATATAAAAATAAATGCTTTTGATGACTTTGTTCTTGATAGAAGTATGAACAGCGATAGATTTAAATATGCAACTGGTTATAAATCGCCATCTTGGGAAAAATTAGTAGAAGATATGTATCAGCATGTTATTAGTGATGACTGTTATAAAAATAAATTTTTTAGAAAATAGTTTTAATGAAAAAAAAAGTTTTAATAGTAAGTGAAGTATTTTATCCAGAAGAGTTTAAAATAAATGAATTAGCTATAGATTGGAAAAATAAAGGTTATGATGTTGATATTTTAACAATGGTTCCGTCTTATCCTTCAAGTAAGATTTTTGATGGTTACGAAAATAGATGGTACCAAAAAGAACTTTGGAATGGTATGAATATTTATAGAGTAAAAGCAGTTACAGGCTATAAAAATAGTTTATTTAAAAAACTTTTAAAATATTTTGCTTTTATGATTATGGGCTCATTTTTAAGTATTAAAATTGGAAAAAAATATGATTATATTTTTGGCTTTCAAGTAGGTCCACTTACAGCAATGGTTCCAGCTATTATTTTAAAACAATTTTATAAAAAACCTGTAACTCTTTGGATTCAAGATATTTGGCCAGATAGTGTATATGCTTATGGATTTAAAAAAACTAAGATTTTAGAGTTTTTTTTAAATAGTTTTGTTAGATATGTTTATAAAAATACCTCAAGTTTTGGAATATCTGCAAAAGGATTCGAAAAAAAAATTATTCCTTTTTTAAGTGAAAATAAAGAAATTTTTTATGCTCCTAATTGGGCTGATTATTTAGATAAGGATTTAGAAAGAATTCGATTTAGTCATGATGATAAAATTCATTTTACTTTTGCTGGAAATATTGGAAGTGTACAAAATCTTGAGAATATAATTGAATCTTTTGGAAAAATTGATGATAAATATTTAGAAAAAGCACAATTAAATATTATAGGAGATGGTTCACATTTAGAAAAACTCCAAAATATAGTAAAAGAAAATAGTTTTAAAAACATTATATTTTGGGGTAGAAAACCAAGAGGAGAAATTTATAAGTATTTAAGTGCGAGTAATTTTTTAATTGTTTCATTAATAGATAAAGAAATTTTTTCTCTTACTGTTCCAGCGAAAACTCAAACCTATATAGCTACAGGAAAGCCAATAATAGCAATAATAAAAGGAGAAGCAGCAGATATTATAAGAGAAAATCAGTTGGGATTAGTGTGTCATCCTGATAGTTTAGAAGAGATAAAATCTGTTTTTATTGAAGCTATTGAAATGAGTTATGAGAAAAGTAAAAAGTATATAAAAAATTCTGAGCTTTTGACTAATACAATCTTTAAAAAAGAATTAATCTTAGATAATTTATTAGAATTATTAAAAAGAGTTTGATATGAATTTATTAATAACTGGCTCAAATGGTTTTGTAGGTAACTATTTTATAAACAAATACAAAGAAAAATATGATATTAGAATTTTTAGTTTTTTAAAAGATGATATAAATAGTTTAGATTGTAGTGATGTAGATGTAGTTTTTCATCTTTCAGCTTTGGTTCATCAAATGGGTGGAGCAAGTTGTGAAGAGTATGAGAGAGTAAATGTTACACAGACTTTGCAGCTAGCAAAAAAAGCAAAAGAATCAGGAATAAAGCAGTTTGTTTTTATGAGTACAGTTAAGGTTTACGGAGAAGAAACAGATAGTAAATATAGTGAAAATAGTATCTGTAACCCAGAAGATGAATATGGAAAAAGTAAATTAAAAGCTGAATTAGAACTTCAAAAGTTAGAAGATGAAGATTTCAAAGTAAGTATCATAAGAACTCCTATAGTTTATGGATATGGAGTAAAAGCAAATATAAAATCTCTTATAAATTTGGTAAAAAAAGTTCCTTTATTACCTTTTGGAAAAATAGAAAATAAAAGGAGTATGGTTTATATAGGAAATCTTTGTCATTTAGTTTATGAGACAATAACTCAAGAAAAATCAGGAATATTTTTGGCTTCAGATG
>JAGOIF010000140.1 GCA_017995775.1 Aliarcobacter sp.
CTAGCTAGCAAAGATAATATAAAGCTAATGTGCGAAAATGCTAAAGATACTATTCATTGGCTTGATTCTATTGGTGTTCCTTTTAATAGAGATAAAGATAATAAAATAGCTCAAAGAAAATTTGGTGGAACAAAGAAAATTAGAACATGTTACTCAAGTGATTATACTGGTTTAAAAATACTGCATACACTTCTTGATCAGTGTATTAAAAAAAGTATTGAGTTTAAAAATGAACATTTAGTTTTAAATCTAATAGTTGAGAATAATGTTTGTAAAGGAATTATAGTTTTAGATATTCAAATTGGAATAGTGCAAGAAATATTAGCAAAAACAGTAATCATTGCAAGTGGTGGATATGCAGGAATCTACTCAAATCATACTACTAACTCTTATTCAAATAGTGCAGATGGAATTGCTATGGCATATAATGCTGGAAGCGAATTATCAAATATGGAATTTATTCAGTTTCATCCAACAACCTTAGAAAGCTCAAATATTTTAATAAGCGAAAGCGCAAGGGGCGAGGGTGGATATTTAGTTGATAAAGATGAGAAAAGATTTATTGATGAATTAAAACCAAGAGATGAAGTATCAAGGGCCATTTATGAACAAATATCTAAAGGAGATAAAGTATTTCTTGATTTAAGGCATTTAGGAATAGAAAAAATAAAAGAATTAATGCCACAAGAAAGAGATTTAGCTTTAGCATTTTCAAATATAAAACTAGAAGATGAATTATTAGCAATCACTCCAGCAGCACATTACACTATGGGCGGAATCAAAACAGATATTAATTTAAAAACAAATATTCAAAATCTTTTTGCATGTGGGGAATGTGCACAAAGTTTTATTCATGGAGCAAATAGGTTAGGTGGAAACTCTTTATTAGAAATAGTAACATTTGGTAAAGTTGCGGGATTAAATGCATCAAAACAAGCAAGTTTAATAGAGGATTTTGAACTACTTAATCAAGAACAATACCATAAAGATAAAGAAGAAATAAATTCTATTT
Source organism: Aliarcobacter sp. (assembly GCA_017995775.1). Classification (GTDB taxonomy): domain Bacteria; phylum Campylobacterota; class Campylobacteria; order Campylobacterales; family Arcobacteraceae; genus Aliarcobacter. Next base: position 1,013 of record JAGOIF010000140.1, read on the forward strand.
ATCATCAAAAAAATAGCATAAATTTCTACGAAAGAAAAGAGTATCTAGGAAATATTTTGTTTAAGGATTTAGGACTTTTTAGAAGTGAAAATAATATGAATAATTTATTAGAAGAAATAAACAAACTTTTAAATGACATTTCATTTATGGGAATAGGTGATAAATCAAAAGAGTTTAACAAAAACCTTGTAGAATTTATTGAATTTAAAAATATTCTTCAAGTTTCAAAAATAGCAACACTTTGCGCAATACAAAGAAAAGAGAGTAGAGGAAGTCACTATCGAAGTGATTATACAAATACAGATTCTTCTTTTGATAAATGTACTTTAATTGTAAAAGATTCTGATTCTATTAAAATTTCTTTTGAGGAAATATTATGATTATAAATATTAAAAGATTCAATAAAGAGAAAAGTCCTCAAGAAAGTATTGATACATTTGAAGTAGAAAATACAAATTTACTAAAAGCTCTGATTGAAATCAAAACCAAAAAAGATAATTCTTTAACATTTAGATGTGGATGTAAAAGTGGTGTTTGTGGTTCTTGTGCAATTAGAGTAAATGGTGTAGAAAAACTTGCTTGTAAAACAAATATTTCTCAAAATGATTTAATTGAAGCACTTAAAAACTCTAATATTCTAAAAGACTTAGTAGTAAATGTTTCACATGAAACATTATTGATTGAAAAAACAAAAAGCTATATAAGTAAAATAGAAGAGTTTAATATAAGTCAAAAAGATATAAAAAATATCGATTTACAAAGTAATTGCATATTATGCAACTCTTGTTACAGTTCTTGTCCTGTTTACGATGTAAATAAAGAGTTTCTAGGTCCTTTTGCACTAACTAGAGCCTTACGATATGTAAATGATAAAAAGAACGCTCACAGCTTAGATATAGTTGATTCTATTCAATCAAATGGTATTTGGGATTGTACTTTATGTAGTGCTTGTACTTTGGTTTGTCCTCAAGGTATTGATCCAAAAGCTGATATTATGCTATTACAAAATATATCTGTTCAAAATGGATATTCAAATCCATATACTCAAACTATGGATTTTGGAATGGATTTCAATGATGATTTTTCAGGGTTTAATCCAAATGGATTTTAGAAGATAAAAAGAAGAAAATTCTTCTTTTTATTTATTATAAATTATCTTTTAAATATAAGTAATCAGAGATAATAGTCCACTCTCTAACTTTTTTCATGTAAGCATCTTGAGAATCTAAAACCTCTTTTAATAAAGGACTTTTTGCTCCCATTTCATTTCTTAACTCTTTGTTCACCTTTTTCATTTCATCCATAATTGCTTTTGGCAAAGTCTTGATTTGAATATTAGGATATTCAGCTTTCATTTGTTGCCATGCAGTTGCATTCATATCATAGTTTTGAATATACATATCATATGCACTTAATCTAATAGCATTTAACATAATCTCTTTTAAATCATCTGGTAACTTTTCAAATTTTTTTGTGTTGATTATAAAATGCATTTCAGATGCTGGTTCATGCCATCCTGTATAGTAATATGGAGCGATTTTATGAAATCCCATACCAATATCCATTGAAGGTCCAACCCATTCTAAAGCATCGATTGTTCCTCTTTCAAGTGATGTATATAATTCACCTGGTGCAAGATTCGTAACTTGAACTCCAAGTTTTGCCATGATTTCTCCAGCGAATCCTGGAATTCTCATTTTAAGACCTTTTAAATCTTCAAGGGTATTAATCTCTTTTTTAAACCATCCACCCATTTGAACACCTGTACTTCCTCCAGGAAATGATAAAACTCCATGTTTATCATAAACTTTTTTCATAAGCTCCATTCCACCGCCACGATAAAACCATGCGTATTGTTCTGGAGAAGTTAAACCAAAAGGCATTGAAGTAAATGGTAAAGTGTTTATATCTTTACCTTTCCAATAATATGATGCAGAATGCCCCATATCATACTGTCCACCTTTTACCATATCAAGAATACCTAAAGGTGCTTTATGTTTATTTGCTGAATCAATTTTTATTTCGATTCTTCCATTTGACATTTTATTTGCCATATCAGCCATGTTTTGTGCAGTATCAAAAAGAGGACTTACTGTTTCGCCCCAAGTTGTTGCCATTGTAAATTTGTAAACTTTTTCATTTGCATATAGTGAAGAGGAAAGTGCAAGACAAAGAAAAGGGATACTAATTTTTGCAATTAGTTTTTTCATATATTCTCCTAAAAAATAAGATTATTATATATTTAAGAAAATAGTAAAAGGCTTAATTAAGGATTTAATAATGATTGGATTAGAAATAAAAGAGTTTAAATCTTGCCTAAAAAATAAATTCCTAAGGCAAGATTTTTTTTAGATAGAAAAGTCGTGTAAATCTTTGAATAAAAATGCTTCAACAATTTCATCAATACTTTTTTGGCTTGGAGCAATTAAGGCAATTATCCCTTCATCCATAAATGGCCAAACATATTCTAAATCGTTAATTACGACAACTGAATCAATCCACACAGTTATATCTTCACGTCTATCATAAAATTCGATATTTGCAATTTTCCCTTCATCTAAAGTAATAAAAGCCCAAGCTTTATTTTCTTCAATTGATGAAATTATACATTCATGTCTATTTTTTGAATCTACTGGTATTAATATAGTCATATTTTTCTCTTTTTTTATAAGTTTTAAATTTATTTATGGGGATTCTACACTCTTTTATCTTAAGATAAAAATTCTTTTTTGAACCATAAAGAAAAAACATAAAGTGAATAAAGATGTTGTTTAAATTTATTTGCTTTTGCAAGTTCATAAATGTGGATAATATAATCATTGTTAAATAAATTTGTTTCATTATTCACTTCAAGTATTACATCAAGAATTTTGTCTTTATACTCTTTAATTAACCACTCATTAAAAGGTGAATTAAAACCTTTTTTTGATCTGTTTATAATCTCTGATAGAATATATTTTGATGCAATTTTCTTTAATAAATATTTATTAGTATCTCCAACTTTTATATCTGATTCAACACTAAACATATAATTTACTAAATTAAAATCCAAAAATGGAGTTCGAACTTCCAAAGAATTTCCCATAGAAATTCTATCAACTTTTGACAAAAGTGCTTCCCCTAACCAAATCTTTAAATCAATATAACTCATCCAATCAACTGGATCTTGTTTTGCATTTTCAGTTTTAAAACTAGGAACTTTTTTAAATAATCTTTTCTTTTGAATATCCGTATAAATTTCTCCAAAAGAGTTATATAGACTTTGTTTTTTTACAATTCTTCTTAAATATTCACTCTCTTTAGTATTATTTTGTAAAGCTCCTATAATATCATTTAAGAAAAAAGTTTGCTCTTTTGATAAAGTTTTTTCAAACTCATAATATTTTAAAAACTTTGCATAACTTTCATAACCTAAAAATATCTCATCACTTCCTTCACCTGATAAAACAGTTTTGAATCCTGCTTTATTTATATGTTTACTTAAAATATTCAAAGGAATCGCAGCACTATCACCATGTGGTTCTTCTAACATATCAAGAGTTTCTTCAAAATGATTGATATACTCTTTATGATTTATTTCTATTGCTGTGTGATTTGAATTTATATGGTTTGCTGTGATTTTTGCAAAATTTAATTCACAATAGTTTTTATGCTCATCATATCCAACAGAAAAAGTATTTATTTTTTTTCCTGATATTTTTGTATAAAGAGCTGAAATAAA
>JAGOIF010000141.1 GCA_017995775.1 Aliarcobacter sp.
AAATAATCGTTCCATATAACTATCAACATCACTTCCATCAATTGAAGTGTGAGAAGAAATAGAAGATGTAAAAATATTATCAGGAAAGATATTTGTATCTTCTGCAAAATAGCAAAATAAAAGTCTTGTTAAAAATACATTTAAAGAGTGAATATCTTCTTTTGATTCAAAATGATTGTTTTTTTGAAGTTCATCATAAAGTTTTGCCATCTTCAAAGAGGCTTTTACATCAGCTGGATTTTCATCTTGAAAATTTGCTTTTTCCATTCCTGCAAGAGGTAGGAAAAAATCATAGTGATTAACAATATTTAAAAGTTCTGTATCAAGATTATCAGATGTTTTTGTATCATAAGCCAAAAGTGTCTCAAAATCTGTAACTATTATAAATCTAGGGCTATGTTTTGTAACTTCTTTTTGTGTTTTTAATTCATCAATTATAGAATGAAGATTTTGCTTAGCTACTTTAAAAAATAGTTTTTTTCTAACAATTAATTCTCCGCTTAAAGCTAATTTATCATGGTCACTTCCTTGAAGTCGTTTGATAGTAGATTTTGGAGTTCCATAAGCTAAAAGTAAATCAAAAATGAAAGTTTCTTTGTTGAAGTTTGATATTAGAGTATTTAAACTATTTTCTATTTCTAAGATAGTCATTAAAGGTATGCCTTATGATTTGTATGTATTAAATTGTTATTTATTTTATCTAAATATATATAAGAGTTGTTAAAGTTAGTTTAATTATTGATTTGTTCTTGATCAAAAAATTTTATTTATGGTGTTGGACCATTTATCAATCTATTATCACCAATCTGTTTAAATAATTCATTTATTTCTTTACTATAATCTTTTTTTTCATAGCTTTGTTTAAATGTATATAATGCTATTAATTTTTGATAAACAATATTATTTAAATTACTATCTATCTTCATAAAATCTTCTAATAATATTTTAGATTCATCTAATCTATCAAAATATATGTCCTTCGATTTTTCTTTACCTTTAGGTAAAAATTTTACGATATCTGCAAAATAAAATTTAAAAATATTATCACGATTTAATAATTCTTTAAATTTATTTTCAATCAATATAAATGTTTCATCTGTTAAATCATTTCTCATGAATATATCTCTTATTACAAAATTATCTAGTAACAAAATAAATCATGTTATCTAGATTATTTCTGTACATGTTAGTGATACAATGTTAAAAAAGTTTTATTTTAATTAATTTCAATATTTTATTAAAAAGGCTTATCATGATAAAAAAATTACCAAAAGAAAATATGGGTACTTCTAATTTAGGTTGGTTAGAGAGTAGATTTCATTTCAGTTTTGCAAGTTATTATAACCCAAAAAATATGCGTTTTGGAGTACTTAGAGTGGTTAATGACGATATTATCCATACAACTTCTGGATTTGATATGCATCCTCACGAAAATATGGAAATTATTACATATGTGATTAATGGGGAACTAACACATAAAGATTCATTAGGAAATATTGAGACTCTAACAAGAGGTGATGTTCAATATTTAAGTGCAGGAGACGGTATATATCATAGTGAATATAATTTTCATAAATTTGAAAATTTACGTTTACTTCAAATGTGGATTGTTCCACCTCAAAAAGGTCTTTCTAAACTTTATGGTTCTCATAAATTTTTAAACGAAGATAGAAAGAATAAATTGTTAAATATTGTATCTTCAAACAAAGGATTAAGTCCTATAAAGATTTATCAAGATGTTAATTTTTTTGCTAGTGAATTAGAAAAAGAAAAAACTTTAGATTTTAAGATTTCTGAAAATAGACAAATTTATTTCGTACAAATAGAGGGTAGTTCTATACTCAATGGCATAATATTAAACTCTGGGGATGCAGCTGAAATTACTAATGAAAATAATTTACGTATTGAATCTATAGAAAATAGTCATTTTTTATTTATAGAAATGTCAAATTAGAATTTTACGTAATGTATTTTAAGATATAATATGAATATCAGAAATACATTATACTTATAAGTTCAATGTATTTTAGAAAAAACAAATATTACCTCCAATAAGTAGTTTATATTAATACATTAAATTACAACTAACAGGTGCTTCAACGATATTGTTCATGCAAATTCAGGTTTTGATACTCATCCCCATGCAAATATGGAAATAATTTCATATGTTGTAAAAGGTGAAATTACCCACAAAGATTCAATGGGAAATTCTGAGACTTTAAAAAGAGGTGAAGTTCAATATTTAAGCGCTGGAGATGGAATATATCATAGTGAACATAATGTTCATAAAACAGAAGATTTAAGGCTTTTACAAATTTGGATAGTTCCACCCAAAGCTGGACTTCCTAGACTTTATGGTTCAAAAAGATTTGAAGAAATTGATAGAAAAAACAGACTTTTAAATATCGTATCAAGTCAAAATGGAACTGCTGATATAAAAATTTATCAAGATATAAATATTTATGTTAGTGAACTAGAAACAAATAAAACTTTAGATTTTAAAATAGAAAAAAATCGACAAGTTTATTTTGTACAAATTGAGGGAAGTTCCTCTGTAAATGAAATCACTTTAAATGATGGTGATGCAATGGAAATCCTTGATATTGAAGAAATAAAAATAAAAGCTTTGGAAAATTCACACTTTTTATTTATTGAAATGGCTAAAGTATAACTATAAATTAACTATACTTCCTTCAATTAAAAAGTATAGGTTAGATAATGAAAATAAAAGTTCTTTTAAATGGTGTAGGAAGAATCGGTAAAGCTGTTTTAAAACAGCTAATTACCAGTAAAGATTTTGAAATTGTTGTTATAAATGAGATAAATCCATATATTGAAAATATAGTTTATTCTATAAACTATGATTCAACATATGGAAGATATGAAGATAAATTTAAAATAGTTGAAAATAACTATATACAAAATAGTCAAGCAAAAATCAAAATTTTAAATCATAATTCTTTAGTTCATATAGATTTAAAAGATATTGATATAATAATTGATTCAAGTGGGAAAAAAGAAGATATAGCTATTTTAAAAGCATTGCCAGTTAAAGCAATATTTTTAACACATCCAAATAATGAAGCCGATATAAACATAATTTTAGGTGCAAATGAGGAAGAACTTAATCCAGAAATTCATAAAGTAATTTCAACAAGTTCTTGTAATGCAACCGCATTACTACCAGCATTAAAAATCATAGATGAAGAAAAAAAGATTCTTTGTGGTGATATTATTACAATTCATCCTTTATTAAATCATCAAAGGGTTTTAGATGGAAGTTTTGTAAAAAGTGATACTAGAGATGTAAGTTGTAATTTTGAGTTTGGTAGGTCTTCAACCCAAAATATTATTCCAAATAAAACAACAACTATAAAAGCTTGTTCTTTTGTTCTTCCAAATATGAATCAAAATCTAATCACTTCAAGTTCTTTAAGAGTTCCCACTGATACGGTGGGAGCTATAAATGTAACTTTATTTACAAAAGAAAAATCTACAAAAGAAGAGATTATTAATTTATTTAAAGATTTTGAGAAAATGCAAGAATTTCCAATAGTTTTAAATAATTTTGAGCCTTTGGTATCAAGTGATTTTAAAAAAGAGAATTTTACAACTATTATTGATCACAGATACACAAACACAATAAATAATATGATAAAACTTTTAGTTTGGTATGATAATGAATGGGGATATGCTTCAAAAGTTGTGGAGATTTTAAAATATTATAAAGACATAAAAAAGGGTGAGCCAGTAAAATAACTGTGTAAACTCACCCTTTTTTTATAATATATTCATCTAATTTTTAGATGAATTCTACGCACTTAGATCCACTTGCAATGTTTCCAATAACATAACCATCAGTATTTGCTAATATTGCATCTACATTTTCAGGACTAACAACAAGTACCATTCCAACACCCATGTTAAATGTTCTGTACATTTCTTCTAATTCTACGTGTTTTCCCATAAATTCAAAAATAGGTAAAACTTTTATAGAATCTCTTTTTACAATAGCTTTTAAATTATCAGGTAAAACTCTTGGTAAGTTTTCAGTAATTCCACCACCTGTTATATGTGCAAGGGCGTTTATTTTATCTTTGTTTGCTTTGAATTCTTTTACATAAATTCTAGTTGGCTCTAATAAAACATCTTTTAAAACTTTTCCTTGGAAATCATCATCAAGACTCATTCCTAATTTTTCTAATAAAAGCTTTCTTACAAGCGAAAAACCATTTGAGTGAACTCCAGAACTTGGGAGCGCTACTAAAATATCACCATCTTTGATTTTATCAAGTCTGTTTAATTCATCTTTTTCAGCAATTCCAACACAAAAACCAGCTAAATCAAAATCACCTTCTTTATACATTCCAGGCATTTCAGCAGTCTCTCCACCAATTAGAGCACATTCACTTCTAATACAACCCTCAGCGATTCCTTTAACTACTAAAGTAGCTTCTTCAACTTCAAGTTTTGCAGTTGCATAATAATCAAGGAAAAATAACGGCTCTCCAAAGTTACAAAGCAAATCATTTGTACACATTGCAACTAAGTCAATTCCAACTGTATCAAACTTTTTTGCATCAATTGCAAGTTTTAGTTTTGTTCCAACACCATCTGTCCCTGCTAATATTACAGGTTTTTTATAGCCTTGAGGTAATTCAAAAGCACCTGCAAATGAACCAATAC
>JAGOIF010000048.1 GCA_017995775.1 Aliarcobacter sp.
ATCCCTCTTTTTTCCTTCTAATTATATATATACTTATAAACATTCAAAAAAAATATATATAAAGGATTACATTATGGAAAATACAGCATTGATTTTAATAGATTTACAAAATGACTATTTTAAAAGTTTCGAAGGTGCAAAATGGCAACTTCATGAGACAGAGGAAGCTGCACAAAATGCTTTAAAAATATTAAATTCATTTAGAGAAAAGAATATGAAAGTTATTCATGTAAGACATGAATTTAATATTGAAAATCCTCCGTTTTTTGCTCCTGATTCGCAAGGTGCTAAGATTCATGCATCTTTGACTCCAAAAGAAAATGAGTTTCAAGTTTTAAAACATGAAGTGAACTCATTTAAAGGAACAAATCTAAAAGAGATTTTAGATAATTCAAAGATTGAAAATGTAGTTATCGTGGGAGCAATGTCATTTATGTGTGTTGATGCTGTTACTAGAGCGGCTAGTGATTTTGGGTACAACTGTTTTGTTGCGCACGATGCTTGTGCTACAAGTGACTTAGAATTTAATGGGGTGAAAATACCAGCTCCTATTGCTCATGCTGCATTTATGGCGGGATTAGAGTTTGCTTATGCTAAAGTTCACACAACAAATGAGATTTTAGAATTATTATAAGGCGTTAAATGGAACTAAGTGATTTATCTGTACTTTATATCATGGATAATCAAGAAAAAGAAGAGAGTCTTTATTCTCTTCTTTGCAATACCGTAGAAAAAGTAAGATGCACTTCAAGTATTCTTGAATCAAAACAACAGTATTTACATCAATCTCCTTGCTTAATAATCATAGATAGTGATTTTGAAAATAGAGATATCATTGATTTTTTAATAGAACTAAGATCTGATGATATTAAAACTGCATTTATCGTTTTATCTAATAACAAAAACAATCAATATCTAACTGAATTATTAGAACTTTACATCACAAAATACATCATAAAACCTTTTAGCAATGAGATTTTAATAGAAGCATTAAATAAATGTATGGAAATAATTGAACGAAGAATACATAGTAACTTCAAACTTTCAGATGGAATATTTTTTAACTTTCAAACCCAAAATATTATAAAAAACAATGAATCTTTTGTCTTAAATAAAAAAGAGAGTTTACTTATAAATCTTCTTATAAAAAATCAAGGTCGAGTTATTACTTACGAAGAAATCGAGTATCATATTTGGAATAATGAGTGTACACAAGCAGCTCTTAAATCACTAATTCGAGATTTGAGAAAAAAGACTTTAAAAAACATCATAAAAAACTACTCAGGAATTGGATATAAGTTGGAATTAAAAAGAGTTGATGAGTAATTTATTTTAAATTCTTTCTTATAACCTATTCATTAAACTTTTGCTACAATCCTCACTTATTACAAAACAAATTTTGAATAAATTTTAAATTATATTATATACATAAAAGGAAATTATCATGCCATTATTAGACAGTTTTAGAGTTGATCACACTATTATGCCAGCACCAGCTGTTAGAGTTGCAAAAACTATGAAGTCACCATCAGGAGATATTATTACTGTTTTTGATTTAAGATTTTGTGTTCCAAATGAAAAGATGCTAAGTGAAAAAGGTATTCATACTTTAGAGCATTTATTTGCAGGATTTATTAGAAATCACCTTAATTCAGACAAAGTTGAAATCATCGACGTTTCTCCAATGGGTTGTAGAACTGGTTTTTATATGAGTTTATTAGGAGCACCTTCTGAAAAAGAAGTGGGAATGGCTTGGAGAGCATCTATGTTAGATGTGCTTGCTGTTGAAAAACAAGAAGATATTCCAGAATTAAATATTTTTCAATGTGGAACATGTGAAATGCATTCACTTTCTGAAGCAAAAGAAATTGCAAAAGATATCTTAGCAAGTGATATTGGTGTTATGTCAAATGAAGAGTTATTTTTATCTGAAGAAAAATTAAAATCTTTAGGAAACTAAACATTGAGTGATAAATTAAAACTATTCAAAGAGTTATTTTCACCTTATATAAATATATCTATTTTACATATTGATAACTCTTTAGGTTTAGTAAATAGCGCTTTAGAAGAGGTGCGAATTGAAAATGAAGGGAATATAAAATATATTTCCTTTGTGGATGAATCAAGCGCAACTTTAAGAGCTACTGCAAGAGAATATGAATATATCGTTTTAAGTGATATTTTATCACTTTGTAAAAATCAAGAAAAAATCCTAAAACTTATGTATAAAGCAATAGAAAATTCTGGAAATATAATCATCATAGAAAATATTTCAAATGATAATAGATATGAAATTTTAGATTTATTAGAAAATATAGGATTTCAAGCACCAAATTGTATAGAACTTTTTGATGAGCATTATATTTTTACCGCTAAAAAAATGCACCATTGGGATAATGGCTTATAACATGAGAATTTATCTTGCAAGATAATATCAATAGTTTAGTAAGTACAAAAGATGGCTCAAACACTTTATTTTCACAACGCTACAATCAACACTATCACAATCCTGATGATGGTGCTATTGATGAAAGTTTATCAAAACATATAATTCCCACATTTACTTTTCATCTAAACAATCAAGATATTAAAGAATTAAATATCTTAGATATTTGTTTTGGAATTGGTTATAACACATTTTCAACTATTTATTATGTTTTAAAAAACAATCTTAAAATCAAACTAAATATTTATTCACCCGAACTTGATGGTGCTTTAGTAAAATCTCTTGATACTTTTTTATTTCCAAAAGAGTTTGATGATATAAAACATATTATTAACTCTATTTCTAAAACTTGTAAATATGAAGATGAAAATATAAAGATTGAAGTTTTTATAGGTGATGCAAGAGATTATATAAAATCATTACCAAAAGATTTTTTTCACATAGTTTATCAAGATGCTTTTTCAAGCGAAGTGAACTTCGAGCTTTGGACTAAAGAGTATTTTGATGATATTTACAAGCTTTGTAAAGATGATTGTGTTGTAAGTTCTTATGCAGTTGCTACACCTATTAGACTTTCACAGGCTGAAGCTCTTTTTTGTATATATGAGCATAGACCAGTTAAGCGAAAAATCACTTTGGCTTTTAAACAAAAACAAGAATTTATTGGGAAGTTTGTGGATATGGAGCTTAAAAAACAAAGGAATAAAGAAGCTGTTGCTCTTTATGATAAATAGTTTAAAAACTATTTATCTACTTCGAAAGATTTTCTAAAATATACTTTTCTAAATCTCTTTTTGAAACTTCATCTTTTATTGAGTTTTCAAAAATTTCATTTATTTTTTCTGAATAATCTTCATAAGAAAAATATGGGAAACGTAATCTCCATGATCTTTTAATTAGCTCTTTCGTCATGCTATCTCTCATTCTATCTCTAAAAAAATTAAATCCCATAAATATTGCAGCAGTGATTATCATAGCTCCGATTATTGAAATATGGGCATCTATTTTTGCTAATGGTTTATGTGTTAATAGTGAAATTGGAATCAATATTGCAAGAACCAATCCAATATATACAATATATGCACGTATTAGTCTTATTCTAAATCCAAGTTTTGCAGGATCAACGTGCATTCCCTCTGAGTGTTGTCTATTGGCAACTAATAAATCTTTTAATAAAACTGGTTGCTTTGATATTGTGTAAACATATTCTAATATTCTATTTTTTAGTGTTTTTTCTTTAGACATAGTATTTCCTAAATTTAATAACATATATTTTATCTTACTTTGTTATAATATAGTGTTAATTGACATAAAAAATATTTAAAAGGTCATCTAATTAAAAAGCTATTTTTATCTCTTATTTTATCCTTATTAGTTTTCTCATGTTTAAATGCAAAAACTTTACAAAAAACTTCTGTTCAACTAATGTGGCTAGACCAATTTGAATTTGCTGGATTTTATGTGGCAAAAGAAAAAGGCTTTTATGAAAAAGCGGGGATTGATGTTGAGCTAAAAAAATTTGATAATTCTATAAATGTATTAAATGAAGTTATGGAAAATAAAGCAGATTTTGGGCTAAACTCAACTTCATTAATTATTGAAAAATCAAATGGTAAAGATATAGTGCTTTTAGGTTCTATTTTTCAATCTTCTCCCCTTGTACTTCTTGCTTTGAAAAATTCAAATATAAAAACATTAAAGGATGTAGAAAATAAAAAGATGATGATTACTCCTGAACAAAGTGATTTTGCATCTTTTCAAGCAATGCTTATAAGCGAAGATATCTCTTTTAAAAACATTCAGATGCAAAAACACTCTTTTAATGTGGATGATTTAATTAACAAAAATACTGATTTAATGGTTTCATATACTACAAATGAACCTTTTGTATTAAAAGAAAAAGGCTATGAAAGTATATATTTTCACCCAAAAGATTATGGTTTTGATTTCTATGAAGAGTTTATATTTACTTCAAAAGAGTTTGCAAATAAGAATCCAAAATTAGTAAAAGATTTTTATGATGCAACTATTTTGGGTTGGGAATATGCTTTTAATAATATTGATGAAATTGCCAAACTTATTTATGAAAAATATAATCCTCAAAATAAAAGTTTAGATAGTTTAATTTTTGAAGCAAATGAAATGAAAAAATTAGTTTATGACCAAAATGGTAAAATTGGAACTATTACAAAAGAAAAACTAAATTTAATTATCAATAGTTACAAAGTTATGGGTTTAATGAAAAAACCAATTAATGTTGATGACTTAGTTTATACAAAACACCTTGGAGATTCATTTTTTTTAAATGAAGAAGAAGTAGAATATTTACATAATAAAGGACCATTAAAAATATGTGTTAGTCCAAACTGGTTACCTTTTGAAAAAATTAAAGATGATAAATATTTAGGAATTGCTGCTGATTATATAAATCTTATTAATGAAAAATTACAAACAAAAATTAAATTAATCCAATCAAAATCTTGGAATGAAACTTTAGAAAATGGGAAAAATGGTATTTGTGATATCATTCCTATGATTGTAGAAACAAAAGATAGAATGGATTATTTTAATTTTACATCACCTTATATTAATCTTCCTTTGATAATGGCAGGAGGAATTGAATCTGGATTTATCGATGATATTAATCAACTAAAAGATAAAAAAATTGGTATTTCAAAGGGATATGCTTTTGAAAGAATTTTAAGAGAAAATTACAAAAATTTAATCCTTGTAGAAGTAAAAAATATCCATGAGGGATTAGAAGAAATTCAAAAAGGTACATTATTTGGATATGTTGGGAATCTTGCTACCGTTGGGTTTGCTATTCAAGAAAATTATATAGGTCAAATAAAAATTATTGCGAAACTTGAAGAGTCACTTCATGGTTCAATAGGCTCTAGAAAAGATGAGCCATTACTTCATAATATTCTTCAAAAAGCATTAGATAGTATCAATAAAACACAAAGAGAAGAAATTTATAACAAATGGATTTATGTAAACTATCAAAAAGAAGTAAGTTATGTATTATTTAATAAAATAACCATTGGGATTTTATTACTTCTTGTTTTATTCACTTTAATTTATAGACAATATTTACTAAAAAAAATGAATAAACAACTTCATGAAAGAATAAAGATTGAAATGCAAAAAAACGAAGAAAAAAACAGAATTTCAATCCAACAATCAAGAATGGCATCAATGGGAGAAATGATTGAAAACATAGCTCACCAATGGAGACAACCACTATCAACCATAAGTGTTTTAGCTTCTGGAATTGAAGTAAAAAAAGAATTAGGTATTTTAAGTGATGAAGAGATTATAAGTTCTATTAAACATATAAAAAACACAACTCAATATCTATCAAACACAATAGAAGATTTTAGAAGTTTTTTTAGTAAAGATAAAATATCTTCAAATTTAGATATTAAAAACACTATAAAAAAAGCATTAGATTTAGTAAATGCCACTTTTATAACAAACCAAATTACTGTTGAACAAGATGTTCAAAGTATAATTTTTTCATCATATGAAAATGAATTAATTCAAGTTTTGATGAATATTTTAATGAACGCAAAAGATGCCTTAGAACATAAAGAATCTGAAAAACTTATTTTAATTAAAGTAAAAAAAGTCAAAGAAAAGATTTCTATTTCCATTAGAGATAATGCAGGTGGAGTGCCTGAGGATATAATAGATAAAATCTTTGAGCCATATTTTACTACTAAACATCAGTTTAATGGAACAGGAATTGGTTTATACATGAGTAAACTTATAGTTGAAAAACACTTAGATGGTGAATTAAATGTAAAAAACATCTCTTATTCATTTAAAAATAAAATCCATAAAGGCGCTTTGTTTAAGATAATTTTACCAATAAAAGGGGTTTAAATTTCTTTATCAACCTTTACAGTAAATAGTGCTCCATCTTCCACATTTACTACATTTATATATCCATGCATATTTCTTTCAATTATATTTTTTGACATATAAAGACCAATTCCCGTTCCTTGGGTTTGGTGTCTTGTTGTGAAATATGGCTCAAATATTTTATCAATAATTGAAGTATCAACTCCACCTGCATTGTCTTTAATTTTTACTAATGCAAAATGATTTCCATCTTTTATTTCAAGCTCTATTTTTGGATTTTTAATCTGTCTTTCTATTAAAATATCTTTAGCATTACTTAAAAGATTTAAGATTACTTGTGAGTATTCAGTTTTATATCCATTTATTGTTACATCTTGAGTTATATGAAAAATGACTTCAATTCCATGGGCTTTTAATGAAGATTCTAAAATAAAATAGGCATCTCTACAAGCTTTTTCAATACTAAAAACCTCTTTTTCACCTTGTGGTTTAAAGAAGTTTTGAAAATCTGAAATAGTTTGTGACATATAAGCTGTTAGTTTATTTGCCTCTTTTATTTTAGATTCCATATACTCTTTTGTGAATTTATCAAAATCATATGTAACTTTCATATTCATATGAATTGCAGATATTTGAGCTAGTGGCTGTCTCCATTGATGGGCTATGTTTCCTATCATTTCTCCCATGGAAGCTAGTTTTGATTGTTGGATTAAAATTTGTTCTTGCTCTAATCTTTTATTTATCTCTTCTTGTATTTTAAACTCTAAGTTATCTATCATATTATTTATTACTATTTTTAACTCATTTAGTGCTTCATTATTTGTATCTTTTGAGATTCTTGTTCCTAGATTTCCTTGTTCGATATTTTCTAAAACTTTTGTGGCATTTTTAATAAACTCAATATTTTGTTCAATATTATTTTGAGTAATAGAAACATTTTGATTTATGATTGTTGCCATTTGATGAAATTCATCTTTTGATTTTATTTCTATTTTTTTTACGCTCTTTTTTTTATGATTTAAGTAATCAAAAAAATCTTTTAATCCATTTTGAACAGCATAAATTGATGTAACAATATTATTTGAAATCAACCAACCAATAATTGTAGAAATTAAAAGTATAAAAACGATTGAAGTAAGTGTTCCTATTTTTATAGTTTTTGTCTGAATAACTGCATTATTATAAGCAAGTGTTGAATTATTTAAAGAGTTTGTTTGTATGTCTAAAAGTGCTTTTAAAA
Source organism: Aliarcobacter sp. (assembly GCA_017995775.1). Taxonomy (GTDB): domain Bacteria; phylum Campylobacterota; class Campylobacteria; order Campylobacterales; family Arcobacteraceae; genus Aliarcobacter. Next base: position 7,554 of record JAGOIF010000048.1, read on the forward strand.
GTATGTTAAACTGCTGTCTGCTTGAGGTTGTTTCATTTATATAAGCAGCTTCTTCAAAACCTTCGTTTAAATCATTTTTTATCTCTTGAATAAGTGATTTATATGAACTCCACATTTCAACAATAGTTTTTTTATCCTTTGAAAATAGCTCAAATTCTACATCTAAAGTTTTTATTAACTCATTTAAATTATTTTCAATATCTATTCTTAGAGTTTTATTTGGAGCCATTACAAGGGATTGTGTTAATTCTCTTACTTTATAAAGTGGTGTGATTTTATTATTTTGAAGCTCTAAAACCTCTTGAGAACTACTATGAACTTCTTTTAAAATTTCTTTATTTTGTTCACTTATATTTATTGATTTATATGCCAAAGTTCCAATTGATAGGCACAAAATCAAAAACAAAATTCCTAGTTTATATTTTATATTTATATTATTTATTAGTTTCATATTATTCTACTATTCTTAATGCTTTCATTGGTTTTTTTGAGTTTTCATCATAGGGGTTTCCTTGTCTTAATGACCAATGATTATTTGATATTTCTATTTGCCAAAGAGGGATTATTCCGCCTTCATATGGTTTGTAAATAAGTTCTTTATTAACTGCAATTACTTTATTTGGTGAAGGAACACTTAGAGTATATGCCATATCTTTTGCTCTAAAAAGTATATCTTTTGTAACTTCTTCATATTCTGAACTTCCAATTTTCAAGCTGAAATACTTTTTTATATACTCTTGCATCAAATCATCTTTTCCAATAGTTGACCAAGCACCTGCTGTTTCATAAATAAAAAATACACTCCAAGGATTTTGATAATACCAGTCATCATCTCCCCAAACTAATAAATCCCAATTTTGGGTATTTTTATTTGTATTTGTACTTAAGAGTTGTTTGTAAATATCTTTTTCATTATTTGTGATTGTATAGTTAAAAACTACTCCATATTTTTTTAGTTGGAACTCTATTCCTTTTAATAAAAACATAAATTTATCTTGAGTAAAAATATTTAAATTTAGTCCATTTAAGAGTTTAAAAATCTCCTCTTCTGGCATTTTTGTCTCTTCAACTTTATAATCTTTTGCAATTTTTTTAACTATTGGATAATTTATAGATGCTGCAAATGGTGAAATTTTTCCCTCTTTTTTATATACAAAATTTAGTAAATTTTCTTGATTTAAAGCTTGATTTAGTGCTTGTCTTATTTGTTTATTTTGAAGATTTTTATTTCCATTTATTAGGTTAAAAAATATTACAAAATTATCTGTTGATTTTGAAACAATCAATTTAGCATAAGGTGAAAGGATGATGTCTAGTTTTTTATTAAAAGGAATTGGTACAAAATCAAGAACACCTTCTTTGTCGATTATATCACCTATGGCTTTTTCAATATCAAGTTGCGTATATACGGTGATTGATTTGATTTTTGGATACTCTTTATTCCAATAATAAGGATTTGCTTCAAGCTGTAGTTTTTCACTTTGCATCTCGCCCATAGCGAAACCTTCTTTTATAATATAAGGTCCCATTCCAAAAGCACCAGCTGCTTTATTTGCTGTTCCTGTTTCTTTTCCTATTGGTTTATAAGTATCTAAATACTCTTTTGTATAAAAATATATTCTTGCTAAGTCTGTTAAAAACATCTCATATTTTTGTTTTAAAACTATTTTGAATTTGTATTTATCAAGAGCAATTACATCAAAATCTATTTTGTCAATATTTGTATATAAAAAAGGATATTTTTTAAAATAGTTTAGATTATAAACCACATCTTCCATTGTAAAATCTTGTCCATTTTGAAACTTTAGATTTTGCCGTAATTCAAAAATATATGTAAAATCATCAATTTGTTGATGGGATTTTGCAAGTTCATAAACCCAAGTTTGTTCATTATCATAAGAACGAATTAATCCTGAATTTGTGGCTTTTGCAATATATGAGTAAGGAATTAAAGGTAAAAAGATATTTATGTGGGATTTTGGATGTAGTTGTGGAGCTAGATTTTTAGAACTTTCATCTTTTCTAAATTCGAATTTTGGGACAATATAATCTTGGCAAAAGGATAAATTTACAAAGCATAATAGTAAAAAAAATATTTTATACAAAACGGTAACCAATACCTGAAAGATTAAATATTATATCTGTTGGAAGTTTTTTCCGTAAATTACGAACCAAGGAACGAAGAGCGCTATCAGTCATAATATCATCAATCCAAACTTTGTTTTGTAGCTCTTCATAAGTTACAATTCTATTTTGATTTTGTATTAAAAGTTCAAAAAAACTAAGCTCTTTTTTGTTTAAAAGTATTATCTCTTTTTTGTATTTTAACTCTTTTTTATCATAATCATAAGAGTAGTCAATATCTACTCCTAAAAGTATATTGTTATTAAAAGCAATCGTATCCAGACACTTTTTAAAGACCTCAAAAAGTACCTCAAGTTCAATTGGTTTTACAATATATTTTTCCATTTTAAGCTCAATTGCTTGGAATAAATACTCTTTATCGGTATGTGCTGTTATCATGATAATTGGCGTTGTTTTATCAGTTTCTCGCACTTTTCTTACAAACTCAATTCCATTTAAAATAGGCATATGAATATCTGTCATTATAATATCAGGTTTCTTTTGTACATAAAGTTCATAAGCTTCTTGACCGTTTGATGCTTCAAGAACTTCTTTTACATAATAACCTAAACTATCTGCGATATTTTTTCTAATACCTTCTTCATCTTCAGCATAAAGAAGAGTTAAACTTTGTAGTTTTTCAATTATCTCTTTAGTCATTTCCTCTTCCTTTGCTTTTAAGCCTTATTTTTTTACGTCTTCTTTTTTATCAGGATTAAATCCATCGTTTGCATTTGCTTTTAGGTATCTTGCTAAATATTCAGCTTCATCATCATAAAGTTGTGCAAAACCTTTCATTGTTCCTAAAATCGCATCCCATTCTAACATTGTATGTTCTTTTGTTTGATGAGCTGCGTGACATTGAGTACATGTTTCATAATAATACTCTTCATGTTCTTCCCAAACCTCAGCTACATCTTTTGTCAAATAACCTTTTTCAATAATAGCTTGAACTTTTTTTTCTTCACCCTCTTTTCCAAAAGGTTTTTTATCATTGGATGCCATTAAAAGAGATCTGTCTTTATTTGTATACAGTTTATCTTCAAATGAAACTCCTGAAAACTCTACTAAAACATTTTTATCATCTACATTTTTTACTATTGATACAGGAGTTCCCATATAAAGAGTTGCTTTACTATCATCTATTTTAACATCTGTTGTTTGAAAAACAAACATATTGTTTTCACTGGCTTGTGAAAAAGTACTAATTGTAACTAATGTTATTAATAATTTTTGTAAAATTGTTTTCATCTCAAGCTCCTTTTATTTTTGGTGGGTTATAAGCTAAATTTGGACTAAGAACATCTATTTTTCTAATTGCAACTAAGTTTGAGTTAGCTGATGTTGCATTTGTCATTTGTGATGTTGGTCTTGATGATGTTAAAACATTTACTTGACCTGAATTACATCTTGGTCTTTTTTGTGAACTATCCTCAGGCGAATACCAAGCTCCCTCTTCAATAGCAGCAACTCCATCTCTAATTGTGTTTGTTACAACAACCCCTGCTAAAATACTTCCTCTATCGTTATAAACTTCTACAACTTCTCCATCTCTTACACCAAATTTTTTTGCATCATTTGGAGAAATTCTAATAGGTTCTCGTCCTTGAACTTTATGTACATTTTGAACCCAAGTATTATCTAATTGCGTATGAATTCTATATGTTGGGTGTGGAGAAACTAAGTGTAGTGGATATTTTTTCACTAACTCTTTATTTCCTAACCACTCTTTTGGTTCAAACCACATAGGGTGACCTTTGAAATCATCATAATTATAACTTGCAAACTTATCTGAGAAAATTTGAATTTTTCCAGTTTCTGTTTTTAGTGGATTGCTAACAGGGTCTTTTCTAAACTCTTCATGTCTTACGAATTTTCTAGCTTCTTCTGGAATTTCATAATGAACACTTCCTTTTTCCCAAAACTCTTCAAAAGATATATTCATTTCTCTTTTTGCATAAGATTTTGAATAAAGACCTTCTATCCAATCTTTTACACTTCTATCTCTTGTATATTTTTTTTCTGTTCCAAATCTTTGTGCCAATAAAGTAAATATTTCATAATCATCTTTTGCTTCATATGCTGGTTTTACTACTTGTTTCATGGCATAAATTCTATCATTTGAATATGACATTCCAGATGCTATATCATCTCTTTCAAGTGTTGTAGTTGCAGGAAATACAATATCAGCCATTTTAGCTGTTGGTGTCCACCAAGGCTCTAAAACAACAATAGTATCAAGTTTTCTCATAGCTTCTATTAGCTCATTTACATTTGGTTGGTGTCCTATTGGAGAACCTCCAGCACTTAACATAAATTCAACTTTTGGATAAGTAATTGTTTTACCTTTATATGAAACCGTTTGTCCTGGTTTATTTATTAAATCACTCATTCTTGAAGCCGGAATTGTAAGATTTACAGCTCCACCTTTTCCTTGACTTAATCCTCCAACAGTTCTTTTTCCAGAAGCAGCATCTCCACCACCTTCATAGTGCATAGAAAATCCAAATCCACCACCTGCAAGTCCCACTTGACCAATCATTGATGCAAGTGTAATAATAGACCAATCCACTTGTTCACCATGTTCAGCTCTTTGCATTGCCCAGTTTCCAGCGATGAAAGTTCTATTTGATACCATTAGGTCTGCTAAATCTTCCATAGTTTTTGCAGGAACTTCTGTTAGTTTTTCAGCCCATGCAGTAGTTTTATCAATACCATCTGTTTTACCTAAAAGATATGGTAAAAATTGATCAAACCCATGTGTATATTTTTCTAAAAACTCTTTATCATATTTACCTGATTTATATAAGTAGTTCATCATTCCCATCATCATAGCAACATCTGAACCTGGTCTTATTTTAATCCAATCAGCTTTGAATTCTTGTCCTGTTGTTGTATAAATAGGATCTATTAAAACTACTTTAATTCCAGCTTTTTTATACTCTTCATAGGCATCATAACATCTGTGGTTTGGTACAGAATATCCACCTCTATTTGTTTTATATAAATCAGCTCCCCATAAAACCATTACTTTTGTATTTGCAATGATTTGTTCATGGGCTGTTTGAATAGAATAAACTTCCATATCTCCCACAACCGTTGTGTTTACAGGACCAGCAGCACCATTACTATATTCTCCAGCAGTTGCCACAGCACCACCTATTTGGTTGAAAAATCTTCCTGCAAGAACATTTGGTTTAAAAGCACCTGGATGTGACCAAACACTATAAGAAGCATTATATATAGCTTCGTTTCCACCATTTTTTTGTGCTTTTTTAATTGCCTTTGCAGCTAAATCAAGTGCAGTATCCCAAGATACTCTTACAAACTCTTCTTTACCTCTTAAATCACCTCTACCTTTTCCTTCTAGATAAGATTTTCGAACAGCTGGATATTTCACCCTTGAATCTGTTGTTACTCTATCTGCTAATGCTCTTGTCATTACGGTTGGGTTTGCATCTGAATCTAATTGTGAAGTAATATCTACAATCTTTCCATCTCTAACATGGGCATAAAATGCTCCAAAGTGAGAAGCATGTGGAATCTTTTGAGTTCTTGACTCTAAAATTCCAGCAACTGCTCCACTTGTACTTCCACTTAGTGCAATTGCAGCTGTTCCTAGTGCGCCTTTTTTAAGAAAATCTCTTCTTGAATTTGTCATCTTCATTTCCTTTATTGGATTTGTTATAAGAGAATAGTAACAAGAAAAAAGAGCAAAATAATCGAATAAATAAATTTCTTTATTCGATTATTTTGCCTAATTTTTGGGTTAAGCTTTCAAAATATTAAAAGGAGTTCATATGAAAAAGATTAGTCTAAGTTTAGTTGCAATGGTTAGCATATCACTAACAAGTGCATTAAGTGCAAATACACTAAGTGATGCTTTAAGTAATGGAAAAATATCAGGTGATTTAAGTGCTACTTATGAAGTAAGGGATCTAAAAAAAGATTTAAATGCCTATTATCAAGATACACAATATAGTGTTGGTTCAATTGGACTTAATTATAAAACTGCGGATTTTTATAATTTTGGTGCAAATGTAGGATTTAGAGCATATAAAACTTTATTTGAAGATGACTCAGACAAAGTTACAAGTACAGGTTTTGGTGATGCAAGTGAAAGATTTTATGAAACAGGAAAAAATAGAAATGCTGATTTAGAATCAGCTTATATCTCTTATGATTTAGAAAATCTTCATATAAAAGCAGGTCGTCAAGCACTTTCAACAGAATGGATAGATAAAACACAAGATGCTGTTAGTTTATTCACAAGTTTAAATGATACAGATGTTGAGATGATTTGGACAAATAGACATGGAAGAATAAATTCAAGAGATTATAGACCAATGACACAAGTAAATCCAGGAAATGGTGGTTTATATAAACTAGGAATCACACAAAATTTCACTGATAATATCTCTGCAAAAGCTTATGGATTAACAGCACCATCTTTAAAAGATATTTATGGTGGAAAATTAAACTTTAAAAACAGCGTTAATGATATTGATTTTGGAGCAATGGCACACTATGCACAAACAAATGAAGATGTGAATAATGTTGAAAATAGTAATGTTTTAGAGCTTAAAACATTTGCCTCATTAGCTGGATATACAGCAACTTTAGGATTTGTAAAAATTGATAAAGATGCAGAGTTTAAACACATAGCTGGTGAAACTATAAATCCTTTTGAAGAAGGTGATCAAATCTATTTAAAAGATGCTAAAACTACATATTTAATGTTAGGAAAAGAAATAGCAGACATTAAATTTACAGCACTTTATGGAATCACAAAATATGAAGAATTCAAAAAATCTGAGTTTAATCTATGGGCAGCCTATGAATTAGTTAAAAATTTAGATTTAAATATCGGATATGCCTTTACAAATGAAGATAATAGTGATGCGAACACTACAAACTTACAACAATTAAATGCAACTATTGCATATATGTTTTAATCTATAAAAATTTAAATACCCCAAGTGTTCTAATAAAACTCTCTCCTAAAATTTCCATTTGGGGTATTTATTTTTAAATTCAATCTAGCTATAAATAATTTCATCTTATAATAAAATAAATACTATTGGATTAAAAATGAAGCAAAAAATACTAAACCAAGTAAATAAACTTTTTAAAAATGATGGTATTCACGATACTCTTTTAAATGGTGTTAAAATATATACTACTTCAAAATATGATCCTTTAAGTCCTTTTATTTATGATGTGTGTCTTATTTTGGTATTACAAGGTAAAAAAATAGGTCATTTATCCCAGAATACTTTAGTTTATGATTCAAAAAACTATTTGGTTGTTCCCACAACTTTACCTTTAGAATGTGAAACAAATTTGGATATTCCTAATTTAGCAAGACAAGAAGATA
>JAGOIF010000142.1 GCA_017995775.1 Aliarcobacter sp.
TCTCCAAAAATTTGTAACTCTTCATTTTGTTTTTGATTTAATGTATTAAATATTGAATTAAATTTATTTATAACTTCTTGATTTAAACCTTTTGAAGATCTATCTAACTGTGGCAGAGTATTTATTTCATAATTAATATAAGACTCTAAGATATCTAAAATATCAATAATTTTTTTATTTTTATTTCCAAACATTTTGACTCTTTAATTTAATGTTAAATAAAGATTTACAGCATCGGCAACTTCTTTATCTGTGGGTTTTATTCTAATTGAGATATATCTTAATTCACCATTTGCTTTTTTTGAAGGATATGCTGTTGCATTTACCCAATAAAATCCACCATCTTTAGTTTTATTTTTTACTATACCTTTCCAAATTTTTCCAGATTGTACTGTCTGCCATAAATCTTTGAAAGCAGCTTTTGGCATATCTGAATGTCTTACCATATTATGTGGACTACCTAATAATTCTTCTTTTTTATATCCAGCAATTTTACAAAAATCTTCATTTGCAAATGTTATAATACCTTTATCATCAGTTTCTGTAACTATAATATCACTGATTGACATCTTTATTTCTTCATTCAAAATATTCCTTTTTCGAGATTTAAGTTCTTATTATATTATTTAAATATAAGATAAATATAAATTTATTTATTATATGGAAATTGTTAATGTTTTTTAGGAAGTTATAAAAAATTATTGTGATGTGAATATAAGATTAATACTGGTATTTTGAAGGTAAGTTTTGAATAATTCGCAGATTTATACTTAATAAGTGGTACCAGTAGCCGGACTCGAACCGGCACGCCTCGCGGCAAAAGATTTTGAGTCTTCCAAGTCTACCATTCCATCATACTGGCATTTATTAAGTTTGTGATTATAGTTGATTTTACTTAAAATAGTATTTAATTTTTTAAATACTATTAAGATTTTTTTAATTTTTATACATATTTATTTTATGTTATTAAATAAGGTTAAGAAAAAAGTGTTAAATTTGGATTATTTTATTTTAAATATGAGCTAAAATGAGAATTTAATGTAGTAAAAAAAAGAAAAATCTATATAAATAGATTTTCCCTTAATTAAAATTATTTACCAGAAACAGCTTCTTTTAAAGCTTTTCCAACTTTGAATTTTGCAACAGTTGTAGCTGGAACGTCTACAGTTTTGTCAGTTCCTGGAACTTTTGCTGTTCTAGCTGCTCTATCAGCAGTAGTAAATGTACCAAAACCTATAAAGCTTACAGATTCTTTTTTAACTAATGATTCAGTAATTGTTTCTAATACAGCGTCAACTGCACCTTTTGCGTCTTTTTTAGATAATCCAGCTTTTGCAGCTACTGCGTCAATAAATTCTGCTTTGTTCATTTATGAACTCCTTGTTTAATTTTAAATTGAGAAAACTTTATAGTATTTAAGCTTTGAAATAGCTAAAACTTGGGGCTTTGAAAGGAAATTTCATAATAAAAATAATGAAAAATCATTTTTTTTTACTTAAATGATGTTTTTATACTTAAAAGTCTACAAGAATTTTCGAGAATTGCTATTTTTTTCACTAGCTCATGAATATCTCTATCATATACATAAGTACCAATTCCTCTTATAACCATAATGTTGTTATTTATAGATTCTTTTAAATATTTTGTAATTTCTAGTGCATTTCTTTTATACCAAGTATCAAAATCTCCTGGATCATAAATTGCAATTTCTCCAAAAGTTGTTTTTCCAAAGAAATCTTCAAAAATTATTTTGTCATGATCAAAAGTGTATGCTGTTGTATAAATTGGCATTCCAAAAGCTATATATTTTGCTTCATGGATATTTGCATAAATAGTTGCATGAATATGTGACTCAATACTTGCAATATTCCATCTATAATCTTGCTTATTAATATTTAAAGAACAAAAAGATTTTTCATCCATTTCATCAAATATAGCATCACTTGTGTTGATCATAAAACTATATTGATCCTGTTTTGCTGAGATGGCTCCATGATAAATACCAAAAAAGTTTTTTCTAAACATTGTTAGGGACAAATTTGCTAATACTTTTACCGTATCTTGGTTGATCATTTTAAAAGCCTTCAAATATATTTTTAGGTATTATATACTAATTTAAATAAGGACCGTTTTAATGAATATTCCCCATGTCCCAGTTTTATATGAAGAGACAATAAATGCATTCAAAAATATAAACAATGGATATATAATAGACTGTACAACAGGATTTGCAGGACATAGTAGCGGATTGCTAAGTTCAAATAAAAATATAAATTTAATTTGCAATGATCAAGATGATGAAGCATTAGCTTTTAGTAAAAAAAGATTAGAAGAGTTTTCTTCTAGAGTTACTTTTAATAAAGGTAATTTTGAACATGTTATTGATACTTTTAAAGATTATGATATCAAAGGTGTTTTAGCTGATATTGGCGTTTCATCTTTACAACTTGATAAACTTGAACGTGGTTTTGGTTTTGAAAGTGATACTTTAGATATGAGAATGAATCAAAATCAAAGCCTAGATGCAGCAACTGTTGTAAATACTTATTCCCAAGATGAACTTGAAAGAGTTTTTAAAGAGTGTGGAGAAGTAAGAGAGTATAAAAAAGTAGCTTCATTAATAGTAGAAAATAGACCATTTACAAGTGCAAAACAGATTTCAGAACTATTATCTAAAAAGATGTCAAAGGGTAAAATTCATCCAGCAACTCTTCCTTTTCAAGGAATAAGAATTGAAGTAAATGACGAGTTAGGTGTTTTAGAAAGACTTTTTGATTCTTTAGAAAATGCAAAATTTAAAGATTGTATAATCGCAATTATTTCATTTCATTCACTAGAAGATAGAATAGTGAAAAATTACTTTAAAAAATGGACAAAATCATGTATTTGTCCAAATGAAGTTTTTAGATGTGAATGTGGAAATAATCATGCTTTAGGAAAGATTATTACAAAAAAACCAATAGTTCCAACAAATGAAGAGATAAAACAAAATCCAAGAAGTAGAAGTTCAAAATTAAGGATATTTAAATTTGATTAAATTAACACCTAAAAGCTCCCTAGTTATCGTATTTGTATTACTTGCTTTTGCACTTTTTTTATTCTTTCCAAAAATATATTTAAGAAGTAATATTTACTATATTAGTAAAGATATAAATAAACTTTACGCCCATTATATATCTTTACAAGAAGAAAATACTTTTTTAGCCCAACAATTAGAGGATATGAAGTTTAAAAATCAGATTATTGATTCTTTGTTGTTTAATCCTTTAGAAAGTAAAAAATGATTAAATGGATTATAGAGTTTTCTTTAAGAAAACCTCTTTTAAACCATTTTTTTCTTTTATTTATATTATTACTTTCCTTTTTTTCTTATTTTAAAATTCCCAAAGAAATTTTCCCACCATCTGCTATGGATGCTATTGTTATTAATGGTTTTTATACAGGAGCCAGTTCTGAGCTTTTGGACAAAATTGCTGTAAAAGAAATTGAAGATGAACTGCTTAGTCTAAGTAGTGCAAATACCATTTCTTCAACTATTAAAAATGGAAATTTTTCAATAAAAGTAGATTTAAAAGAAGGGTATAAAACAAAAGATATTTTGGATGATGTAAAAGATATTATCACAAAAGTTAAGACAAATTTGCCATCTGATATGGATGAACCAACTGTAAAAGCTGTTGAGTTTGCTTTTCCTTTGATTACTGTTGCTGTTTATTCTAAAAATGATGATTCTAAAGAGTACTTAATAGAAGTTGCAAAAGAGATAAAATCAAAAGTAATGCAATTAAAAGATTTATCACAAGTGGCTGTTTTAGGAGAAAGTGATAAAGAATTATTGATGATTCTTGATAATGAAAAAATAAATGCTTATGGTTTAAATAAAACAGCACTTATAAATGCAATCTCATCATTAAGCACTATTTTTCCAGTAGGTATGATAAAAGATGTATCAACACACTATTATCTATCAACTTTTAATGGCGAAAAAGATATCGAAAAAATCAAGAATACAATGATAAAAATAGATGGAAAATCAATTTATTTAAAAGATATTGCAGATATAAAATTTACTTTAGGAGATATTTCAAATATCTCTCACTTTAATGCAAACCCAAATATCGCTGTTGGAATAAACAAAGGTTTAAAAGGCGATGCAATTGAGCTTGTAAAGCAGATTAAACAAATTACAAAAGAGTTTGAAGCAAAATATACAAACCTTGAATTTGATACGTATATTGATACTTCTATTTGGATTAAAAATAGGCTAAATACTGTTGTTTCAAATATTATTTTTGGTTTGATTTTACTTTTTTTTGCATTATATTTATTTATAAATTTACGAATAGCAATTGTAATTGCAATTGGAATTCCAACATCTTTTATGATTGGATTAATTAGTGCTGAGTATTTAGGATATAGCTTAAATATGCTTTCCCTTTTAGGTGCTTTAATTGCCCTTGGAATGTTGGTTGATGAAGCTATTGTTGTTTCTGAAAATATATATAGACACCTAGAAATGGGAAAAGATAGATTTACAGCTGCACGTGATGGAGCACTTGAGATGTATCCAGCTGTTTTAACTGCAACGGCAACAACAATATTTGCATTTTTACCAATACTTCTAATGACTGGAGAAGTAGGGAAGTTTATGCAGATTCTCC
>JAGOIF010000049.1 GCA_017995775.1 Aliarcobacter sp.
GTTCCACATATGTTGCGACATACTTTTACAACTTGGTCTATAATTAAATTGGCTAAAGAAAAGAAAATTACTAGCATCTCTGGATCTTTTCATATGGATATTCATGAAATAATTGCTAGTCAATTAAATCATAAAAGTACAGCTACTACAAAAAAATATAGCAAAGGTGCTTCTAGATATGCATTCAGTAAAGTTCTTCCCCAAGTGAATGAAAAAATATTATTAAAACTACATATTCAAGAAAGTTTAGAGTATCTTAAAAAAGAAGGATATGAGTAATTTTACTGTACAATTAGCATCAAAATTTGCTACTGTACAAATAATTATAATATTTCTTGATATTCTCCCATTTTACTTGATATTTTAAACTGTACATATAAATTTATAAAATGCAAGAATTGTTTGTGAAAGGGCAAGAAGTGAACTTTTTTTTCAAAAGGGTTTATCTCCCCATAAAAATGATGAATTTTTTGTGGTAAAAAGTATTCAAGCTGATTATATAAAATCAGCTGTATTTGGTGATATTATTAATGTTTCCACAAAACTTGTTGGAAAAAAATCAGCATCATTAATAATGTACCAAGAAGTTTCAAGAAATGGTGAATTATTATTTAAGGGAACTTTTAAGTTAGCTTTTTTAAAAAATTTTAAACCATCAAAAATTCCAAGTGAATTATTTGATGTATTCAATTAAGGAAGTTAAATGTTCAAAATTCTAATTATTACTCTTTTTTTATTTTCAAATTTATTATTTGCAAATGAAAATATCTTAGCTTATAATGCTTATAATCAAACCCTAATTTTGCCAAAACAAAGTGAAGAAGCAAAAAATAAAATCATAGAATTAATATCAACAGCAAAACAGAGTATTAATATTTCAATGTATAATTTTTCATATAAGAAATTTGCAAAAGAGCTAGTTCAAGCTTCAAAAAATGGCGTAAAAGTAAAACTTATTTTGGATAAAAGTAAAGTTCAAAATGATAATGAAATTTATAAATATCTAAAAAATAATGGAATAGAAATAATTATACCAAAAGATAAAGTACATACTAAAATAGCAGTATTTGATGATAATATACTGTTATTTGGTAGTTTAAATTGGACAAAAGAATCTTTTGAAAATAATCATGAAATATTATTAATTTCAAATGATAAAAAAATAATTAATGAAGTAAATGTTTTTATAAATAGTTTTAATTAAAACTTAAATTATTTAAATTTCATTAATGAAATTTTTTAATTTCTTTGACTATAATCATCTTTATATAAACTGAAATAATTAAGTTTATAATTGTAAAAAATTAAAAAATTAGAATTGTTTAAAATAAGGAATTAATAGTGTTAGAAATTTTTGTTATAGCATATTGTTTGTATTTTATCTTTAATACATATACTTCATTTATGCAAATTGGGTTTGTTAAAGATGCGAAAAAATTAAAACCAATAATTTTAGATTCAAATAAATATGCAGAAGCTGCAAATTATTCTATTGAAAAAGAAAAAATCGCAATAGCTTCATCATTTTATGATTTCATATTATTTATGTTATGGATTGGATTTGGTTTGTCTTTTTTAGATTCTTTAATAACAGTTGAATCTATATGGTTAAAAGCTGTTGTTTTTGTGGACTTATTTATTATTATAAATTGGTTTTTGACTTTACCTTTTGAGTTATATTCAACTTTTAAATTGAATAAAAAATATGGTTTTTCAAATATGACTCCAGCTTTATTTATAAAAGATACTTTAAAAACAGGTTTTCTTTTTTTAGTTTTTGGATCAATCGTAATCGCTGGAATCTCATATATTATTAGTAGCTTTGATACTTGGTGGATTTGGGGATTTGTATTTATTTTTGCTGTAATTATTTTAATAAATATGCTTTATCCAGTAATTAGAGATAAGATGTTTGATAAATTTGATAAATTAAAAGATGAAGAATTAGAGAAAAAAATCGAAAATCTTTTAGATGAAGTTGGATTCAAAAGTTCAGGTGTATTTTCAGTGGATGCAAGTAAAAGAGATAATAGATTAAACGCATATTTTGGTGGTTTAGGTGCTACAAAAAGAGTTGTTTTATTTGATACTTTAGTTGAAAAATTAAGCCATAATGAATTATTAGCAGTTTTAGGGCATGAATTAGGTCACTTTAAAAATGGTGACATTATGAAAAATATTGGAATCATGGGCGTTATTATGTTTATATTCTTTGCAATTTTTGGTAACTTACCTGAAGAGTTATTTTTAGGATTAAATATTGCAAATGAACCTTATGCAATTATCACTGTATTTATGATTTTTTCACCAATATTATCGTTTTTCTTAATGCCTTTAATTTCAATGATTTCAAGACATAATGAATATGCAGCAGATGAATTTGGTTCAAACTTATCATCAAAGGAAGATTTAGTAAGCGCTTTATTAAAACTTGCAAATGAAAATAAGTCTTTTCCACTTTCTCATCCTATATATATTTTCTTTTACTATTCTCATCCACCTTTAGTTCAAAGATTTAAAGAGCTAGGTTATGATGTAGCAAATCAAAAATTTAATAGCCTAAATCAGGAGCCAAATTATGTTAAGTAATGGAATTATAGAGGTTAATTATATAACAATAATTGTATCTATTATTGGAATTTTATCAGGATTATTGGTAATACTTCAATTTTCAAGACAAAAATATGAGAATCAATTAAAAGCTCTTCAAGATGAAGCTTTATTTAAATTAAAAGCATTAAATGAAAAAATTGAATTAAATCACAGTTCTTACGAAGGTCAAATTAATACTTTAAATACAGAAAATAGAAAATTAGAAGAAGAAAAAAAGCTAATAAAAGAGAGTTTTGAAGATAAACTAAAAACTATCGAAAAACATGCCGCTCAGATAAATAGCAATACTATTGAAACATATGAATTGAAATTATCAAATAGTGCAAAAATGTCTGATACAAAAGAGCAACAACTTTTAAGAGAATTTGAAATAAAAGAAGAAAATTTTAATGAAAAAATAACTCTTTTAGAAGATTCAAAAAAACAAATGAAAATAGAATTTGAAAATCTTGCAAATAAACTTTTTGATGAAAATCAGAAAAAATCAACTGTAAATTTAGGTCAAGTTTTAACTTCATTTAAAGATCAATTAGACTCATTTGGAAAAAGAGTAAATGAGATTTACAATGAAGAAACAAAACAAAGAAGTTCTTTATTAACAGAGATTAAAAGCCTAAAAGAATTAAATAACCAAATAGCAACGGATGCAATAAATTTAACAAAAGCTTTAAAAGGTCAAAATAAAACTCAAGGGGATTGGGGAGAAATGATTTTATCATCTATTCTTGATCAAACAGGTCTTAGATCAGGGAAAGAATATACTATTCAAGGCTCTTTTAGTGATACTGATGGTAAAAGATTAAGACCTGATGTAATAGTTCATTTACCTTCTAAAAAAGATATTGTTATTGATTCAAAAGTATCTTTAAATTCTTATGTAAGTTATTGTAAAACTGAAAATGAAGTACAAAAGGAAATAGCTGCAAAAGAGTTAGTAAAATCAATTACAACGCATATAAAAGGTTTAAGTTTAAAAAGATATGAAGAACTAGAAGGTGTTAGAACTCTTGATTTTGTATTAATGTTTATTCCAGTTGAAGGTGCATTTATACTTGCTACTTCTACTGATGATACGCTTTTTAAAATGGCATTTGAGCACAATATCATGCTAGTTTCACCTTCAACTTTATATGTAACTTTAAGAACAATTGAGAATGTTTGGAGAAATGAACATCAAAATGAAAATGCTCAATTAATATCTAAAAAAGCAGCTGATTTATATGATAAATTTGTATCATTTGTATCAGAGATTGAAGATATCGGAACGAATATAAATAAAACTCAAAAATCATACGAAAATGCCGTAAATAAGTTATCATCTGGAAATGCAAATTTAATAAAAAGAGCAGAAGAATTTGTACAATTAGGTGTAAAACCTAAAAAACAATTATCCTCTAAATTTTTAACTTCGGATAATGAGGAATAAATTTTGGAATTGGCAATCCTTTTAGCAAATAATTTTTTAGTTTTATTGGATGCAATGTCAATTTATATTTTAATAGGATTGTTAATCGCTGGTTTTTTAAAACAAATCATTCCAGATGATTTTGTTGTAAAACATTTAGGAAAAGGCTCAATTTCTTCTGTTTTAAAAGCAACTTTATTTGGAATTCCTCTTCCTGTTTGCTCTTGCTCTGTTGTTCCTTTAGCTCAAGGTCTTAGAAAAGAGGGCGCTAGTAAAGGTGCAGTTCAAAGTTTTCTCATTTCAAGTCCAATTACAGGGGTTGATTCTATCTTAGCTACATTCTCATTTTTTGGTCTATTTTTTACAATTTTTAGAGTTATCACATCTTTGATAATTGCGATAATTGTAGGTTTAATTCAAAATTTTATTGAAAAAGATGATTCTTTATTAAAAGAAGATTCATCTTTTTCTTCTTGCGGATGTAGTAGTTCTTGTAATGATATAAAAGAAGAAAAAAAGAGATTTTCAATTAAGAAAGTTTTTTCTTATGCTTATGTTACACTTTTTATTGATATGGCTAAACCTTTATTAATAGGTTTATTATTTGGAGCAATTTTTACAACTTTTGCACCAAAAGAATATACTAGTTTACTTTTTGAAAATCAAATATTAACATATATTATAATAATACTTTTTTCTATGCCTTTATATGTTTGTGCAACCGCTTCTTTACCAATTGCAGCAGCACTTATGATGGAAGGAATGAGCGCAGGTGCAGCATTTATATTCCTAACAGCTGGTCCAGCAACAAGTGCTATTACAATGAGTGTTGTATATAAAATGTTAGGAAAAACTTCACTGATTATTTATTTAAGTACGATTGGAATTTTATCTCTTATTTTTGGTTTTATTTTTGACTTATTTTTTAATGATATAAATATTTTACAATTTAGCCTACATAATGAGGAAGCTAATTTATTCTCACAAATATCAAGTTTTATAATGCTTTTCTTAATTTCATACCACTTGATAAAACCTTGGTTAAGAAGAAAAGAACAAGAATCTTATTTAGTAAAATCAAAAGAAATGAATATGAAAGAAAATAGGTTAAAAACTCCAAAAACAAATACAAATCTAAATAATTTCAAATTTAAGGCTTAATAAATGAAATGGGAAGACAACAGAAGAAGCTCAAATGTAGAAGATAGAAGAAATGAATCACCTTCAAATTTTGGCTCAAACCAAAATAATTCTATGTTGGCATTTTTGCCTATTATTAAAATGTTAATAGGTACTAAAATTGGAAGGATAATTTTAATAATAGGGGCAATTTCTTATTTTATGGGATTTAATCCATTATCTTTATTAGATATGGTTCCTACAACACAAAACAGTGCTGCTTCTCAAGTTATTAATAGTAAAAAAGACGATAATAACGCCCAATTTGTAAGTGCAGTTTTAGCTCAAACAGAGGATATATGGACAAAAGTTTTTCAAAAATATAATGCAAGTTATGTTGAACCAAAATTAGTACTTTTTAGAAATTCTGTAAGAAGTGCGTGCGGAAACGCTTCCTCTGAAACGGGACCATTTTATTGTCCTGTTGATCAAAAAGTTTATTTAGATTTATCTTTCTTTGATGAATTAGCAAAAAGACACGATGCTCCTGGAGATTTTGCGCAAGCTTATGTAATAGCTCACGAAATCGGTCATCACGTACAAAATATCACAGGAACAATAGATAAAGTTCAAAGAGAAAAACAAAAAGTATCAATAAAGCTACAAAATGAACTTCAAGTAAAAGTTGAACTTCAAGCTGATTGTTATGCTGGATTATGGGCACATTATTCTAAGAAGGATTTTGATTCTTTAGAAGAGGGTGATATCCATGAGGCTTTAAATGCTGCTAATGCTATTGGAGATGATACTTTACAAAAGAAAGCTCAAGGGCATGTTGTACCTGATTCATTTACACACGGAACTTCTAAGCAAAGAATGTCATGGTTTAAAAAAGGTTTTGATACGGGTGATTTAAAAGCTTGTAATACTTTTTAGATTTTCTTTTTAAATAGTTTTAAAAAACTTAGATTATTTAAAATATAAATTGCAATGATTGTAAAAACTGTACCAATAACAGTATTTAAAGTGATTTTCTCACCTAAAAATATGGCTCCAATTATAAGTGCAGTTGCAGGAACTAAGAAAATAAAAGATGAAACTTCTTTCGTTCCTAGTTTTGTGGCACCTATAAAATAAATAGATGTGGCAAAAGTAGTACTTAAAATTGTAATTACAAATAAATTAAACCAAAATATAAAATCAAAAGCAACAACTCTTTCAAATATACTTGTATCCACAAAAAATATAATCAAAACAACACTTGAAATAATATAAGTATAAAATGTAAATACAAAAGCATGTATTTTTGCTGCTTTTGCAGTAATCAAAGTTAATATTGGCCAAAGAATAGAAGATAATAAGAAGTATAAAGTATCTTTTGAAAATATCTCATTTAAATTAAAATTCCAAATGTTAAGCATATTTAAAACTCCAAATGCCCCTAAAAGTAAAGCAAAGCTATGTTTTAAACTAATAGTTTTTCTACTTAAAATAGCAACTATTATAAAAGTATTTATAGGAATAAGTGTTGTAACTAAAGCTCCACCAAATCCAGCACTTCCATGTTTTAAACCTATAAACATAGAAATACTATATGATGTTAAAACAAGCGAAGCTATAAGAACTAAGAAGAAAGATTTTATATCAAGTTTAAATGAAAACTTAAAAAAATAAATTATAGGAAATAAAGTAATAAAACAAATTCCCATTCGAAGAAAAACCAACTCATATTCATTTATATAATTTGTAAGCACTTTGGTACTAATCCAAGAAGCACCCCAAAATATCATGGCAAAAACCATTAGAATATAAAATAGGTTTTTACTCATTTATTTTAGGCGGTTTAATAGTAAAATATCTACTAAATCTCCACTTTTTATATCATCACTATCTTCACTTTGAATAAGCAGTGCAGGGCTTTCAAGCATATTTGTAAGAATTGCACTTGTTCCTTGTTTTTTATCTTTAAAATCTATTACATACTCACCATTAATGTAATTTACATTACAAGCTGTAAAAATAGTTTTTTTCATTTTACGTGGAAAATCTTGAGTGATTCTAGCTTTTACTATTGGTAAACTCTCTTTTGAATCTCTAAATTTGTATATTAAAGGTAAAACATAAAGTATTGCACAAACAGTTGAAGAGTAGGCAAAACCTGGAAGTGCTATGATGATTTTAGAATCTTTAATAGCAACTAGAATATGCATACCAGGTTTTAAAGTAACACCATGAAATAATACTTCTGCTTTTAACTTATCTTTTATTACATCTTGAACAAAATCATAATCTCCAACGGAAACTCCACCCGTTGTAACTACAATATCAGCTTTTTGTAAAGCAGATTCTAAAAGATTTGTAATTGAATTCATATCATCTTTTACAATACCCATTTGTAAAACATCAGCACCATTACTTTTAAATAATGCTTCTAAAGTAAGATGATTTGAGCTTCTTATTTGTGCATCATTTGTTTGTGTTTCACCTAGATCTAAAACTTCACTTCCTGTACTTGCAACGGTAATTATAGGATTAATTATTACATCAACTTGCGAAACATTTAAAGAAGCAAGAACTCCAATCTCTGCAAATCCGATAACAGTTCCTTTTTTAATTAAAACTTCATCTTTTTTATAGTTTTCACCAATACTTCTTACAGCAAATCCAAAAGGAACTTCATTAATGATTTTAATTTTATTATTTATTACTTCAACATTTTCAATAGGAATTAAAGTATCACTACCTTTTGGCATCAAAGAACCCGTAAATGTTTTAATACAAGTGCTTTTTATAACTTCTTTAGTAACTATTGAACCAGCTGGATTTTTATCAATAATTTCAATAAAATCATTTTTTATATCACTATGTTTAATAGCATATCCATCCATTCCTGATGTTGGAAACTCTGGACTATTATGATCTGCGATTATATCTTTTGCAACAACCCGTCCAATAGCATTTGTGATAAATAATTTTTCACTAGATGGTTTATTTAGAACAATATTATTTATCAGTTCTAAGGATTTTTCATAGCTTATAAAATTTCTCATTTTTAATATTTACCTATTTAATTTATTATATTTATAAATAATAACTTGTTGAAAGAGCATTGCTCCAAAACCATCTGGTAAATCGTTGTTATTTTTTTCTACGGTTTGAATAATGTTTCTGATTTGATCTTCAGTCATGTTTATAGCATGTGGCAAAATTGTTTCAATAACTTTTTGTCTAAATTCTTGTTCTTCTTCTAGTGTCATATTTTATCTTTAATTATTATTTATGAAATTATATAGGTTTTTTATAAATTCTGAGTAAAAATTGATTATTTTTAGAAAATCTTAGTCATTTATATAATATTTCATAATTGCTTAGATATGATTATAAATATTTTTTAAAGGACATTCTTGGAGATTAAGATTGCAAGTGAAGAAGAGATAAAGTATTGTTATAAAATAATGCATCAAACCATGAAAGATTTATCTGAACAAGATTATATTAGTCTTGTAACACAGCAAATAAAAGATGGTTATAAACTTGTATATGTTCTAGAAAACAATGAAGTAATTTGTGTTACAGGATTCGTAATAGCTCAAAAACTTGCATGGGGAAAACATTTATATATAGATGATTTTGTAACAAAAAAAAGTGTAGAAACATCTGATGCTGCAAAAGCATTGCTTGATTTTGTAAAAATTTATGCAAAACAACAAAATTGTAATTCTATTCATTTGGATTCTTCTGTAATAAGAGAAAAAGCCCATGAATTCTATCTAAAAGAAAATATGAAAATAGATACATATCACTTTAGTATGGATCTTAAATAAATTTATTAAAAAGTTTTAGAACTTTTTGATATAATCAAAAAAATTTACAGGAATAATATATTGATTGAATTAAGTAAAAAAATATCTACACTAGTTGGAAAAACTAATGCAGAATATGGATTAATAAAAGAGGGTGATAGAGTATTAGTTGGATTTTCAGGTGGAAAAGATTCACTTACGTTAATCCACGCTCTTAATAGAATAAAAAAAGTAGCACCATTTAACTTTGATTTTAAAGCAGTAACCGTAACTTATGGAATGGGAGAGCAAATCCAATTCTTAGCTAATCATTGTGCTGAACATGGAATTGAACATCAAATTATTGATACTCAAATATTTGAATTAGCTGGTGAAAAAATTAGAAAGAATTCATCTTTTTGTTCATTCTTTTCAAGAATGAGAAGAGGTTACATTTACTCAACAGCACAAGAACAAGGATATAACAAAGTTGCTCTTGGGCATCATTTAGATGATGCTATGGAGTCATTTTTTATGAACTTTTTTTATAATGGAACTATGAGAACAATGCCTCCTAAATATACAGCAGAAAATGGTTTAGAAGTTATAAGACCTTTGATTTTTTGTAGAGAAAGACAATTAAGAGCATTTGCAGATTCAAATGAAATAAATGTAATAGGTGATGAAGCTTGTCCAGGTCTTAGATTTGATGTAAAAATGCCACATGCACGAGCTACAACGAAAGAATTATTAGCAAAATTAGAAGAAGAAAATCCAAAAATATTTGTATCAATGAAAGCTGCATTTAGCAATATTCAATTACCAACATTTTTTTATAAAGATAATGAACAATTTATGAAAAATGATAGTATTGAGGAAGATAATATTATATGAAAATATTAATATCTTCGTGTTTGTTAGGAGAAGATGTAAGATATGATGGGAATAATTCATCAATAGCTTTAAATCCAAAATTTTCATTTTCAGCAAAAGAATTATTTATGGATATTCTTTGTGATAATGAAATTTATTCTTTTTGTCCAGAAGTAGCAGGTGGCTTAGGGGTTCCTAGAATTCCTGCTGAAATTGTAAACAATGACAAGCCTTTTATTATAAAAAATGAACAGGGTGCTGATGTTACAATAAATTTTCTACTTGGAGCAAAAAAAGCTTTAGATCTTTGTTTAGAAGAAAATATCAAAGTAGCATTACTTAAAGCAAATTCTCCATCTTGTGGAAACATAAATGTATATGATGGAACTTTTACAAATAATTTAGTGGAAGGTCAAGGATTAACAGCAAGACTTTTAAAAGAAAATAATATAGAAGTTTTTAATGAAAAACAACTAAATGAGTTAGAGAAGTTTATAAAAACTAATAAATAGTTTTTATAAACTCTCATTTACTAAGTTTGAAAGTCTAAGAGGATCTAGCGCTCCTGAAACTCTTTTTTTCTCAAGACCATTTTTATACACAATTAGTGTAGGTATTGATTTAATCATAAATTTAGCCCCAAGATTTGGAAGAGCTTCTGTATTTACTTTTACAAACAATGCTTTTAATGGATATCTTTTTGCAACATCTTCAAATATTGGAGCCATCATTTTACAAGGTCCACACCAAGGTGCCCAAAAATCTACAATCACTGGAATATCTGAATTTACAATCACATGATCGAAATTTGATTCATCTAACTCCAAAGGACTTGTATCAAGTAAAGATTTTTTACACGAACCACAATTTGCTTTAGCATAAGAATCTTTTTTAGGAATTGCATTTACTTTTAAGCAATGTGGACAAACAATATTCAACTTATCCATTTTTACGCCTTAATATTTAATAACATATCAGATACTGCATTTTGTGTTTCAATGCTTTTTGCGTTTGCTGAGTATGAAATTACCTCTGGTATTTGTCCTACAATTGAATCGATTAAATTAGCTGTTACTTCTTGAAATGCTGGATCACCAACTACATTTGCAATATCTGCAAGGTTTGATGCCATTTCATCTACTTGTAACTGTGAAGAAACCATTGCATTTAGATTGTTATCTATTCTCATAATTTACTCCTTGATTTAATTTTTCTCATTTATAATTAATTGTAACCAAAAACCAATAAAAAGTAAACGAAATACAAATCAAATTTAAAATAATATAGATTAACAATAAAGTTATTTTATTGTATTATTCCTCTATGATATTTAAACTTCTTAAATCAACAGCAGTAAAACTTTTATTATTAGTTTGTACCGCATTATCCACATTAATATTATCTTCTTTTTTATTTAATAGCCAAATTGATGGACTAAAAAAACAGATAGATATTTTATATTTTGGAAATTTAATTCCTATTGTAAAACTTCAAATAATTGCAGATAAATATAAAGAAATTGAATCTTGTAAAAAAATAAAAATAAATTGTAATTTTAAAGAAGAAGAACAGATTATTTTTCAAGAATGGTCTTATTATATTAGCTCATATAAAAATGCTGAAGAAAAAATTGTTGTTGATACAATAAACGAAGAAATTATAAATTCTTTTAAAGAAAATAAACTTCAAAATTTCAAAAATATATTAAAAAGAATTGATTTTTTAATAAAATATGAAACACAAGTTGCTTTTAAAGAAAGAAAAAACTTTCTAGAAGATTATGAAAAAATGAAGAGTTATCTTTTTTTCAATATGCTTCTAATTTTATTAATCTCTTTTAGTATCATCGTTTATATTATATTTCAAGTTATTAAAAAAGATAGACAACTTACTGTATTAAATAAAAAATATAAATTAGATTCAATAACTGATTCTATGACAAATTTACATAATAGAAAATATTTTGATACAATTTTTGATAATATGCCTTTTATATCTAATGCAAACAATTGGAAATGTGCATTTATAATGATAGATATAGATTATTTTAAGCAGTACAATGATACTTATGGGCATGATATGGGTGATGAAGCTTTAAAAAAAGTTGCACTTACTATAAAAGAATATTTTAACAAAAAATATGAATTTACATTTAGACTAGGTGGAGAAGAATTTGGTGTAGTTTTATTTGATATAAGTAAAGATATTTTAGAAAATTGTCTAAAAGAGATGAATAAAAGGGTTTTAGAATTACAAATTGAGCATAAAAATAGTAAGATACTACCCGTGCTTTCCATTTCAATGGGAGCTATAATATATGAACCAAATTCGTATATTTCAGCAAACAAATTGTATAAACAAGCCGATGAATGTTTATATGAATCAAAACAAAATGGTAGAAATCAATACCATATTTACAAAGGATAATAATTGAGTTTATTAAGTTTTTTATTTAATAAAAATAACCATTTTAATTTAGCTAATATAGTTACTTTTTTTAATATTGCATCTGGAGTTTTTGCAATATATTTTTTAACTCATCATGAGTTTTTTGCTGCTGCACTTTTTGCATGGCTTGCAGGTGGTTTTGATATAGTTGATGGAAAAGTTGCTAGAAAATACAATCTATCAACACAATTTGGTATTCAACTTGATTCTTATGCAGACTTTTTATCTTTTGTTATTGTTCCTGCAATGTTTATTTATTTTGCAATAATTGACACAAAAGAAGAATTTTTAAGTATGCCATTAATCGTATTTGCATTTGTTTATTATGTGATTTCAGGACTTAGAAGACTAATTCAGTTTAATATAAATGCAGATGAAGGTGAAGTTGAAAAGTATTTCACAGGTATTCCAACTCCACTTGGAGCTATTTTATTATGGCTTATATATTTAATTTTTCTAACAGGTTTTATAACAGAAACTTTCGTATTATTATTAATGATATTAGTAGGATATTTATTAAATTCAAAAATAAAAATTCCACATCTATAAGAATTTAGATGAGTGAAGAAATAGTAAGTGTTGATTTAGGTTCAAACTCTTTTCGTGTTTTAAAATATGATTGTAAAAATCATAAAATTATTTCAGAATATAATGAAGTAGTTGGTCTTGCCGATGGTTTAGTTGATACTGGATTAATTTCAAAAGAAGCACAAGAAAGAGTTGTAAAAGCAATTTTGCATTCTATACAAACAGTAAATTATAATCCAAAAATAGCAGTTAGTGTAACAACTGCTGCAATGCGAAAAGCTACAAATAGTGATGAAGTATTAAAATATTTTAAAGACAAAACAAATATAGATTTTAAAATAATAGATGGTATTGAAGAAGCAAGACTTACATTGTTAGCTATAAAATATGCTTTAAAAAGAGAAAATATCCCTTCAAAAAAATTCATTTTATTAGATATTGGTGGTGGTTCAACTGAAATAATCATAAATACAAATGATGGGTATGTATCTCAAAGTTTTGATTTTGGTATTGTTACAATGACACAAAAATATCTAAAATATAATGATTTACACAATATTCTTGATATTAGAAAAAAAGAGATAAAAGATTTTTTAGATACTTTGTCTTTAAATTTAGATGAATATAGCTTTGTAGCAACTGCTGGAACACCTACTACTATTGCTGCTATAAAATTAGGACAAGATTTCTTTTCCTATGATAGAAACGTTGTAAATGGTTCAATTGTAGATTTACATGATTTAGAAAAATGTTTAAATATTTTTAAAAATTCATCAAAAGAAGATATTACAAGATTAGTTGGACGTGGTAGAGTTGAATATATTGAAGTAGGGATATTTATTTATAAAGCAATATTCGATGTTTTAAATAAAAAAGAATCAATAGTTTTAGATGATGGCTTAAGAGAAGGTGTTGCTATAAATTATTGTCTTACAAAGTGTTAAAAGATTAAGATAATAATCTAACACTTTGTTCTTGAACTATATTAGCTTGAGAAGCAGCTAAATATCCAAGGTTTACATTTATATTTGTTTTTGAAAAATCACTTGATTCTTTTCCAAAGTTTTTGTCTTTATTGTACTTATTGTCATTATATAAATCAATCTGAGTTTTGATTGTCTCTCTAGCACTTGATTCTAATTTATTTCCAAATTCTGTAAAATCATCATAAGTGTTTTTTAATTGATTCGCTGAACTTGAAACTTTATTCATAACATTATTTAATGTTTCTGGATCATTTAAATTACCACTATTTAATGTTTCAAAAATATCATTTGCATAACTTGCAGTATTTGGTTTTTCTATTGAAAAATTTGAATTTTTAGTTCCAACATTAATACTAGTTTTATCATCATAATAATTCAAAACTAATAGTGATTCATTTTTAAATTTTGTATCGTAAGCGATTTTATTAAAAGATCTTAAATCATCATTTATACTTTGTTTTATATCATTTTTATCTTCATAATTATTTATATTTTCAAGTTTATTTTGAATATTAGTTAAATAATTTTGTTGTTTTTCGATTGAATTTTGAGCAATCTTGCTTGTGGCAATCCCTTCATTTAACGACTGAACGTTTGAAGATAATTCATCTCTTTTTTTATTATAATCATTTATACTTAAGTTTAAAAACTCTTTGTTATTACTAGGTATTTTACTAGCTGAATTAGATTTTTCTAACTGTAAGGCAGATGAGTTATTAAGGGTAGAGATGTTGTTATTTATACTATTTACATCCATTTTTACTCCTTTAATTTTATTAGAAATATTATACAGTAATTAGTTTAAAATTACTTATAAATAAGCTTTTGGTATTAATGAAAAATCGTAAAAAAAATATTTTATTTATAAGCAAGAATAATTTATCAAATTAATTCTTTCATCAAACCATAAATTAATTTATTTTTGAGTAAAATAAATACTTATTTTTAGAAAAACGGAGAATTATTATGAAAATGACTGGCGCAAAAATGGTTGTAGAATCATTACATCAAGAAGGGGTTGAAGTAGTATTTGGATACCCTGGAGGCGCTATTATGAACGTCTATGATGAAATATATAAACAAAACTATTTTCAACACATTCTAAATAGACA
>JAGOIF010000143.1 GCA_017995775.1 Aliarcobacter sp.
TCATAGTGTGTGTTTTTATATGTTTTGCTAATATTTTTGTATATTTTTTGTAATTCCTTGAGTCTTTTTCAAAAGATGCAAGTTTTTTTTGTATTTTTAAAATATTTTCAGGTATTACTTCTCTCATTTTTTTTCCTCTAAAAATATAAATCTATTATTGCATAATTTAATAAAATACTAAATAAATTAGGTTAGAATATAATAAATATATTTAAAAACAGGAAATATTTTGAATAATAGTTTTAAAGAAAATACAATATTAGAAGATACAACTATTTTAGAATGTTTAAGAATTATTGATAAAACAAAAAAGAATTTCTTAATAGTCTTAAATAAGACAGGAGTTTTAATAGGTATTATAACAGAAGGTGAAATAAGAAGACTGATATTAAGAGGCTTGTCTTTAGCTGACAATATTATCTATAATAACAAATTTATTTGTATAAATCAAGAAGATTCATTTTTAAAACTTTTTGAATATTTTAAAATAGATAAAATCAATTTTATACCAATAGTTGACAATAGTGGAAAGTTAGTTAATGTCATAACAAAAAAACAATTCCATGTGATGTTGCTAAAAGATATAGAATATGATTTGAAAAAGCTACCTTATATTGATGAGCATGAGTTAGATTATGAAATATTTCCAAAGCCATGGGGATTTTACAAAAGTACATTATTGGCTGAATTTGTTCAATCAAAAATAATAACTGTTTTCCCAAAAGGAGAATTGAGTTTACAAAAACATAAAAGAAGAGAAGAGCATTGGATAGTTATAAAAGGTGAAGGAAAAATAATCCTTGAGGAGACTATTTTAAATATTGAGCAAGGAAGATATATCTATATACCTAAAGGTTGTAAGCATAAAATCATAAATTCATCTATTATTGATAATTTAATTTTTGCAGAAGTTCAGCTTGGAGACTATTTCGGTGAAGATGATATAATAAGATATGAAGATAAATATGGGAGGAAATAAAATGGCATTTAAGTTTGATTATAAAGAACCAAAGGTAATAGCAGAAATTGGTTGTAACCATATGGGACAATTTGAAATAGCAAAAGAGTTAATAGATTTAGCAAAACAAAGTGGTGCAAAATATGTAAAATTTCAAAAAAGAAATAACAAAGAATTACTTACAGAAGAACAATATAATGCTCCACATCCAGTACCTGAAAATTCATATGGTGATACTTATGGTGCTCATAGAGAATTTTTGGAGTTTAATGTAGCTCAAAATAAAGAGCTAAAAGAGTATTGTGATAGCATCGGTATGATTTATAGCACTTCTGTTTGGGATGTAACAAGTGCAAAAGAGATGATAACTTTTAATCCAGAATTTTTAAAAGTACCATCTGCTTGTAATAACAACTTTGAGATGTTAAAAGTTTTAAGAGATGATTTTAAAGGACAAGTTCAATTATCTATTGGAATGACTTCAAAAGATGAAGTTGAAGCGATTGTAAAATTTTTTGAAGAGACAAATCAAGCAAAATCAAGATTGCTTATCTACTCTTGTACTTCTGGTTATCCAGTTCCAGCTTGTGATGTGGCACTTTTAGAGATAAATTGGTTATATGAAAAATATGGAAATAGAGTAAATGAGATAGGTTTTTCTGGGCATCACTTGGGAACAAATCTTGATATTGCCGCTTATACATTGGGTGCAAGATGGATTGAGAGACACTTTACAAAAGATAAAACTTGGAAAGGTACAGATCATGGAGCTTCACTTGAGCCATATGAACTTAAAAACTTGGTTGATGGTTTGAATGAAACTTTTGAAGCTTTACACTATAAAAAAGAAGAAATTCTTCCAATAGAGAAGGTTCAAAGAGATAAATTAAAGAGTAGGAAATAAAAATGATTTTAAATAATTTTAATACAGAAGCTATGTTTGAATATGAAAATGGTTTTTATGCAACTTCTACAGAAGCTAGATTTGGAAAGTTTATAGCCCATTATGAACTTTATAAAAGGATAGTTACTCTACCTGGGGCTATTGTAGAATGTGGACTTTTTAAAGGAAATTCTTTTTTTAGATTAGCACATTTTAGAGATTTACTTGAATCTAGATATTCTAGAAAACTTATAGGTTTTGATATTTTTGGAGCTTTCCCCGATACTGATTTTGAAGATGATAAAAAATATTTACAAAATTTTAAAAATACAGCTGGAGAAAATAGTATTGAATTAGAAGAGATAGAAAAAATAATGAAATATAAGAAACTTGAGAATTATGAATTTATAAAAGGAGATATTAATAAAACTATTCCAGAATATTGCCAAAATAATGAACATTTAAAAATTGCTTTATTGCACATAGATACTGATGTGTATGAACCAGCCGTTACTATACTTGAAAATATGTATGATAGGATAGTTAATGGTGGAATTATAATGTTTGATGATTATGGAACATTTCCAGGTGAGACAAAGGCAGTTGATGAATTTTTTGCTGATAAAGGTTTGATTATAGAGAAGTTGCCTATGTCACATATTCCTTCTTTTATAATAAAGAAATAGAAAGTAATAAAATGAAATGTAATCTTTGTAATAGTAAAAATTATAAAAAAAGAAAAGGTAGTGTAAGGGATAATAAAAATTTAGAGATTTTTGAGTGTTGTGATTGTGGTTTGGTTTTTTTATCACAAGATAATCATATAGATGAAACTTTTTATGAAAATTCAAATATGCACCAAACTTTTGATTTTTATAAATGGAGGAATGAAACTTTAGCAGATGATACAAGAAGATTTAAATTTTTGAAAAATTCTTTAATAAATAAAAAGGTATTAGATTTTGGAAGTGGAAATGGTGGTTTTTTAAAACTTACAAGAAATGTATCTAAAATAGTTTTAGGTATAGAATTAGAAAAAGCAATAATTCCTTTTTATAAAGATGAAAATATATCTATTGAAAATAGCCTTGATAGAATAAATGAAAAATTTGATATTATTACTTCCTTTCATGTTGTTGAACATATAAAAGAGCCTTTAATTATTTTTGAAAAATTAAAAAAATTACTTGAAGATAATGGAAAATTAATAATTGAAGTACCAAATGCAAATGATGCTCTTCTTACAATTTATGAAAATGAAGCATTCTCTAATTTTACTTATTGGAGTTGTCATCTTTATTTATATACACAACATACATTAGAACTTTTAGCAAAAAAAGCTGGTCTTAAAGTAGAATTCATAAAGCATATTCAAAGATACACTTTATCAAATCATTTATACTGGTTAAGTAAAAACAAGGCTGGTGGTCATGAAAAATGGGGAAATTTCTTAGACTCAAAAGATTTAAATCAAGCTTACGAGAATCAATTAGCAACTCTTGGGGCAACAGATACTTTGATTGCTTGTTTCACAAAAGAGGTTAAATGAATATAGCATTTATACCAGTTCGTTGTGGAAGTAAATCAATACCATTTAAAAATATAAAAGAGTTTTGTGGTAAACCTTTAGTATATTGGAATCTTGAAGCTTTAGAAAATTCAAAAAATATTAATAAAATTTTTGTAGCAACTGATTGTGAAGAGATAAAAAATGTAGTAAATAGTTTTAATTTTTCAAAAGTTGATATATATGATAGGGATAAAGAAAATGCAAGTGATATTGCAAGTACAGAATCTGTAATGTTGGAGTTTATAAATAGACAAAACTTTAAAGATAATGATTTGTTTTTTTTGGTTCAAGCAACTTCTCCACTTACTCAAACAAAAGATTTTGATAAGGCTTTAGAAACTTTAAAAAATGAAAAAGCAGATTCATTACTCACTTGTATAAGAACAAAAAGATTTTTTTGGGATAAAAACGCAAATCCTATAAATTATGATTTTACAAACCGTCCACGAAGACAAGATTTTGATGGACTTTTTATGGAAAATGGAGCTTTTTATATAAATAGCATAGAAAATATAAAAAAAGACAAAAATAGACTTAGTGGCAAAATAGCTATATATGAAATGGAAGAGTTTACAGCAGTTGAGATAGATGAAGAAGATGATTGGTTAATTGCTGAAAAAATGATGTACAAGTATATACTTTCAAAAAGAAAAAAAGAGTATCAAATAAAGCTTTTTTTATCTGATGTTGATGGAACTCTAACAGATGCAGGAATGTACTATGGAGAAAATGGCGAAGAGTTTAAAAAGTTTAATACTCATGATGGAAAAGGATTTGAACTTTTACGAAAAGCTGGTATAAAAACAGGAATTATTACAAGTGAAAATACAAAAATAGTAGCTAATCGTGCAAAAAAACTAAAAGTCGATTTTCTATATCAAGGTTTAGAACATAAAGGAAAACTAGATGTTGCAAAAGAGATTTGCAAAGAACTAAATATTTCTTTAGATGAAGTTGCTTATATAGGGGATGATATAAACTGTAAAGAGTTGCTTTCAAGTGTTGGAATAGCAGCTTGTCCTCTAAATGCACTAGAAGAGATAAAAAATATTCCAAATATTATAAAACTTTCAAAAAGTGGTGGAGATGGTGCTGTTAGAGAAATTATAGAAATGATAATAAAAATTAAAGGTAAAAAATGACTGAAGCACAAATACAACTACAAAATGCACTTACAACAACATTCTTAGCAAATCT
>JAGOIF010000050.1 GCA_017995775.1 Aliarcobacter sp.
ATGACGCATGTTCGAATCATGCTGGGGTCGCCACTTATAAAGTGTTATAAATAGGTAGTTGTTTACAAATATTTTTATTTAATAGTTTAACTATTTGTTAAAGGTATCTTTTTAGGTGTCCTTATATGATATATTTTTAGAATTTAATTTTATAATTAACCATTCATTTTGGAATTAATGCCTATCCAATCTAAAAAATAATACCCATTCATTTTGGAATTAATGCCTATCCAATCTAAAAAATAATACCCATTCATTTTGGAATTAATAGTTATATGAAATTTGTTCGATTTTATGGTACATTTAGGAATTACTATTGCTACAAATACAAAGTAACAATTAAATTTTATAACATTAAATAAGTAACACTACAATTGAGAATTTATGTTAGTATTTATTTAGAAATTTATAAATGAATTTTATAAGATTAAACACAAAAGTAAAATTACTTCTATGTTTTAGATAATTGTGTATAAAAGAATAAGTACTATTGTATTTAAGAATACTAAAGTTAAAACTTTTAAGAATTTAAAAAATACTCTAGCATTTTCGGTTTTATTTTTATGTATAAATTTATATATTATTGTTACTAATAAAATCCAACATAATCCAATTAGTAAATTTGAGCTTAATAGAGTTAAAATAATAGGTATAATAACGCTATTCATGAAAGCTTTATATTCTGCTTCACTAAAAATTAGAAACTCTTTTATTGCTGTTTTAAACATCTTTAAATCCTTTTGATATTAGAATTCATTTATGAATCTAACTTTTGATATTTATGTACTGATATTTGTACTTTTTATTGTTTTCATATATTTATTTAGAAAACATCCATTAATCAAAAAACTAACTGATATAATCAGTTGATTTTTAATGCTGTAATAATTACACTTGATGTGAATGCTACAGAGTGGTTTGATACTCTTTTTTCTGATGTAATAGGTAAAATACTTAATATCTGATAACCATCTTTAATTAAAATATTCCCTTGAACTTCTATCTCTTTAGAAAGTTCTTCTCCATCAACTATAGTCATTATATTTAAGTTTTCAGCACCAAACCAAGATGATGTCGTTGCCCCATTTTCTTCTAAACTTTTTGTTTTAATATGTACAGTTTTTAACATTGTTAATCCTTTTTTATAAGTTTCTGAAGTTCTTGAATATGAGCTTCTTTACCCAATTCAATTAGTTTATATAAAAGAGCATTAAAAGTTCTAACTCCTAAGCTTTTTTTATACTGTTCTAGCTCTTGCTTATATTTAGGTGTAAATTTTAGTCCTATTCTTTCAGTTTTCTCTTCTGATGTACCTTTTATAACTTTTTTTCTTTTATTAAGAAAATTAGCTTTTTTATCTTGATCATTAAATGTGTTAAATTCAATATTATCAAGTTCATCAAAATCTATTTCTACCATTTTATAGCTCCAACTCTTTTTTTACTGCATTTAAAAATGGGATATAATTATTTTGTACAAAATCACCAAACCAATTTTCATAAATTTTATCTGTTTCTACTAAGTGTTTAATAGATTTGCCTGTTTTTAATGAGTGGTTAAAAGCCTTTGTTAACGATAGATTAAAATATTCTAGTCCAGGATATTTTTTATCAAGATTATTCTTTATTATGTCTGCATCTTTATTTTCTGTTTTTGTAGTTACAATTACAACTTTTTTTGCTAATGGTAAAATTTGCTTTAAAGTATCTCTAGTTTGTATCAGTGATGATGGATCATTAAAAACTGGAACTATAATTATATTAACTTGCTCTACAATATTTAAAATACCAGGTGCAGAAAATCCTCCACAATCATATAAACTATTCTCCATTAGTTCTAATTGATTAGTTAATGTTGTTCTATCTTTATAACAAGCAATAAGAGCTGATTTATCATTTGTTATGATATTCATATCTAAATCATAAGCTAGGTTAAATGATATAGGTGTTTTACCTACACTTCCTTTTGAGTTGATTACAAGTGCTGT
This sequence comes from Aliarcobacter sp., assembly GCA_017995775.1. Lineage (GTDB taxonomy): Bacteria > Campylobacterota > Campylobacteria > Campylobacterales > Arcobacteraceae > Aliarcobacter. The sequence continues at coordinate 1,988 of JAGOIF010000050.1, forward strand.
ATTTTTCATATATTAATCCTTTAAATAAATTTATAATGTAATTATTACTTAATAAATATTAAGTATAACTTACAAATAGATGTATATTTTATAAAAAGTATAAATATTTATTAAAAAATATGTAAATTTAATAAAAAGATTGTATATATTAGTAAATAGATATTTTTTTGTTTAAAAGTATGTATATATATTTATAAATACTCATAATTTATAAAAAAGATGTATAAAAAAATAAATATACATATAAATTTAAAAATATATGTATATTTGTTAAAATGTAAGATTATTTTGAGATGATTGGTAATATTCCATCAATAATTAGTTTTTGTTTTATAAAATAGGCTTTACTACCCTTTGTAGAACCATCAGATGTTCCAAAACAAAACTGGCTAAAGTCTTTTGCATTGATATTTTTCTCTGTAAAATAGTTATCTTTTATATAATCTTGAACTGTTATATCAAAATATAAATCTAAAATTGCAGGTACTTTTTTGTGAGTTAATTTTATAAGCTCTTTAGCTGTCTTAATTGAAGATAGTTTTTTATTTAAATTAAATGTAAAAAAGTTTTTTAATAATGGATTTTTAATATTATCTGTATTTATTTGAATATCTTCATCTTTATTTTCTTCTATAAATAATCCATTTTCAATTAAAAAGTTTTTAATTTTATATGCATTTGTGCCTTCTCTATCACCTTTTGTTTTACCTGATAATAGATTATTTAATGTGTTTAAATCAAAGCCGTTTTGATTACAGAAAGCACTTAAGTTTATGCCAAGATTTTTTTTGATTAATTCTTTTGTATTGTTTATCATTTTGATAGTTTATTGAAATATGTTTTAAAAATAAATTATTGTAAGTATTGCTTAATATATATTAAGCCATAATTTTAAAAAATATATGGAGAATATAATGGAACAAAAATATATGGATTTAATTACATACTTGTCTTTTGTTATACCTATTATGATATCTTCAATTTATATATTTAGATCTAAAAAGCCTAATTTTATCATTATGATTTCATTGAATATATTTTTTTATATAACTTTGATTTTGACTTTATAATGGTTTTTATAAAAATATTTTTTAGTATCTTACTGCTTTTACAGATAGAGCTTTTTGCTAATAATTGTATAGTTCCAAATATTTTATTAGAAACTATAAAAATTACAGAGAATGAAAGAAAATATCCTTTTTTAATTAGAACAAATGAAACTTCAACTTTAAAAGAGTTCAAAAATATAGCAAACTCTTTTGGATATCAAAAAACTAAAGACAGTATGGTAATAAATTGTATTAATCTTGAAAACTGTACAAATATTTCAAATGCTTTAATTAAAAACAATATAACAAATCTTGATTTAGGATTATTTCAAATCAACTACAATAACTTCAAGTATCCGTTATATACTTATTTTGATAAACAAAAATCTTATCTTAATGCTTGTGAAATAGTTGAAGAAAAAATTAAAATGAATAAAGGAAAATGGAATTGGGAAGTTTTAGCTTCTTATCACTCTATGACACCAAAATATAATAATATCTATAAAAAAAAGCTAATTAACAACTATCGTAAACTATTAACTCAACTATAAAAAGAATAAATTATTTCTAATTTTATAATATTTATATTGTAAGTTATACTTAATATATATTAAGTTATATTTACATAAATTTATTATACGAAGGATTAGAATGAAAAAAATTACATTTTTTTTATTGGTATTGGGTTTAGGTGTTGCATTTGCAGGAACTGGTGATGCTTATGGAGCAAAACCTATTTTTGATAAGGTTGATGCAGCTTTAGGAGATACATATATAGGTGCTTTATTAGCATTAGGATTTTTATGGAAAGCTTACGGAATTTATAAAGAAACAGGAGACTCTTTAAAAGCTTTACCCCAAGGTGCATTAGGATTAGGTATTGGTTCATTAACTGCATTAGCTTCAGGAATTTCTGGAGCAATATTAATATGAAAGATAACGGCGACTATATTTATATTCATAAACACATTAAAAATGTGTTTATGATAGGTAACTATGAGTTAGAAGAAGTTTCTATATTACTTGTTGCAATTATTATAGTTTATGTTTTTCAAGAACAATTAAAATTAGGGTTTATGGGAATAATAGTCTATTTAGGTTATTTGGGAATGCTTTGGTTGCATGAACTAAAAGCAACTAGAGTTAAATCTTTTAAATTTCATTTAGCTTACAAATTTGGATTGAAGAATTCTACTAAATTTCCTAAAAGCTATATAAAAGAATTCACTGGTAGTTAGGAAATAAAGATGGATAAAAAAACTTATGATAATGATTTAGATGAAAATAGATACAAGTATAAATGGGTAGTTTTAGTAAATATAGTTCAATTAGCTTGTATTATTATTCTTATTGGTGCAGTTATATATTTTTCTATGAATCAAAAGGTTATTTTAAAATCACCTTATTCAATAAATAAAGATGAAGTTATCGCTGATGGATTTGAAGATTTAGAAAAATTAAACCAATTTGCTTATTATATTAGCACTTTAACTCAAAATATTACTTATGCTAATGCAAATGAACAATTACAAATGCTACTACCTCTTGTTGAAAGTCAAAACTTTGATGAAGTTAAAAAAAATCTTAGATTAGAAGCTATGTATATTATTAGAAATAAGATTACTCAAATCTTTTATGTAAAAAATATTGATATTAACCAAAATTCAAAAACAATAAAGATTAAAGGAATTAGAGAAAGAAGAGTTTCTGGAGAAACTTTAAAAACAAATAACAATGATTATGAAACAGTTGAATTGACTATTGAATATATTGTTAAGTATGGAACATACTTTAGAATAAAAAATATAGGAGTGGAGAAGACAAAATGAAAAAATTGATATTACTAATATTTAGCATTATAAGTTTAAATGCTACAGAAACAGTTAATTACTATGGTGATATAGTGAATATAAAACTATCTCAAGATAGTTGGAATAGGCTTATATTTGATAATGAAATAAATTCAGAACCTATTTTCTCTAAAGAGAAAAATGTAGATATTTATAGAGCAAATAACTCTGTATTTATAAAATTTAAACCTATGGTAAAAGTTGAAGTTGCTGATAAACAAGAGCAAATTTTAGATATAGATTATACAAATGCAAAAAAGAGTGAACTATTTATTTCTACAAATAATGGAACTTATTCTTTTACTATAGAGCCTATAAAGGCAGATGCAAAGACTTATATTATTCAAAATATTCAAAATAAAAATGAAAACCTTTTGAAGTTTGAAGTTAATGAACCAAGAAAGATATTTAAAGATATTACAAAAAATATATTTTTAAATGAAGAAGTTGAAAATTATGAAAAAAACAGACTGAAAACAGAAGCAACTATAATAGAACATGTAACTGTAAATCCACTATATATATTTAAAGGAAAAATATATAGTGCATATTTGTTTAATGTTGTAGCTCGTGAAAATATAGATAGTTTAAATGAAAAGCTATTTTTAAATCTGGATTTAAAAAATAAAAGAGCTATAGCTATCAAAAATAAAAAACTTTTAAAAAATCAATCTACTCAAGTAATTATTATAGTAGGTAATTAAATGGATAGATTATTACAGTTAAAGCAGATTGCATTAAAAATAGGAATACCTTTAATCATAATAGTTTTTTTAATATTTGTTATTGGATCAGGGCTTAATACTCAAGATAAAAAATCAAATATTTCAAATGATACAAATATGAGTTTATTTAAGGAAGATGAACTTGTAGCTACAAGATATACAGATTCAATAGAAGATAAGCTAAACATTGCTGTTTCTAGTCAAGATAATTTAAAATCAGAGAATGAAAAAATGAAAAAAGAGCTTGAATCTTTAAAAAATATGATTTTAGAGAAAGATAAAAAGCCAATAAATTCTCAAAACTTTAAAAATGAAAATTTATATGATAGTTTTCCACAAATACCAGCTTTAATGGAAGAAAGAAATAATTCAAATTTTGATACTGATTTAAAAAAAGAGCCAAAAGTATTATATAGATTAATGGAGCAAAATTTAAATAATACAGAAAATCCTATTGATACAAGTTTTGGAAAAAAAGAAGTTGAAAAAAAAACTAAAGATGTAAAACAAAAACTTTATATCCCAACAACATCTATTTCAAGTGGAGCTTTGCTTCACGGATTAAATGCTCCTACTTCAATGAGTAAACCAATGAGTACAGTTGTTATGATAAAAGATGTAGCTTTCTTACCAAATAGAAAAAAGTTCAATATAAAAGAGTGTAATTTACTTGTAGAAGGATATGGACAATTAAGTGATGAGAGAGCTTATTTTAGATTTGTGAAATTTGTATGTGTAAATGAAGATGGTAAAAAAGTTTATGATACAAAAGCTGAAGGTTATATAACTTCTTTAGTTGATAATAAACAAGGATTACCAGGGCATGTTGTATCTAAACAAAATGAGATGCTAAAAAGAATGTTTCTTGCAGGAGTTTTTGAAGGTGCTGCTGAAATGTTTAAAAATACTGGACAAACTCAAATTTCTTCTCCTTTAGGAACTACAACAACTCAATCTATTGATACAAAAGATAGAGTTAATAATATGCTTGGTGGTGGATTAGGAACTGCTGCTGAAAGTGCAAAAGAGCTCTATTTAGAAAAAGCTAGAAATATTTCTGAAACAGTTGAAATTCTTGCTCAAGATGTTGGATTAGTTTTTACAGATGGTTTAGTTTTAGAACCAGTTGATTTTGAAAAGCAAAAAAAGGATGAGAATGAAAACAATGGCTGAATTATTCATATTGGGATTTATAACTTTTTGTTTTAGTGGTTGTTTAACTCCTTATGACAATGAATTTACTTGTAATCCTGGAATAGTTGGAAAATGTACATCTTCTATTATAGATACTTACAAAGAGACAATAAATGAAATAGATAATAAAGAAAAGGAAAAATAGATGAAAAGATTAATTAAAAATATAACTGTAATAAGTTTGGTTGTAGGTTTTAGTGGTTGTGTTCAAAATAAAACAGTATTAAATACTCCAAATATTAAAACAAACATTGATACAAAATCTATAAAAAATGAACCAATAAAGGAGATACCAATACCTTATGTAAAAGAGAGTAAGTTTATAAAAATATTAGTATTACCTTTTGAAAATTCAGAAAATGATATAGATTATGGTGGATATTTAGAGACAAAACTAGAATCTAGTAAATTTATTTTTGATGATACTTTTAAAAATAAAATTGTAGAAGAAGATACAATTGGAGGGATTTGATGTCAATAAATCCTAAACAATGGTTAAAAGAACTTGTAACATTTAATGAAGATTTCGCATCTTTACCTACTAAAAAGTATAAAGAGCTATTTAAAAGAGATAGCATTAGTCAATTTATACGCCCAATTTCAACAACAGAAAATAGTATTAATTGTAATGATGGATATTTTGGCTTTGTTTTTGAGTGTGTTCCACATATTAGAGCTGGTACAAAAACATCAGAAACAATAGAATCTATACTTAAAAAACTTCCAGATGATATATTTATGCAAGTTCATCTTTGGGGTAGTAAAAATATTGAATCAATAATAAATCGTTGGGAGTTTGATCATACTTCACAAAATGAAACTATTAGAGAAGCTATTAAGAGTATAGGAGATTTTTTTAGAGAAAAAACTAATAATTGCATATCTTACTCTATGGAAACATCAATTAAAAATCATAGATTGCTTTTTTCATTTAAAAGTAAAGATGAAAAAAAACTTTTAAATATTAAAAATCATGTAAAAAATATTTTATCTACAAACTCATTTTTTCCATATGAACTAAAGCTTAATGACTTAAAACCAATATTTTGGGAACTTATAAATCCAAAACATAGTTTTAAAGAAATTCCAAAATATGATAATAGAAGATTGTTTAATAAACAAGTTGTAAGTAGTGAAAATATTGTAAAAGTTGAAGACTTATATATTCAAATTGGTAAAAAGAACAATGCTAATTCTTTTATTGGAAAAACTTGGATTGGTCTATCAGTCGCTAGTTTACCAGAATATGCACATATTCAAGATTTTGGTAAAAAATTGGGTGATTATATAACTCAAGCTTGTAATACAAATCAGTTTAATGATACTTTTATGGTTACTCTAAATATTAATAAAGTTGCAAGAAGAGAGAATTTATCTATTGGTAAAAAACAAAACTCTTTAGTAAATAAGAGAGTAAAAAATACAGATACGAAGCTTTTAGATAAAAAAGCTGAAGCACAAAGTGTAAATAGAAGATTGAAAGATTTTGAATCTTTATATAACATGGATTTGGTTATTTTAGTATCTGGCGATAATTATGAATTTGCTGATAAAAATGCTACAAGTATCCAAACATTTTGGGCTTCTGGTGGAGATACTTCTGGAATTGCTTTAGGAAGAACAGATTCAGCACATTTACCAATTTTTCTATCAAATTTACCTTTAGGATTAAATCAAGATTACTTTGATTATATTCAAGGAAATCCTTTTAAACTATTTTCAGATCAAGTTGCGCAATTTGCTCCAGTTGAAGCTGATTTTAAAGGAAATTATCCAAATAATCTTTTTATCTCAAAAAGAGGGCAATTAGCTGGATTTGATTTTTTTCAAACAAGTGCATCTAAAAATGGATATATTATTGCAAAATCAGGAGCAGGAAAATCTGTATTATTGAATTATATGGTACTAAACTCTCATACAAGAGGAGATAGGATATTTATTACAGATATTGGTGGAAGTTATGAGCCAATTTGTAAAGAACTATATGGACAATATATAGAGATTGATTTAGATAAACCAATTTCCTTTAATCCATTTTCAGATTTAAAAGAGCTTAGTTTAGATGATTTAAACTTTTTTAGCGATTGGATTTACTCTCTTGGTGCTTCAAAATTAAAATCAGAAGCTTTAAAATTACAAAATATTATAAAACCAAAGATTCAAGAGATTATTAGAATTTTATTTGATAACTTGGGAGAAAATTTAGAAATTACAAATATTAGAGATGAGATAAGAAAAATAGATGATTCAAGATATCAAGATTTTGCAATAGCTTTAACTCCATTTTGTAAAGGAGAGCTTTATGGAGATTTTCTATCAGGAAAAAGTCAAATAGATTTAAACAATCAATTAGCCGTATTAGAACTTGGGAAAGTTGAGAATATAGCAGAAATTAGAGATGCAATGATATTTATTTGGGAATATCATAAATCTAATGCTGTTTATAAACAAGAAAAAGATGCAGAACATGGAGGTAGAAGAATTCTTGTTATTATTGATGAAGTTCACAAATTCTTGGGAAAAAATGAGATGATGGATGATGCAATAGAACAAGCATATAGAAGATTTAGAAAACATCTTGCTTCAATTTGGATAGCTACACAATCTTTTGAAGATATAAATAATACCGAAGGTTTAACTAGAGCTGGAAGAGTTATTTTAGCAAATAGTCCTTGGAAAATATTTTTAGGTCAAGAAGAGACTTCTTTAAATATGTTATTTGCTTCATCTGCATTTAAATTTGATTATATCGAAGAGCAACTAATTAGGGCTGTTACAACTGTAAAACCAGAGTATTCAGAACTATTTTTAATTACTCCTGATCAACAAAAAATCCCGTATAGGTTAGTTATGAATAAATATTTTTATTATTTAACAACAACAGATCAAGATGATAAAAGAAAAGTTAATAACATAATGAAAATGCATAATTTATCTAAAAAAGATGCAATTAATTTCCTAATAAAAGGAGAACAAGCAGCATGATTGAAATAATTAAAAATATATTAATTACTGTAATAGTAAGTTTGATAGTAGTTCTAACTAATGATTATTTCAATAAAAGTAAAATAGATAATGAAATATTTGTATTTAGTAGTAAAGATTTACTCGATAATAAAAAATTACAAATTAAAAAAGCTTTATTAAATAATGAAGACGTTGATAGTAAAGAAAAAGAATTAGAATTATTGATTAAAACAATCGATTCATTACTAGAAAATATATCTAAATCTTATAATAAGCCTATCTTTCAAAAAGAGCATATATTTAAAGGAAATATTAAAGATTTAACTCCAATAGTTCAAAAAATGCTTATTTCAAAAGGTTTACTATGAGTAAAAATCTTTTATTATTTACTATATTCTTGATGATTTTTTTCCATGGTATTTATACTTTAAGTAAATCTTATAAAATAGGATTTAGTGCTACTCCATCTTTACCTTACTATCTATTTTTAATTGATAAAAAAGATTTAGATTTCAAAAAAAATGATTTGATAGTTTTTAAATATCCAGGAGAAGATATTTATAACTATAAAAAAGATGAACAGTTTGTAAAAATTGTATCTTGTATATCTGGAGAAAGTTTAATTACAAATGAAAATTATGAATATTTTTGTAATGGAGAGTTTATAGGTAAAGCTTTATTAAAAGATGGAGAGGGGAAAAGTTTAAAACCTTATGTTTTTAATGGAGTTATTCCGAATAACAAATATTTTGTTAGTGGAATACATCCTAAGTCTTGGGATAGTAGATATTTTGGATTTATTGATAAAAATAGAATTATAGCAACTGCAAAAGGACTGATATGAAAAAGTTTATTTTATTGATTATATTATTTAGTTCATTCTCTCAAGCTGGGAGTATGCAGAGTTTTTTAGATGATAGCATAAATGCTGCTGTTGAAAATCCAGGATATTACCAAAGTCAAACAAGAGGTTTATACACATTAGGTTCAGGAAGATTGAGATTTAACAATAATCAATCTTTTTCACCATTTCATTTAGAAGCTCCAAGATTTGGTATGGGATGTGGTGGAATAGATGCTACATTTGGAGGATTTTCTTATTTGAATGTTGATTATTTAGTTGAAAAATTAAAAGCAATAAGTGCAGCAGCTCCAGCTTTTGCTTTTCAAATGGCATTGGGTGTTTTATGTGAAGATTGTAAAACTACATTAAACTGGCTTGAAAATATTGCTAACCAGATAAATAATTTTAATATGGATACTTGTAAAGCAAGTAAAAGAATAGGTGAATTTGCAGCAGACAAACTATTGACTGCAATTGATTCAAATATGAGTAGTGGACAAAGTAATAATTTTATTTCAGCTACAGAAAGTGCAAAATCAAATCAAGAATCTACATGGAGTGATTACTTAAATACAGTTTCATATTATATGGGGGGAAATACTGAATTAGCAAAAGAAGCTACAAAAGATGCAATTTTACAAGGAAGTTTAATAGAAGAAGCTATAGAAAAATCAAGTTCATTAGATGTATCTATTTTAGGAAAAGATACTAATGGTGGCAATTTATTTACATCAATTGTAAGAGCTATGATAGGTGATGTTGTAGGTTATAAATCTCAACTATCAGGTTCTCAAGCTAAAGAAGCTGGAAGTCCAAATGGTACACCAAAATTAAAATTTATTCCTAGACAAAGTATTGAGTTTAAATCTTTTTTAGAAGGTGGTAAAAATATAGAATACGTTTATGTAAAAACAAATTCAGAACATAAAGGTATGCCAACAGTTATTTCTGACAAAACAAATTTTATAGGTATTAAAGAGATATATAAAACAAGATTAGGAAGTATTTTATCTTCTATGAAGAGTAAAACAGAAATTTCACAAAATGATAGAAAGTTTATAAATAGTTTGCCTCTTCCAATTGCAAAATATCTAAATACTCAAGTTTTAGCAGCAATTGATGATATAGATAGTTTAGTTGAATATTTAGCAATACTTGAAACTAAAGCATTTATTGATTTTATTATTACAACTACAAGTAAAGCACTTAGTTTTAAAATAATAAATTCTTCAGATAAGCAAGAACCACAAGATGTAAAAGATTTTCTTATTTCAATTAGTGAAAATTCAATAAATTTTAAAAAAGAGACAAATACATGGTTTGATAAATCTTTAAAAGAGTGGCAACAAAATAAAACTATAAATGATTACTATATAGGTTTAGAGCAAAGAATGAAATCAAGATTAGCAAATTCTGGAGTTTTTAATGCATATTTTTAGGATATATAAATTAGTAGTCATACTAATAGAACAAGCCGAAATAGAATATTTTCAGTATAAAGAGAATAATCAAAATAGTAAAAATTTGCGAGTATTAAAATATCAATTATCAGATTTACATGAAATTAGAAGGTTTATAAAAAAATTCATAATTTTAAATAAAAAATATAAAAGGATTAAAAATGTTTAAAAAAGTATTAATTTCATCATTAGTTGTTAGTTTTTTAAGTGCTACAACTATAATAGAAGAAAAAGAGTTTGATTTAGTTCAAAGTATTATTCCTGGGACAAAGATAGAAAAAGTTAAAGCTAGTGTAATAGTAAATGGTATGTATGAAGCATATTTTGAAGATGGTAGTTTAATGTATGTTATTCCAGATAAAAGATTACTTTTTATGGGAGAAATTTATACAAATACAGGAGAATCATTAACTCAAAAAAGTATAGAGAACTATAAAACTACCAATAATATAAAAGATCCTCTAGATGAAAGTATAGAAAATTTAAAAGTTGTTTCTATTGAAAATCAAAAGTATCTAAAAGAGCTTTTTGAAAATGGAATTTTAGATTTTAAAAACAAAAATCAAAAGTATAATATTGTGCTTTTCAAATCTCTAAGTTGCCCATATTGTAAAAAACTCGATGAATTTTTAAAAGATAAAAATATAACTATCTCAAATTATTTAGCTCCTACAAAAGATAGTGAAGAGTATTATACTTCAAAATATAATATAAAGGATTCAGCTTCTAAATTAAAACAACAATTAGAAATTGTAAATAGAAAAATAAAAGGATTTGGTGTTCCATTTGCTTTAATTATTGATAAAAACTATAACTTAGTTGATACAATTCATGGTTTTGATGAAGATAAGTGGAAGAGATATATTGATGAAAAATAGACTATTTCTTTTGATTTTGCTATCTTCAAGTATTTTATTTGCAAAAAATGAAGGAATTGAAACTGGAAATAGTTTAAGAGGTCATTTTAGTAATATTCAAAAAAATGTTTCAGCTCCTTTAACATCAGATAGTGAATTTAAAACTGTAGATAATAAAACATCTTTTAAAGCAAATCTTACATGCAATGATAAAATAAATCCTTTTTTAGAAGTAACATATAGTGGTCCAAGTGATATTACAATAAATGTAAGTATTGATACAGATTTAAATGGTTCAAAAGATAAAACTTTCTCTTTTAGTGGAGTAAGTGGAGTGGGTACAAATGGAGTTATTAAGTGTAATCCAAATAGTTGGAAAAATTGTAAATATTTTTTATGGAATATTTCTAACAATAATTTAACTCTACAAGAGACAACATTAACAAATTTAGGTGGAGCTTATTGTATAAATTCAACTTGTGGAAGCTTGTCTGCAAATCAAAAAACTAATATTCTTGATACTATTGGTGGAGCTATTTCATCAATATATCAAAGTTCAAACTCAAACTATCTAATAACAAAAACTCAAAATGATGGAAATAAAATAGTTTTTTATGGACAAAACTATAAAGATTGTACAAACTTTTCAGATGAAGCACCAAGTAAAAGCCATGATTTAGATACTACAAATGTTATTGCTTCTCAAAGTAATGATGAAAATAGTGTTTATTATGTATTCAATGAAAATGTAGAAAATCAAAATACTAATAAATTTGATAGTGATGTTAAACAAACTACAAAAATTAAAAATAGTGTTAGTGTAAAAGGTGATACTAAAGATTATACTTTTACATATAGTGGAAAAACTCAAAATGAAGATGGTAGTTGGAGTGTTAGAAATGATAATGCAAAAGTTAATATAGATTTTTTAAATCCAGATATTAAATATTGTGAAATCAAATATTTAGAAGAAAATAGTACAGTATTTACAGATGGGCAAACTCATCATAGTAGTAGAGGAGATACTAAAACTTGGAAAACAAAAATAGTTGAGTGTACAGGAGATGATTATAGTATTTGTCCAGTTGATTCAAGTAAAGGAGAATTATTAAAACATCCTTGTGGAGAAATAGATAATTTTGCAGAAGCAACAAGTATTTTGATGGCTATAGATGAAGCAGTTGATGATTTTAGTTGTAGTTTAGATTAAGGATTTTAAATGAAGTTTATTTTTATATTTATAGTTTTTATTAACTCTTTAAATGCTATGAATTGCAGTGATTACAAAGAATTTAAGTTGTTTAATGGGCATTATTATACAGTTTCTGTAAATAAATTGACTTTTGAAAGTGCAAAACAAATAGCAAAAAACAATGGTGGATATTTAGCTATTCCAAATAGTGCTTCTGAAAATAATTTTATAAAAAGTTTAATTGGCGGTGGTTCTATCGGATGGATTGGAATAGAAGATCCAAATAAAATTCAAAACTTTTGCTATGGTTCAAATTGTTTTTATGACTCTTCACGATTTAGAGATGTAAAAGGTAATAGTTTATTGTATAAGAATTTTTCTATTAATCAACCAGATAATTTAGTAAAAGAGTATGATGTAGTTGAGGGTAAACAAAAAGTTTCACCTTTAGGTGAACATTGGGTAGCTATGGATGGAAATAATGGAAAATGGTTTGATGATGGAAATCATGCAGATGAGTATAATAATCCAGTTAAGTACAAAGCAGTTTTTGAATTTGAAACTTTAAATGAATGTAAACCTTTAGCCGATGATGGAGTTCAAGAACTAACAGGAAGATTTTGTAATACAAAAGTATGGGATACAACTATTGATACAGTTATTGTTGGTAAAACTTTAGATTGTCAAATTGATAAATATGG
>JAGOIF010000051.1 GCA_017995775.1 Aliarcobacter sp.
ATTTTAGATATAAATCTTCCTGATATTGATGGTTTTACAATCTTAGAAAAAATGCATGAAGAAAAAAGAATGATTCCAACTATTTATATTTCGGCACTTATAGATATTGAAGATATTTCAAGGGCATTTGATTTGGGTTGTTTTGATTATTTGAAAAAACCTTTTCATTTAAAAGAATTAACTTTAAGAATAAATAAGATTTTAAAAACAAGAATAGTGCCACAAAGACATAAAAGATTATCAAAACATTATAGTTTTGACTCTGAAAATATGACTCTTTTATACAATAATGAACCACATATTTTACCAAAAAGACAACTTCAAATAATAGAACTTTTAGCACTAAATAGAAGTTTAGTTGTGCAATATGACATGTTTAGAGATTATGTATGGAATGATGATTATATCGATAATGCAACTATTAGAGCTGAAGTTAATAGAGTAAAAACCGTTTTAAAAGAGGATTTTATAAAAAATATTAGAGGAAGCGGATATATGATAGAAAGACCTGAGTGAGGTCTTGAATCATTAACTTAATCATCTTTTATCTTTATTAACTCCTCTTTCTCATCATATTTATAATAAATTATTTCACCATTTACAATCATAAAGATAGCTTGTTTTATAATTTCAAGTGGAGAGATAAACCACTCTCTTGGAGTATGAATTTTACCCTCATTTCCTATTATCTCAATATCTAAACAAGAGTTTCCAAAAAATTTATGCAGTAATTGTTCTAATTTCTGAGTATTCATATTAAAGCATTTATAAATTGCAATTTGTTCAACCTCAGCCATTAAATATGTAGGTTCATTTTTTGCATTTTTTAGCCTATCATCAACTTTTGTGGTTGAATATCCTATTTTATAAAGGTTTTTTATATCTCTTATTTGATTATCACTACTTTTTGATTTTAATATATAAATATATCCGCTTGTTTCATCTTCATGTGTAATTTGACTAAATTTATCTTCTATCTCTTCATTTAAAAAACTAATCACTTGCCCATCTTTATAAAGTTCTGCACTTAAAGAACGAAGCAACATATCTGATTGTGTACCATTTTCAAAAATACAATGTAATCTTGCATTTATTTTATTATTTTGTTTTTGAAGTTTCCCAACATCAGCCACATAACCAACCACACCTTTTAAAACAAAAAATAAGCCTTTTTGGATAAATCTTTCTCCTTTGAAATCTTCTATTTTTCGTAATTTATTTTGTAAATCTTTTTGCAGATTTTTAAATAATTCTTCATATTTAAAGAAATCCTCACACACTTTTCTACTAGCGATATAATCAGGCATTTCAAGTTCTTTTGATACATTTTTTAAAGTGAAAATATCTTCATTATCAAAACTATCACTCAAAAGCCCAAAAGGATCATCTTCAAAACTCTCTATTTTTTCAATATCCACATCAAAATCATTTTTTAATAAACCATAAATATCAAGATGTTTCACCACATTTTTTTGTCTTTTATCATTTCTTATTGATTCTAAGATTATTGCTAAAGTTCTCTCAGGTCTTTGTGCTTCTTTATTTGGTTCTTTTTGATTTTCTTTATAAAATCCCAAAATCTTTTCGAAATTCTCTATTACAATTTTTGCTTCATCTTTATTTGTTGATACTTTTGCTTTTACAATAGTTAATCCAAAAGGGTCATCACTTATAGCTTTTAAAAAGTCCTCTTTTATATTCATTTTTGCGCCTGTTTTCTTTTAAAGTTTTTCACATAAAGTAAAATTTCTGCTAGTTTTCTCTCAAATTCATCATTTGAATTTTTGTTTGGTTCTCTTGCGTGTTCTTTATAAAACTTATTTACATCTTTCCAATAAAATGTAGCTTCTGCTTGTGTTACTGTTGATTTTGACGCATTAATACTTTCTTGAATAAGTTTTAAAACCTTTTCATCAAGTTTTTTTGACATAATCTCATAGGCTCTTTGAAAAGGATTTATTTTATCAATCAAATCAATACTCAAATCATCAATATTTATAAACTGCTTTGTACCTTTTATAAATATTTTATTTGATTCAATATCCACTTCAACGCCACTTAAAATAGAATCAACAACGACATATTGTCGAAGCTCTTCTCTTTCTTGCTCATTTAAGTTTGGATATTTTTCTTCTATTATTTTTGGGATTAATTGTTTATTTACAACCTCAGGACTTATATTGCTTCCTAAAGTTTTTTCTATACTTGCATCACTTAAAATTTTGGCTTTTAAATCAGCTAAATCTTGTTCAACTATATCTTTTACTCTTTTACTACTTGGTTCTTTATAGCCTTTGATTTTAAACTCACCCGCTATATGTTTAGTTTCATCATTTGGTAGTTTTGTCTTAAAATTAAAATTTGGAGCTAAAACTTGCTCCATTAAAAGTGATGCTGTGATAGCTTTTAACATATCATTTGTAGCATTTGCTACACTTTGTTGAGTTGCATCTGGTTGTGCTATTAGGTTCGTAAATTGGGCGTGGGTTTTGTTGGCACTATCCCTTGTGGTTCTTCCTATTATTTGAATAATTTCAGTCAAAGAAGCTCTATATCCAACTGTTAAAGCAACTTCACAATAAGGCCAGTCAAATCCCTCTTTTGCCATTCCTAAAGCTATGATAATATCCATATCATCAGCAGATTTTATTTCTCTTAAATATTTTTGAATTTTTGGTCGCTCAAGTGGGTCATCATTTACCAAATCGGCAATTTTTAGGATTTTCCCCTCTTTTGTTTGAAATCTATGTACTCCTGTAGTTTTATCTTCTTCTATCAAAGTTCCAATAACATCAAGAATAAATCCAACCTCATCATGTTTTCCTTGTTTTGTTGATTCCCTTGAATTTACATTTGGAATATGAATAATAGTTTTTTTACTCAAATCCAAAACTTCACTTATCGCATTTGTATATCTTCCTTGATAAAAATGATAACCAATGCCCAAAGATTTTAAATGTTCATAACCATTTAATTGTTGATAATAGTTATATGTTACTTTTTCAAACTTCTCTTCAATTTCAGGCAACAAGATAGGATGAGCATCTCCTCTAAAATATGAACCCGTCATCGCCATTATATGCGCAGTTGAATTTGAAATTATAGATTTTAAAACTCCACCCAAAACACTTGCATCACTTGCACTTATATGATGAAATTCATCTATTGCCAAAAGTGTATCATCAAATCTTTTTTCATCAATAGTTTCAAAAACACTTCTTAAAGTGGAGTGTGTACAAATAAGTATTTTTTCATCACTTTGTAAAAACTCTTTAAAAATACTACCTTTACTTTTTGTTGACTCTATTGTACAAAGGTTGTATTCACTGTTTACAATCCAATCTGATTCAAAACCATCAAGACTAAGTTTTGTATCCATAAATGACCCACCAATAGATTTTTCCGGAACTGACACAATCACTTTTTTGATATTTTGATGAAGCAGTTTATCAAGTGCTATAAACATCAAAGCCCTTGATTTTCCAGATGCTGGTGGAGCTTTGAGTAAAAGATATTTTGCATCTTTTTTTTCATAAACCATTTGTTGCATCTCTCTCATTCCCAAATGATTTATTTTTTTGCTTTGTCCTGTTTGATTGTATGTTACTTCTATTAGGTTTGTCATTTTTGTTTTTCCTCTTTTATCATCTTTTCATAGAGTTTAAAAAGATATTCAAGTCGCTCTTCATCGCTTGAAAATGGTTTGTCTCTGTAAATACTTTCTATATATAAATCTAAGTTTTCATGGGCTTTTTTTAGACCCTCAGGCATTTTGTTTGGGTCGTAAAGTTCGGCTAGTGTTTTTAGATACTCTTTATCTCTTTCATCTAAAATGATATTTACTAACTCTTCTATTTTTTCTTTTTGGGATTGAGTTATTTTTGGAAAGGGGAAAGTATTATAAACAAGTGCTGATGAATAACGATATCTTGTTTCTAATCTTCCAGCAAATGTTTTCATCCAAACCATATGTATATATGATGTAATTACAGAGAAAGTTACTAAATCAGCATCATAGATGGCATAAGCACTATCCTTAACAACAATATCATTTGACAAAAAATCTGTTGGAATATATTTTCTTCGTTCTGATGAAACTCTAGGAACAATAACAGAGTTTGTATTTTTATGTGTTCTTTGTTTAAATCTATTTGGATATTTTGCATATTCAGAAGTACTTAATGCTTTACTTTTAGCTCTAAACAAGGACACTTTTTCAAATCTATCGTTAATTATAGATATTTTTCTAGCATTTTCTAAATCTTTATCTTCAATCCATAAACACCATTTATCGATACCTTTTATAAGCTCATCAGAACCAAGTGTTTTTTTAATATATTTACTTGATTCAGGATATTCATTTAGTAATATTTCTTTTTCTTCTTGATTTAAAAAAAGATTTCCATCATCTTTTGCCATACTACCCAAAACCATTTTTGATAGTTTTGATAATGGTTTTGTACGACCTTCAATTATTATATTTTCACTTTCTATTAAATAAGCATTTATATTTTTTACTTCTTTTTTTAAATCATTTTGGAATAAATATTTTACTTGTGCATTTTTATTTCTTAGCCCTATTATTGATACTGTTACACCTGCATTTGACTTAGCATTATTTGACCATTTAAAAGATTTATAAGCAAAATTAATTTCAATGTTGTTTAAAAAAATTACTGGCCAAAGCATTGATACTTGTTCACCTTGATTTATTGAGTTTGTTGTTACTAAAGCCATTTTAGAATTAAATTCTTTTATATATGTTGTTCCTTTATAAAACCAACAAGAAATATAATCTAATTCTTTAAAGCGATTCGTAACCGATGAAAATAAACTTTCAATTTCATTTTTTTGTTCTGTAGTTTGTAAAGAATACCCCAAATACGGCGGATTCCCCAAAATATAAATCTCATCACCATCATTTTTTGGGCAAACTTTTTGCCAATCTAGCCTTGTGGCATTTCCACAAACTATATTTCCACTATCTTTAAGTGGTAAAGTAGGCGTACAGTTTCCAAAAAGTTTTTTAAATTCTTGATTCATTTGATGCTCAGCCAACCATAAAGACAAAATAGCCACTTCATGGGCAAAGTCATCTAGCTCGATTCCGTAAAATTGGCTTAGTTTTATGCTTGGCATATTTAACATTTCACCACTTTTGAAAATATCCATTTCAAGTTTTCGCAACTCTTTGTAAGCAATAATTAGAAAATTTCCACTTCCACATGCGGGGTCAAAGATTTTTAGATTTGTGATTCTTTTGTGGAGTTCATTTAGTTTTTTGCTATTTCCTTTTGAGTTTTCGTAAACTTCTTTTAACTCATCTAAAAAAAGAGGATTTATAACTTTTTTAATATTTGGCACACTTGTATAGTGCATTCCATTTGTGCCTCGATGTTCATCACTAATAACAGCTTGTATCATACTTCCAAAAATATCAGGATTGATAAGTGACCAGTTAAGTTCTGCTCCACACTCGATGATGAGTTTTCTGCTTAAACTTGTAAAAACCAAAGGAGTAAATGATTCTTTAAATAATCCACCATTTACATAAGGAAACTCTTTTAGATGATTTGAAATATCCCTATTTGTAGAGTTTAAAGTATCAAAAAGAGTATTTAGATGAATATGTAAATCACTTCCATCTTCACAACTCACACTTTTTATATAATTTGTAAATTGGTTTGGAGTTGGAAAAATATCCGTATCTTCTGCAAAATAACAAAATAAAAGCCTAGTTAAAAATACATTTAAAGCGTGGATTTCATCTTTTGTGTTTGTGGGATTTGATTTTTTTATTTCATCAAAAAGTTTTGCCATTTTGATAGAGGCTTTTACATCTGCTTCTTTTTCTTCATAAATAGTGGCTTTTTCAACACCTGCAAGTGGCCAGAAAAAATCGCTATTTTTAGCCAACTCAATAAAGTTTATATCTAAAGTTGTAAGTAGTTTTAAATCATAGGCTTTTATGGTTTGAAAATCTGTGATAAAAACAAACCTCATAGATTTTTGCTCTTTTAAGATATTTTCAAAATTTATAGTTTTTGTATTTTCTACTATTTTAAAAAATAGTTTTTTGGTTTTTACTATTAATTCTCCATTGAACTCAAGAGTATTTATATCGCTGTTTTTTCTAAGTTTTGCAATATTTGCTTTTGGCATATCGTAGCTTTGTAAAAAGTCAAAGATAAAATCATCTTTATTTGTATTTTGTGTTAAGTTTTGTAGTTTTTCTTCTAGTTCTAGTATGTTCATTTTTTCCCATTAACGGAATATTCATAGAATATTCTTTTTATTATTTCCGATAATAAGACTATAAAACATTATAGATTATTTACTGACCATTTTTCTTATAACAAATCCTAAAACATCGCAGTGTGTTACTTTTTTTCTTGATACGGGAATAAATATAATGATTCACTTTTAAATAGGACGATAATCGATGTTAAGTAATAAAGAGATAATTGAAAGATTTGATATACCAAAAAGTACACTTTATGGTTGGAAAACAGAAAGACCAAAAGTTTATGAATACTTAGCAAATGCAGATGAACAATTTTCAAAATATAGAGATGTGAATATTTTATTAGATAGATATATTCAAAGTATTTCAAATGTATCACTTTTTGAATACAAAGAGTTGGAATATATTTTGGAGTTAAAACTAGAAAATTTAAAAATTGAAGAATTAGATAATTTTCATCTAAAATTTATAGAAAAAAGTATCAAAATAGAAAAAGAGCCAAAAACCTTTGCCCTAAATATCTACAAAAAACTAGAAACTTTAAATCTAATAGAAAAATATATTTTAAATGAAAGAATAAAAACTGTAAGTGAAAAAATCAAAACAAAAAAAGAAGAAAAAGAGAGTTTGATAAAACACTATTTAAAAGAGTTTTTGAAAAAATAGGCAGGAGAGATTTAAACCTCTTCTACATAAACCCCAAAGAGTTCAATCTATTTCTATAAAGGATTTTATCTTCTGAAAAAATCACACTATCTTCAATTTTTTTATTTATGATTCCATGTTTTGGTGATTTTATACAAACAGGGTCAGTGGCATTCATATCACCTGTTAGGGCAAATGCTTGGCATCTGCAACCTCCAAAATCTTTTTCTTTTTCATCACAAGTTCTACAAGGTTCTTGCATCCAGCTATCACCTCTGAAATAATTAAATGCTTTTGATTCATTCCAAATTTCTTTTATTGAAAACTCTTTTACATTTGGAAATGTAAGTGGTAGTGTATTTGCAGTATTACAAGGAAGTGCCACACCATCTGGGTTTATAGTTAAAAATGTAGTTCCCCATCCATTCATACAGGCTTTTGGTCTTGTTGCAAAATAATCTGGAACTACAAAAAATACTTTCATATCTTTTCTTTGTTCTCTGTAATATTTTGTAACTTCTCGGGCTTTTGTGATTTGTTCTTGAGATGGTAGAAGTGCATTTATATTCTTTAATGCCCATCCATAATACTGAATATTTGCAATTTCTAAATAATTTGCTTCTAATTTATCAGCTAACTCTATTATTTCTCCCACTTGATGGATATTTTGTCTTGTGATACAAGTATTAATAATCAGTTGAAGTCCTGCTTCTTTTATTTCTTTTGCAAAAGCCATTTTTTCATCAAATGAATTTTTATTATTTGTAATTAAAGTCATTGTATCTCTATCATGAGATTGAATTCCAAGCTGTACTGTTTTAAGTCCTGCTTCTTTTAGTTTTGCAACTATTCCTTTAGGTGCTCCTACTCCTGATGTTATAAGATTTGTGTAGAATTTTAAATCATTTGCTTTTCTTACAATTTCAACTACATCTTTATTTAATAAAGGCTCACCTCCACTAATTCCTAATTGAACAGCTCCCATATCTCGTGCTTGTTCCATGACTCTAAACCAATCTTCTTTGCTCATCGCATCTTTTGTTTTTGCAAAATCAAGTTGGTTATAACAATATGCACACTCCAAAGGACATTTGTGCGTTAATTCTAAAAGAATCCATAAAGGTGGTTTTATTTCATTATTCATAACTTATCCAATTTCTATTTTGTGCTTCTTCTAAAAAAGCATTTATATCAGCTGTTAAATCTTGCATTTCAAAATTTTTACATAAAATTTTATTTATCTCTTCAACGCCTTTTTCTCCGTCACAAAGATTTAAAATTTCTCCCGCACTTTGGTTTAGTTGAACCATACCTTCTGGATATAACAACACATAACAGTTTTGTTTTTCTTCCCATTGAAACTGGAAATTTGGGTTTATTTTTATTATTTTATTTTTCATTTTATTTCTCACAATTAAAATATGGTGGTCTTTTTAATTCATATGCTAAATATAAAGCATCACACATTGTCCATAAAATATCTAGTTTAAATTGTAAAATCGAGAAAGCTTTTTCTTGTAATTCTCTTGTATTAAACTCTTCAAGAGTAATAGCTAAACCATGTTGAACATCTCTTCTTGCTTCACTTAATCTTTTTTGGAAATATCTTAAACCTTTTTGTTCAATCCAAGGATAATTATCAGGCCAAGTGCTAAGTCTTTGTTGATGAATTTGAGGTGCAAACATTTCTGTTAAAGAAGACATCGCAGCTTCTTTCCAAGGTCTTTGTCTTGCAAAATTCACATAAGCATCAACAGCAAATTTTACTGATGGTAATAAAAATTTATGAGAAATTAAATCCTCTTTTTTAAGACCAACTGCTTCACCTAACTCTAACCAAGCTTCGATTCCACCACCAACACTATCATGGTCTGTGATTCTATCAATCCATTTTCTTCTATCAACTAAACTAGGACAATTTGACATAATTGCAGCATCTTTAATTGGAATCATACATTGATAATAAAATCTATTTGCAACCCAACCTTGAATCTCTTCTTTTGTACAAGTTCCTTCGTACATTCTTATATGAAAAGGGTGATGAATATGATACATTCTTCCCATATCTCTTAGTTTTGATTCAAACTCTTCTTTACTATAAGCCTCTTGCATCTTTTCTCCTTTTAATTTAGATTGATTTTTTAGATTTCTATACGCATACCATCATAAGATATTTCAATACCGTGAGATATAAGTTCTTTATATTCAAGACTTGATTCATCTAAGATAGGGTTTGTATTATTTATATGTATTAATATTTTTCTTGGATGTACTAACTTATCTAATAGCTCTATTAATCCACCCTGATCACTTAATGGTAAATGTCCCATATCAGTTCCTAGTTTTGATGAAAAACCATTTTTTATCATTTCATCATTGCTCCATAATGTTCCATCAACTAATAAAACATCAGCTTTTGCCATCTCTTCAATAATATGTTTTTGTAATACTCCAAGACCAGGAAGATAAAAAAGTCTTTTTCTTGTTTTCTTATTTACTACAATAACTCCAATGTTATCTCCATCTCTTGGTTTATCTCTATATTTTGAATATGGAGGTGCATTTGAGATTAAAGGCATTGCATAAAACTCATGGTTTGGCATAACTGGAATTTCAAAAGGTTTATTTAAAACTATCTCATTATAAATAGTTCCACCACCATCCCAATGTTCAAGCATTTTAAATAAAGGAAAAGATGTATTAAGTTCTTCCTTTACCTCTTTTGTGCAATAAACAGGATGAGGACAACCTTCTCTTAACATTAAAAGTCCTGTTGTATGATCAATTTGAGCATCAATAAAAACAATAGCTTTTATTTTTGTTTCTCTTTTTTTTGTAGGATGTAAAAATGGTGAATTATGAATTTGCTCTAAAATATCTGGACTTGTATTAAATAAAACCCAATTTTCTCCATCTTCACTAATAGTGATTGAGCTTTGTGTTCTTCTTTTAATTGTAGTTTTTCCATCTCTATAACCTTTGCAGTTATGGCAATTACAATTAAACTGAGGAAGTCCACCTCCTGCACTTGAACCTAATATTTCTATTCTCATATTTTTTCCTCATATTTTTTGATAAGTGAAACTATTTTTTTATAAACTCAATTATCAAAAAAGCAAGAAAGAGGAAACTCTTTCTTGCCAAACTAAATTTTTACTAATCAAACTGTTTTATCTATTATTCATGACAAATATACATTGTCACTTCAAAACCAAATCTGTTATCAACGAACATCGGTGTTTCCCATTTCATAATAGTTTCCTCCTTTCTTAAGATTTGTCTTTCAAAGAAAGTATATACAATAAATATAGCTAGAATATAGCCCTTTATATTTAATTTTAAATTACCAAGTTACTGGACAATTTATACAATTTTCCATGAATACATCTACTAAATTTGCAAAGTGAATTCTTGTTCCTGTAAAATTTGCTTTTGATAATGAAGAATTTGAAAGCTTAACTTCTTGTAAATTTGCATTGGTAAAATTTGAACCTTCAAAATTAACATTAGCCATCCATGCTGCTTCAAAATTCGCAGCTTGGAAATCGCAATTTTTCATACTAGAACCACTCATTCTTGCAAAGTTTAGATCAGCTCCATGAAAAGTAGCACCATCAAACTTTGAACCTTGTCCAAAAAGTGCCCATCCATTTATTCCATCAAAATTTGCATTAAACGCCGTTACTACTTTTAGGTTTGTATGTCTTAAATCAGCTCTTGCCAAGTTTGCATTTTCTAAATTTGCTTTAAACATATTAGATTGTTTTAAAGTTGAATGACGTAAATTCGCTTTTTTAAAATTTGCTTTTGTTAGATTCGCTTTTGTGAAATCTGTTCCATCTAAATTTGAACCTTCAAAATTTGCACCTTCAAAATTACTATTTTGTAAATCTAAATCCCGTAAAGTTTGATTACTTAAATCAACATTAGGACAATTTGCATTTGGCTTAAGTTCACAACCATTAATTGTAATATAGGCATCATCATCATTTGAATAAGCCATATTAAAAATTACAAATAATATTAAAATCAAATTCTTCATTATTTCTCCAGTTTTAACAGATAGTTGAAAAAACTATCTGTTAATTAAATTTGTACTTATTTTTTAATTTTAAATACCCAGAATGATCCACCCTGAGAAACTGTTTTAGTTAATTCAGCCATGTCTCCACCCCATAAAGGTACAGCTCCACCATAACCACTTGCAAGTCCGATATATTGTTCCCCATTTTCTTCCCATGTAATTGGGCAAGAAACAATTCCTGAACCTGTTTGGAATTTAAATAACTCTTTTCCAGTTTTTGCATCAAATGCTTTTAAGAAACCATCACTTGTTCCTGTAAATACTAATCCACCTTTAGTTGCAAGAACTCCTGCCCATAATGGAAGTTTTTCTTTATGAGACCAAACTATATTCCCTTTTACTGGATCAACTGCTCTTAAAATACCTACGTGATCTTCGTAACTTCTTTTAATTGTAAACCCTTGTCCAAGATATGCTGCACCTTTTTTATATTCAATTGGTGTTGTCCAGTAATCTTCTTCCCAGTGGTTTGCTGGAACATAGAATAATCCAGTGTCTTGACTATATGCCATTGGATTCCAGTTTTTACCACCTAAGAATGGAGGAGAAACTTGAATTGGTTTACCTTTATCTTCACCAGCTTTTGGTAAAGGAGGATATTGATTAATATCTACAACAGGTCTTCCTGTTTTTGGATCAATATGACTTGCCCATGTAATTTTATCAACAAAAGGGAATGCTCTAATAAATCTTCTTGCTTGATCTTCTCTTTGATTTTTTGCAAGAGGCATATTATCTCTATTAATTACATAGAAGAATCCATTTCTATCAGCATGTGCAGTTGCTTTTACTGTTTTACCACCCTCTTTATATTCGAATAAAACTAACTCATTATTTCCTGAGAAATCCCATCCATCATTTGGTGTATGTTGGTAGAACCATTTAATATCTCCAGTTGTTGGATCTATCCCAATTTGTCCTGATGTATATAAACTATCCCAATCTCTAGGATCTCCACCATCAGCTGTTCTTTCCCATGTATTCCAAGGAGCTGGATTTCCAGTTCCAATAATAATCGTATTTGTTTCTACATCATAACTAGCACTTTGCCAAGGAGCTCCACCACCGTGACTCCATGAAGTTTTTTTACCAGTTTCATTTTTTGGATCATTTGGCCATGAAGGTGCTTTTGGATCACCTGATGGAGTAGATTCTTTACCATTTAATCTTCCAACATGTCCTTCAACTAAAGGTCTCATCCAAACTTCTTCACCAGTTTCAGGATCTAGAGCAAAAAGTTTTCCCATAACACCGAATTCATCTCCTGATGAACCATGAACTAAAAGAACTTTTCCAGTTTTTTGATCTTTAACTAAAGTTGGAGCTCCAGTCATTGTATAACCGTCTTCATGCCCTTTACCTGGGTTATTGTCATAACCAAATTTCTTTTTCCAAACTACTTTTCCAGTATCTTTGTTTAATGCAACTATTCCTGCATCTAATGTTCCAAAGAATACTTTATCTCCAAATATTGCTGCACCTCTGTTTACAACGTCACAACAAGGTCTGATTTCTGCTGGTAATCTATGATTGTATTCCCAAATTCTTTTTCCTGTTTTTGCATCTAATGCAAATAATCTAGAATATGAACCTGTTACATAGATAATTCCATCATGTACTAATGCTTGTGACTCTTGTCCTCTTTGCTTTTCCCCACCAAAAGAGTAATTCCAAACAGGAACTAAATCTTTTACAGTTTCTGTATTAATTTCTGTAAGTGGTGAATATCTTTGTGCTTTATTCCCCATTCCATACATTAAAACATTTTCAGGTGTATCTTGATCATTTGCTATATCTTCCCAAGTAACTTTTTTTGTACTTATAGTATCCGCAGTACTTGCTAAAGAAACTTGACAACTTGCTAAGCCAAGGATTGCAATTAAAGCTGCCTTACTTAATAAATTTTTTCTCATTTTTCTCTCCGTTAATGAATATATCTTTATAAAAAGTAAATAACTAAATTATAAAAGAACAAACGAATTCTAATATAGATTTATAGCCTCAGTTTAGCCTTATAAAAAAATTTTGAAATTCTTTTTTTCAATAATTAAGGGCTATATTTAGGCTATTTTTTATTGTTATACTTCCATAAATTTATTAAAAAGGAATTGTATGAAAATCTTTACTAAGTCAATCTGTGCCCTAATTGCAACAGCAACTTTAGCATTTGCTCATGGAGATGCAGCACCTCAAAAAGTAGATACAAAAGGTTTACAAGAAGTTTCTTCTGATGTATCTAAAAATCCTTTTTCAGGGAATCAAAAAGCTATTGACGTTGGAAAAACAGCATATAATCAAAACTGTGCAAGATGTCATGGTTTAGGTGCAAAATCTGGTGGGATTGCTCCTGATTTAAGACTACTTACAGATGGAGATGATGAATTCTTTTTAGGTATGGTAAGAGGTGGAGTTGTTAGAAATGGTAATGTTTATATGCCTCCATTTCCTGAAGACATAATTCCAAATTCAGCATTATGGGCTATTTATAGCTGGTTAGAAACTGTTCCTGAGGATTAATCAAATAACATAGAATTTAAATTCTATGTTATTTTCTACTAATTATTATTTACTTTCTTTAATTTAAATCCTACAAATGCCATATTTAGAACAATAACAAAACTCAAACTTATTACAAAAAATATATGAGAATCAAATTCTAAATATAATGAATATCTTATGAATTCCACAATATATGTAAATGGGTTAAAAGATGAAATATTAAAAAGACTTAGTGATGATTCTTTAAATCTTGACAAAGGATAAAGAGCTGAACTTAAAAAGAATATAGGAAAAATCACAAAATTCATAACCGTTGCAAAATTCTCTAATTGTTTTACAACAGATGAAATAAACAATGCAAAAGCATTTAATATAAGTGAACAAACCATTATTACAGGAATGCAAACAAATATCCCTAAATATGAAATTTCAATTCCATAAATTTTTGCAATTATTAAAAATGTTATAGCTTGAAATGTTGAAACAATAGCAGTTGCAAACATTTTACAAAATAGTAAATAGTTTCTATTTATATATGAAGTTAAAAGTATTTTCATACTTCCCATTTCTCTATCAAATATCATAGTAAGACTACTTTGCATTCCATTAAAAAGTAAAATCATTCCCACAAGTCCTGGAATTATATATGTTTCATAGGTAATATAATTTTCATATGGTTCAATTATTTCTAGTGTTAAAACTGATTTAAAACCAATTGAGAAAACAAATAACCATAAAAGTGGTCGAACAAGTGCTGAAAAAAATCTACTTTTTTGTTTTATAAATCGAACAAGCTCTTTATAAACAATTCCTTTCATACAATAAATATATTTTCTCATTTTTCTTCCCTTACTAAAATATTAAAAGTATCTATTAAATTGTCTTGGGCATATTTTTTTACAATATCTTGGGCAACTCCTGATTCTATAATCTCACCATTTTTTATAATTGAGATATCATCATCTTCATTTACCTCATCAAAAAGATGGGTTATCCATAAAACAGAAATATTTTTCGTAACCACAAGCTCTCTTATATAATTTAAAATATCAAATCTACTTTTTAAATCAAGTCCAACTGTTGCTTCATCAAGTAAAAGTAGTTTTGGTTTATTTATTAATGCTCTTAAAATCTCAACTCTTCTTCTATGCCCACCATTTAATTTTCGCACTTGAGTATCTAAAACACTTTCTAAATCTAATTTTTTTATCTCATCTTCAATGGATAAAATAGTTTGTTTAAAATCAAG
>JAGOIF010000012.1 GCA_017995775.1 Aliarcobacter sp.
CCAGTTTGCTCATTTCCATCAGAATCAATAGCAACAGTCCATGGAGTAGCTAAACCTTGTTTACCAGCAGTGATTGTAGTATTTGCAATACCTGTATAACCAAAGTTAGCATGAGATAAAGTTAATGCTGGATTTTCATCACCTTCATTTTGATTATCCATTCCACTTGGCTTTGTTTCATCAGCTTGAGCAAATGATCCAGATGAATTAGCAACTAAAAATCTTGAGTTAAATTTAACATCTTCATTTACTTTTGAAGATAAGTTTAATGCAACTTTATAGTTGTTGTTTGTATCAGAACCATCAGTAACATCGTTTTTATAGTCATTATATCTGTAAACAACAGAACCTGATGTTTCTACGTTTTTAATTGCATCTTCTAAAGATTGAGCGTTAGCTGTAGTTAAACCAGCAACTGCAACAGCTGCTACTAAACTTAATTTTGCGATTTTTTTCATTTGTTCTCCTAAAATTTCGAAATCTTTTTCAGTTTACCGGAGCGCGCGAACTTTGGCTAAAACTTGAGGTCTTAAACCTTTTCCGATATACCGTTACAGCCATTCTACACCACTAAATTTTAAAGTTTTCTTAAAGTTGTTAATCCAAGGTTAATTAACTGTTAATTTAAGGTTATTTTTACATTATTTCGTATTAATGCTTCGTTAATGCTATTTTAGGACTTTTTTTGTCCTAAATCATATATTTTGATTGGATATATAAATAAAAAAAGAAGTTTTGTATAATTCTTAGTTAGAAAGAGTAACTATACAATCTTTTAAGATATCTGGTTTTGAGATTTGAATAGATAGATTTTGTATTTTGTACTTAGTATTTAAAAGATTTTCTAGATGTAAAATAGCATCTTCAAGTAGTAAAAATTCCTCTTTTTTCATAGTTGTTTTTACAAGTTTTGAAACCTCTGCATAGTCTATGAACTTATCTTTTGAAAATTCATATTCAAAAGATAGGTTTATTATAACTTTTTGTTTTTTGATTCTTTCAAAATCAAGTATTCCTATAATGGCTTTAAAAGTTAGATTTGAAATTTGTATTTTCATATAACTTTTTTCTCTTCACCTTTTATCATTCTTACAATATTTGGGATATGTTTATAAAAGATTATAAAAGCAATTATATACATAGGTACGTTTGAACCTACATTTAAACCATTGTTTAAAAAACTAGCACTTATACAAACAGCAATTAGTCCAAGAAGTGAAGATAAAGAAGATATTTTTAAAACTTTTGCACAAACTATCCAAACAACAGCTCCAATAATAGTAGGAATTGGAATAAGAACTAAATAAACACCAAGTCCAGTTGCAACTCCTTTTCCACCTTCAAGTCCTAAATAAATAGAATAACAATGACCAAGAACTGCCAAAATTGCTATTCCCCAAAGTGTAGATTCACTAACACCATAATACATAGCGATTAATAAAACTAAAGTTCCTTTTAATGCATCTAAAATAACAGTAGCAAGTCCTAGTTTTTTTGCTAGTTTTGGGTTTGTTTCTTTTACAACTCTTAAAACATTTGTAGCACCAATAGATTTACTTCCTGCACTTGTGATATCAACACCTGCAAAAGTTTTTGCTAGGATTGAACCAAAAGGAATAGAACCCACTAAGTATGCTGCTAGAAAAAATAAAATGTTAGTATTTGTGAAAAAATCCATATATTACCTTTGTTTAAACTCTTTAATTAAATGAGATTATAACTAAAATTTTGTTATATTCTCATATATTAAAAATTTGAAGGCTTATTTTGAATTTAAAAGAAGAAATAATTAAACTAAAAAAAGAACTAGATGTTACGCTAGTTGCACACTTCTATCAAAGAGATGAAGTATTTGATTTAGCTGATATTACAGGTGATTCACTTGAACTTGCTAAAAAAGTAATGTTGACTGATTCAAAATATGTAGTATTTTGTGGAGTTGGATTTATGGGCGAAAGCGTAAAAGTTATGAGTCCTGAAAAAACTGTACTTATGCCAAAAATTGCATGTTGTGCAATGGCTAGAATGATTGATGTTGGATATTTTGAAGAGAATCTAAAAAAGATAAATGAAGCTGGAATTTCTAACGATGATATTTTACCAATTACATACATAAATTCAAGTGCTGCTGTTAAAGCAAAAGTTGGACAAATGGGTGGAATGGTTTGTACTTCTTCTAATGCTTATAAGATTATTGAAAAAGGTTTGAAATCAGGTAAAAAGATATTTTTTGTTCCAGATAGATGTTTGGGACAAAACTTTGCAAAATCTTTAAATCTAAAATCTGCAATTGTAGGTGATGGAAGTGATTTAAATGAAGCTGATATTATTTGTTATAACGGTTTTTGTTCTGTTCATCAACAATTTTCAGTTGAAGATATAGAGTTTTATAGACAAAAATTTCCAGATATTTTAATCGCTGTTCATCCTGAATGTGATCCAAGTGTTTGTGATGCAGCTGATTTTGTGGGATCTACTTCACAACTTATTACATATATAAAAGAGTTACCAGAAGATCAAAAAATAGCAGTTGGGACGGAATTTAATATGGTTAGTAGACTAAGAAGTAAAAATACATATATATTAAGTTCAACAAAACCTGAGTGTCCTACTATGAATGAAACAACATTACAAGATGTTTACAATACTTTAAAATCTATAAAAGATGGTAAAATTAGTAAAGAAACAGAAATAACAGTATCCCAAGAGACGGCTATTTGGGCTAAAGTAGCATTAGAAAGGATGTTTGAAGTATGATTAATATCAAGAAATTTGTAAAAAATGCCATTATTGAAGATAATGGAAGAGGAGATTTATTCTTCGACGTTGCTCCAAAAGGAAGATTTACAGCTCGTGTTGTTTGTAAGTCAGATGGAATCTTAGCTGGTGTTCAATATGGAAGAGTATTAGCAAGAACTGAAAAGTTTGATTGCAAGTTTCTAAAAAATGATGGCGATGTAATAAAAAAAGGTGATGTTTTAGCAGAACTTGAAGGAAAAGCTTCTGTTTTACTTTCATGCGAAAGAACTTTTTTAAATATTCTTCAACACGCAAGTGGAATTGCTACAATGGCAAATAAATACGCAAAACTAATAGAAGGAACAGGTGTAGTTTTACTAGATACTAGAAAAACAAGACCACAACTTAGAGATTTTGAAAAATATGCATCAAGGGTTGGTGGAGCTATAAATCATAGACTTGGACTTGATGATTGTTTGATGTTAAAAGATACACACTTAAGAACTATTGAAAATCTTGAAGAGTTTATAAAAAAAGCTAGAAAAAGAATCTCTTGGGTTACAAAAATAGAAATAGAGTGTGAAACTTTTGATCAAGTAAAAGAAGCAATGCATGCAGGTGGAGATATTATAATGTGTGATAATATGACACCTGAACAAATAAAAGAAGTTGTAATTTTTAGAGATACAAATTATCCTCATATTTTATTAGAAGCAAGTGGAAATATAAATCTTGATACTATTAGAATGTATGCACAAACAGGTGTTGATGCTGTTAGTAGTGGAAGTATAATCCATCAAGCAACTTGGCTTGATTTTTCAATGAAGTTTGATTAGGATTTGATTTGAAAAAAGATTTTATATTAAGTAATAAAGTTGATATGTCTGAATATACAAAAGCTTTAGAGCTTATTGAAAAAAGCAGATATATTTTGATTGTTACTCATGTGAATCCTGATCCTGATTCTATTGGTTCTGCATTAGCTTTGTCAAATTTGTTTTATGAAAATAAGATAAAACACAAGGTTTATAATATCAGCTCTGATTTACCTATGAATCTTGATTTTATTTCAAGATTTGATAAGATTTCAGATCAATTACCAGCTTTTTTTGATTTGATTATTACAGTTGATTGTGGAAGTTATAAAAGATTAGGATTTAAACCTGATCCAATGATTCCTATTATAAATATTGATCATCATAAATCAAACGAAAATTTTGGAGTGGTTAATATAGTTGATTCAATGAAAAGCTCTACGGCTGAATTAGTGTTTGAATTCTTTAAACATAATGGATTATATATCACAAAAAATTCAGCAACAGCACTTTATGTAGGAATTTATGATGATACTTTAGCTTTTTCATTAGGACGATGTGATGAGCGAACTTTTGAGAAAATAAATTTTCTAGTAGAGTGTGGAGCTAGTCCTTCTGATATTGCAAATAAGCTTTTAAGAAGAGATTCTTTGGCAAAATATAGAATCATTCCAAAAGTTTTAGATAGTTTAGAACTTTTTAAAGAAGGGGAAATCGCTTCGATTATTGCAAAAGAGGAGTGGTTTAAACAAACAGGGGCTCATAATAGAGATTGTGAAGATGCTTTAGATATGGTTATGAGTATAGCAGTAGTAAAAATTGCTTTTTTTGTAAGAGTTGTAAATGGTATTTCAAGAATATCATTACGTTCAAAGGGAAAAATTGATGTTGCAAAAATAGCAGCAGTCTTTGAAGGCGGTGGTCATTTTAATGCCGCTGGTTGTAGTATAGACACCCTTGATGTAGAAAAAGCAAAACAAATAGTATTAAAGGAAATTTTTGAAGTTTACAAATAATAAAAATAGTATAAAAGGTTTATGGATTTACATAGCACTAATAGTTTTTTTGATTGCAGTTATATTTATGTTATTTTCTTCTATGTTTGAAAGAAATGCACCAAAGATAAAAGTACAAAATGAAATTTATTGGAATTTTCAAAAACCAATCAATGTTACGATTTCAGATAATATAAAGATAAAATCTTATGAAATGGTTTTTGTTGATGGTGATAAAAAGATTAAATTAGATACAAAAGTTATAAAAGAAGAAAATGGTGCTATTGATCTTGAAGTTTTACCTCCACAATTTGATGAGTTTTATAAACCTAAAGAGGGAAGTTTAAGAATTGAAGCATTTGATACAAGTAGTTGGAATTTCTTTAAAGGAAATCAAAGTGTTTCAAATTCTAAAATAATTATTGATAAAAAAAGTCCTGTTGCAAATGTGATAACAAATTCATATTTATTAAGACAAGGTGGAAGTGGAATTATTATTGTTGAGATTCTTGATGAAAACTTGAAAGATTATTATGTTTCATTTAACGATGAAGAGTTATTTGAGCTTTTCCCTTTTCAAAAAAAGAATTTTTATATGTCAATTATCACATGGCCTATTGATATAAAAGAGTTTAAAAGAGTAAATGTAGTTGCGATTGATTTAGCTGGAAATAAAACAGAAACAAAAGTGCCATTTTATATTAAAAGTTTCAAAGAAAAAATTGATGATATAAAAATATCAGATGAATTTGTAAATAGCGTAAGTAAACATGTTTTAGAAAATAGTAATATGAATGTTCCATCTAGTATCGTAGAAACTTTTGTAAAAACAAATAAAGAGTTAAGAGAAAAAAATCTTCAAACTATTAAAGAAGTTGTTAAAAAGAATCTTCCAAATGCAGCTGATAATCCTTTTGATGTAAAACCATTTATAAGATTACCAAATGCAGCAACTTTTGCACAATTCGGAGAAAGAAGACACTACTTCTACAATGAGCAAAAAATAGATGAAGCTTGGCATTTAGGTATGGATTGGGCAAGTGTTAAAAGAGCGGATGTTCTTATTTCAAATCCTGGAAAAGTAATTTTCAAAGATTATTTAGGAATTTATGGAGATACAGTTATTGTTGATCATGGATATGGATTAGGAACATTATATGCACATACAAGTAGCATAAGAGTGAATGTGGATGATAATGTAGTTGCAGGACAACATATTGCAAATACTGGATCAACAGGTGCAGTTTTTGGGGATCATTTACATTTTGGAGTTTTAGTTCAAGGTATTGAAGTAAATCCAAATGAATGGCTTGATTTTACTTGGATGAAAACAAATGTTACAAAAACAATTAATGATGCAATGAAAGTGATAAACGCTAAATGAAACAAAGAACAATAGCAAAAAGTATTGAGATACTTGGGATTGGATTACATAAAGGCGTTCCAGTTAAAATGAGACTTGAACCGCTTGATAGTGATATGGGAATAGTTTTTTACAGATCAGATGCAGGGGTTACAATTCCACTTAAAAGAGAAAATGTAGTTGATACTAAAATGGCTACAGTTATTGGAAAAGATGGGGTTGTTATTTCAACAATTGAGCATCTTTTATCTGCTGTTTATGCTTATGGAATTGATAATTTAAGAGTTGTAATTGATAATGATGAGGTTCCTGTTTTAGATGGAAGTTCTGCTGGATATTGTATGCTGATTGAAGAAGCTGGAATTAAAGAGCTTGATAAATCAAAAAAAGCAATAAAAATTAAAAAACAAGTAGATGTTACTACTCCTGATGGGAAAAGAGTTACTTTAAAACCATCAAATAGAATTGTTTATGATTTTGAAATAGATTTTGAGCATCCAGTTATTGGAAAGCAAAATTTTCATTTTGATTACTCAATTGCTGAATATAAAGAAAATATTAGCCGTGCTAGAACATTTGGTTTTTTACATGAAGTTCAATACTTAAGAAGTATAGGTCTTGCACAAGGTGGAAGTATGGAAAATGCAATCGTACTTGACCAATCAAAAGTTCTAAATCCGGAAGGCTTAAGATATGACGATGAGTTTGTAAGACATAAAATTTTAGATGCAATCGGTGATATGGCACTTTTAGAATATACTTTAGTTGGTGAGTATGATGCAGTTGCTGGAAGTCATCATTTAAATCATTTACTTACAAAAAAACTTTATGAAGATGAAGCGAATTATGAAATAATTGATTTAGAAGAAGCTACAAGTGAATCTGTTGTATTTGAAATGGCTTATGCTAAAGCTGAGAATTAAGGTTTGATTTTTTGATAGAAATTTTAACAATAACTATTTCAAATCCTTTATTAGTAGGGATTTATGAAAATAAAAAACTAATAAAAGAGTATAAATTAGATGGTAAAACATCTGATTTATTACCAAGCTTATTTTCTAAACTTTTAGAAGAATATGATATAAAAACAATTACTTACGTAAATTCTCCTGGATCTTTTATGGCTATTAAAGTGGCTTATATCTTTTTAAAAACTATTTGTATTGTAAAAAATATTGAATTAAGAGCAATTGATGGTTTTGAATTCAATGAAAATTCACCAATAAAAGCCCTTGGGAAAAAGTATTTTTTAAAAGAGAATAATGAAATTAAAGTAGATTTTTTAAAAAAAGATAGTATAATCCGCGACTTTAAATTACCTATGTGTATAGAAAAATATAATTTTAATGAAGAAACACTGCCAATATATAATTTACCAGCTGTTTAAAAAGAAGGAAATAGATGAAAGTAAGCGTTCCAGCTACTAGTGCAAATTTAGGCCCAGGCTTTGATTGCTTAGGTTTAGCAATATCTATGAAAAATCAAGTAATAATCAGACCATCGAAATTTCATAGTGTATCTTTAAAAGGTGAGGGTGCAAATAACCCAGCACTTAAAGATAATAATATGTTCATATCAATATTTAATGATTTTTATCATAATTTATCATATAAAAAAAGACATTTTAGATTTGAATTTCTAAATGAAATTCCATTATCAAGAGGACTTGGAAGTTCTTCTGCTGTTATTGTTTCTGCAATTGCAAGTGCATACGCAATTGAAGGAATAAAACTTGAAAAAGATAAACTTTTAAATCTAGCACTTGCTTATGAAAGTCATCCTGATAATATTACACCTGCTGTAATGGGCGGATTTAATGTAGCTTGCGTTCAAGAAAATGAAGTAAAGTATATTAACAAGGCAATACCAAAAAGTTTAAAAGCAGTTATTGTTGTACCAAATAGAGCAATATCTACACAATTATCAAGAAAAACACTGCCATTTAAGTACTCTAAAGAAGATACAGTTTTTAATATTTCTCATTCTTCTTTATTAACAGCTGCTTTTATGGCGGAAGATTGGCAAATGCTTAAAAATGCTTCATTGGATCAAGTTCATCAAAAATATAGAATGAAACAAATGCCAGAACTTTTTGATGTACAAAAAACATCATTAAAAGAGGGTGCTTTAATGAGTACATTATCAGGTTCAGGTTCAACTCTTTTTTCAATGTCTTATGCAGATGATAGTAAAAATCTGGAAAAAGCTTTAAAGCTTAGATTTCCTCATTTTAAAGTATTTACTGCTGATTTTGATAATACAGGTGTGAGAGTAGAAATTTGATAATTTATCATATTAAGAATATTTTAGGTATAATGCTTGGCTAATACAAAAATGACCTTAAGAACTTGCATCATTTGCCGTGGTAAATTCGATCAAAAAGAGTTGTTAAGATTAAAATGTGAAGATAAAAAATTATTGTTATACAATAATTATGGAAGAAGTTTTTATATTTGTTGTAACTGTCAAACGTTATTACACACAGATGTAAAGTTAAAAGAATATAAGAAAATTGAAAAATCACTTTGTAGAGAGTGTAAAAATAAAGATGAGTATGCTACACAACTTAAGGAGATGCTAACAGATGTCAGATAAAGTAAGAGTTTATGAGATTGCAGAAGAAGCGGGTGCAACAAGTGCAGAAGTAATTACGAAAGCAAAAGATTTAAACATAGAATTAAAATCACCACAAAGTGCGGTGTCATTTGAAGATGCTGAAGAAATAACTAAATATATAATGACTGGGAAAAGTTCTAAAATAGAAGTTAAAACTGAAGAAAAACCAAAAAAAGTTATTAAAAAAGTAGTTAAAGAAAATACTGAAATTGTAAAAGAAGATTCAGTATTAAATGAAAATAAAATTGAAGCTCTAGAAAATAAAGAAGCTGAGATTGAAAAAAAACCTGAATTAAAAAAAGTAGTAATTTCAAAACCTATCGCAAAACCTGTGCAATCGAAAACTCAAGAAGAATTAGACAAGCCTGAAATTAATCCTGATAATGCTAATAAAATAGTACCTAAACGAAGAGGTTTAGTTATTATTAAAAAGAAAGTACCAAAAGTTGAAGAAGTAGTTACAAAATCTTTCGATGCAGATTTACAACCTAGAAAACAAATGAAATCTTTAAGTGAAATCTTAGGTGGAAATGAAGAGGAATCAAATTCAGATACTTCAAAAAATAATTTAGAAGAAGCAAAAAAGAATAGAATCAAAAAAGAAAAAAAGAAAACAATTGTTAAAGCACAAGATCATGGAAAAAAACTAGAAGTTCCTAGAAGTTATGCTGACGATTTTTCTAGTTCTGATGATTCACTTTTAGGCGAAGAAGTTGTTTTATTAGATATGGGATTAAATGACAATTTAAAAATATTTGATGAGCCAAAACCTCAAAATCCTGCAAAACAATCAAGAAGTTCAAGACCAGCTGCATTTGGAAATGCTCCTCAAGGTTTAAAAAGAGGAAAGAGAAAGAAAAGAATTGCAAGAACTCAAGAAACAATTGATGTTACAGAAGTTTCAATTCCTGAAGATATCAGAGTTTATGAGTTTGCAGAAGCTTGTGGAAAAACTACGTCTGAAGTTATTACAGTATTATTTTCATTAGGAATGTTAGTTACAAAAAATGACTTCTTAAAACAAGATGAATTAGAAATTCTTGGTGAAGAGTTTGGAATTGAAGTAACAGTTAGAGACGCTTTAGAAGATGTAAATTATGTAGATGATTATTTAGAAGAAGATTCAGATGAATCTACATTTGTAACAAGACCTCCAGTTGTAACAATTATGGGACACGTAGATCATGGTAAAACTTCATTATTAGATAAAATCAGATCAACAAAAGTTGCAAAAGGTGAAGCGGGAGGAATTACTCAACATATTTCTTCTTACACTGTTGAAAAAAATGGACAAAAAATCACTTTCGTTGATACTCCAGGTCACGCCGCTTTCTCAGCTATGAGAACAAGAGGA
Source organism: Aliarcobacter sp. (assembly GCA_017995775.1). Taxonomy (GTDB): domain Bacteria; phylum Campylobacterota; class Campylobacteria; order Campylobacterales; family Arcobacteraceae; genus Aliarcobacter. The sequence continues at coordinate 9,883 of JAGOIF010000012.1, forward strand.
ACTGCGATTACTGATATTATTATTATTGTTGTTGCTTCTGATGATGGTGTAAAACCACAAACAGAAGAAGTAATTTCACATGCAAAAGCAAGTGGTTGTCCAATAATAATTGCTATGAATAAAATTGATAAAGAAACTGCAAATATTGATATGGTAAAAGCTCAAATGGCTGAAAAAGGTATGACTCCAATGGATTGGGGTGGAAATACTGAGTTTATTGGAGTTTCTGCAAAAACAGGTGAGGGTATTGAAGAATTATTAGAAAATATCTTAATCCAAGCAGAACTTCTTGAACTTAAAGCTGATCCACATGCAAAAGCAAAGGCTGCTGTTATTGAATCTTCTTTAGAAAAAGGAAGAGGACCAGTTGCAACAGTTATTGTTCAAAATGGTACTTTAAGAATTGGTGATAATATTGTTTGTGATACTACTTTTGGTAGAGTAAAAGCAATAACAGATGATAATGGAAATGCAGTTAAGGAATTAGGTTTATCTGAAACTGGTACAGTTTTAGGATTAAATGATGTTCCAATTACTGGTTCTGTTATGGTTGCTATGGACACTGATAAAGAAGCAAGAGATATTGCAACTACTAGAGCTGAACATGCACGAGCAAAAGAATTATCTAAGTCTACAAAAGTATCACTTGAAGAGATGAGTGGATTAATTGCAGAAGGTAAGATAAAACAACTACCAGTTATTATTAAAACTGACGTTGGTGGATCTTTAGAAGCTATTAAAGGTTCATTAGAAAAAATTGCAAATGACGAAGTAAAAGTAAAAATTATTCACTCAGCAGTAGGTGGAATCACTGAATCTGATATCGTTCTTGCAGGTGCATCTGAGGGATGTATCATCTTAGGATTTAATGTAAGACCAACAGGTTCTATTAAAGCTAAGGCTAAAGCTGATGGTATTGAAATCAATACTTATACAATTATTTATGATTTAATTGATGATGTTAAAGATGCATTATCAGGAATGATGAGTGCTGTTATAAGAGAAGAAAATACAGGTCAAGCAGAAGTTAGAGATACATTCGTTGTTCCAAAAGTAGGAACTGTTGCTGGATGTTTAGTAACTGATGGAAAAGTAATCAGAGGTGGACATGCTCGAATTATTAGAGATGGTATTATTACATATACTGGTAAAATCTCAAGTCTGAAAAGATTTAAAGATGATGCTAAAGAAGTTGCTAATGGTTATGAGTGTGGAATTATGTTTGATAGATTCAATGATATTAAAGTTGGAGATTTTATTGAAACATTTATTCAAATTGAAGAAAAAGTATCAGTAGATAAGTAATAATGAAAAGTATTAATCTTCAAAGAACAGAATCATTATTAGTTGAGTTGATTCCAGAAGCTTTATCAAATTTGGCAGATAGCAGAATCAACTCTCTGCCAATAACAGCGGTAAACTGTAAAAATGGTAAGTACGATGCAATCGTATATTTTGATGGTTCTGATTATGATAAAAATGAATTAAAAGAGATTGTTTCTTTATTAAATAAAGCAAATGGAAGATTAAAGACGCATATATTAGCAAGTACAGGTTGGTATAAGTGTCCAAACTTTACTTTTTTACATGATACATCTTTAGAAAAATCAAAGCATATGGAAACATTATTTGCTCAAATTAGAAAAACAAAAAGTGAAGAACAATGAGTTTAGAACAATCAATTAAATTAGCAGTAGAAAGTTTAGGTGCTAAACTATATGACATAGTTAATGCAAAAGAACATGATAGAAATATTTTCAGAGTACTTGTGACTGCTGAAAAGGGAATAAGCCTAGATAAATGTGCAGAAATTTCAAGAATGATTTCACCTATTTTAGATATAGATGAGCCTATGAATGGTGAGTATATACTAGAAGTAAGTTCTCCTGGAATAGAAAGAAAGCTTAGAAATAAAGATCATTTCAAAGGTTCTATTGGTGAAAAAGTTAAGATTAAAAACTTTGAAACAGTAGTATTTAAAGGTGAATTAATTTTAGCCGATAATGAAAAAATAATAGTAAAAACACCAGATGGTGATGAAGAAATACCTTACGATAATATCCTAGCAGCAGCTACTTATTTTGAGTGGTAAAAGCAAATAAAGATCTTCTTTATTGCTTTTTCACCACTAATTAAAACAACTTAATATATACTCCTTTTTTTAAATTTTAATTAAAGTGAACTAATAATGAAAATAGATAATAATTTTTATATGAAATTAGCAATTGATGAAGCCTGGAAATATCAACTTTTAACCTATCCAAATCCAGCTGTTGGTTGTGTCGTTGTAAAAGATGGGAAGCTTTTATCAGTAGAAGCCCATAAAGAAGCTGGAACACCTCATGCAGAAGTTAATGCGCTCAAAGCTGCATATTTAAAAATATATCCAAATTCAGTACTAAAAACAAAAAATAACCCTAACGAAATCCATGAGTATTTAATAGAAAATCATAACAACTTTTTTAATGATTGTGAAATTTATATAACTCTTGAACCATGCAATCACGTAGGTAAAACTCCTTCATGTGCAAATCTTTTAAAAGAGTTAAAACCAAAAAAAGTAATAATAGCCCATGAAGATACAAATGAAGTAGCTAATGGCGGTCTAGAAACGCTTAAAAATGCAAATATTGAATGTGAGCTAGGTTGTATGAAGAAAGAAGCTTATGACCTTTTATATCCATTTTTAAAATGGAATAGTGGAACGTTTATTTTTTATAAGATGGCTCAAACTTTAAATGGTTCTATTGATGGAAAAATTTCAGGAAATTCTGCAAAAGCATATGTTCATGCACTTAGAGACAAAACTGATTTATTATTAATTGGTGGAAATACAGTTAGAAATGACAAACCAACATTAGATGCAAGATATATAGTTGGAAATGCACCTAATGTAATGATATATAGTAAAAATAAAATATTTGATAATAATATACCGCTTTTCAAAATACCAAATAGAGAAGTGTTTATAAGTAATGATTTATTTAAACTACTTGATTATAAATTTGTTATGGTTGAGGGAACTTATAATTTATTGAATATATTAAAAGAGAAATTAGATTATATTGTGTTACTTATCAATCCAAAGATTCGAAATGGTGCAAATGCATTAAATGAAATAGATATTGATTTTGAAATAATACATGAGAATTTTATAGGGAAAGAAAAAGTTGTATATTTAAAAAGAATTAGTTAATAAAAGAAATCTTTATCGCAATTTATAGCGATAAAGATTTTCATTGTTATTTTACTTTTTCTAGGTATTCACCAGTTCTTGTGTCACATCTAATAACGTCACCTTCAAGAATATGAAAAGGAATTTGTACAACAGCACCTGATTCTAAAGTAGCAGGTTTTCTACCACCTTGAGAATCACCTTTAAAGTTTGGTGGTGTTTCTACAATTTTTAATTCAACAACCATTGGAGGTTCAACTGTGATAGCTTTTCCATTGTAATACATCATATCACAAGTCATACCGTCAATAATCCAATCAAAAGCTTCACCTACTTGATCGTAAGTTAAACCTTCTTGCTCATATGTAGAGTTATCCATAAATTGTAATAACTCACCATCATCATATAAAAATTGCATTTGTTTTTGTTGTAAATTAGGAGTTTCACATTTGTCACCTGCGTGAAATGTTCTTTCTATTACTTTTCCATTTAAAAATGATCTAATTTTACATCTAACAAATGCTGCACCTTTACCAGGTTTTACATGTTGATATTCAGTAATTTTATAAGGAATACCATCAACTTCGATTTTAAGTCCTTTTTTTAACTCACTCATCCCAATTGCCATATTTTCTCCTTATATTTCTGCATAAGCAACAGCGATTGCTGCTTCTAAATTACCAAGTTTTTTCAATACATCAGAACTTGCTTTTTCATCAATAAGAATTACAGCTAAAGCGCCTTCTTTCCCTCTTGATAATCTAAAGTCTGCGATATTAATATTGTTATCGCCTAATATTTTACCAACTTCTCCAATAACACCTGGAACATCATTGTTTCTCATAACAAGCATTTTACCTTTTGGTTCAATGTCTAAAGGAAAACCATTTATTTCAACGATTCTTTGAACATCTTCATTAAATACAGTTCCAGAAATAGTTTTAACACCTGTTGGCGTTGTAATTTTAATTGAAACTTTATTTTGGTAGCCACTATGATTTGAAAATTCTGATGTTGTTAATTCAATATTTTTTTCTTTTGCAATAAAACTAGCATTAACATAATTCACTTCACTACCACTACTAACAGCTAAAACACCAACTGTTGCAAATGTTTGTAAAGAATCTAAATATTCAGATATAGCACCTTCTGCTGCAATGTTAATTGATCTAATTTCGCTTTTACTTAATTGTGCAATTAAAAAAGCCATTTTTTGAGTAAGCTCAATATATGGTTTTACAAATGCTGGGATTTTACTCTCATCAATTGGTAAATTTAAAGCATTTGGATATGCAATTCCTCGTGCTGATTCAATTGCATTATTTGCAGCTTGAACTGAAATTTCCCTTTGAGATTCTTTTGTATTTGCCCCTAAGTGAGCAGTAACTGTAACATTTGGTAAATCTAATAATGGATGATTTGTTGCAGGTTCTTTTATAAATACATCAATTCCAGCCATTGCAATTTTCCCAGATTTAAGGTTTTCATATAATGCATCTTCATTATATAATCCACCTCTTGCACAGTTAATTAAAACTACACCATCTTTCATTCTTGCAATTTCTTCAAAACCAATCATGTTGATTGTTTCTTTATTTTTTGGAGTATGAATTGTAATCATATCACAAGATAAAATATCTTCAAAATTTGTTGTATATTTTATACCTAAATCAGTTGCTTTTGTTGAAGGAATATATGGGTCATATGTAACAACATCCATTTCAAATGATTTAGCTCTAAGTGCAACTCTATGTCCAATGTTACCAAAACCGATAACACCTAGTTTTTTACCATAAAGTTCATTACCATACCAGTCTTCTCTTTTCCAAACTCTATCAATTTTTAATTGATTATGAGCATAAGGAAATCTTCTCATACAAGATAGCATATGTGTCATAGTTAATTCAACTGCTGCTATTGTGTTTGCAGTAGGAACATTCATTGCGATTATTCCTCTTTTACTACAACCTTCCATATCAACATTGTCATAACCAACACCAGCTCTAATGATAGCTTTTAAATTAATAGCTGCATTTAAAAACTTTTCATCAACATCTGTTGATGATCTTGTAATTGCTACATGGGCATCTTTAATAATATCTAATAGCTCTGTTTTATTTACATCTGCTGCATATACGTAGTTTATATCTTCAGTATTTTGAAGAATTTGTAAACCAGCGTCGTGTATATGATCGCAAACTACAATTGTATGTTTACTCATTTAAATAAATCCTATTATTTCATTTGATCTTTTAAGATGTCACCTAATGTCATAGCTGAATCATCATTAACAGATTTTAAAACTTCTCTTTCTAATTGTTGCTCTAATCTTCTAACTGATAATCTTACTCTATTTTTCTTAGTATCAATATTTACAACAACAGCTTCAATCTCATCACCATTTTTAACTTCATCAGCTACTAACGGTCCAAAATCTTCATTTCTAATTAAACCATCAAGATTATTTTCTAACTTAATAAAAATTCCGAAATCTTTTGTATCTTTAACTATACCTTTTACAATATCACCAATTTTGTATGCATTTTGGAATTTTTTTGCTGGAGAATCTGCAATCTCTTTAATTGATAATGAAATATTTTCTTTTTCTCTATCAATTTTAATGATTTTAACTTCTACATCATCACCTTTTTTGAATAGTGTTTTACATTTTGCATTTGCTTCCCATGAAGCTTCTTCATTATGTAATAAACCATCAACATCACCAATACTTACGAATGCACCAAAGTCAGTTAATGTAGCAATTTTACCTTTAATTATGTCACCAACTTTATGTTCATTAGTAAATTTAGCAAAAGGTTTTTCTTGAAGATTTTTTAAAGATACTCTTAATCTTTTTTGTTCAATATTTAATTCAATAACTTCAACGTTGATTTCTTCACCAATTGTTAAAAGTTCTTTTGGATTTTTTAAGTTTTTATTCCATGTGATTTCTGAAATATGTAATAAACCTTCAATGTCATTTCCTAAATCAACAAATGCACCATAAGATTCAAAATTAGAAACAGTAACAGTAATTGTATCACCAACTTCTAACTCATCTTTAATTTCTTCCCAAGGATTAGAAAGTGCTGCTTTAATTGATAAACTTAAGTGTTGTTTTGCTTTGTCGTAAGATAATACTACAACAGAAACTTCGTCACCTTCGTTATAATAATTTGCAGGATTTACAGGACCTTTGTATGAGATTTCATTGTAGTTTACTAAACCATCAATTCCACCTAAATCTACAAACATTCCATAAGAAGTAATTTTTTTGATAATACCAACAACTGCTTCTTTATTTTCTAAAATTTCAGTTACTTTATTGTCTTTTACAGCTTTTGACTCTTCAATTAATTTTTTTCTTGAAACAATTATTGAATTTTGAGGTTTGTTTACTTTAATAACTTTTGCTTTAACTGTCTTACCAATTGCACCAATAGTTTTTAAGTATGATTGAGCCATAGGCATGAAATATTCACAACCATCTGCATCTTCAATTATAAATCCACCTCTTTGTTTTACAGAAACAATTTTTCCTTCGATTGTAACATCTTCGAAATCATCACCATGAGCTTTTTCAAAAGCATCAAATTTTTCTTTTTGTAAAACTTTTTTATGTGAAATACTTGGTCTTTCACCTCTGCTTCCCATTAACATAACAGGAATTGTGTCACCAACTTTATATTTTACTTCACCACCAATTGTAATTTCAGATATATTTAATTGACCTTCTATTTTTTGACCAACGTCAACTAGAACTCTCTCACTATTAATCTCAACAATTACACCATCAACTACAGAATTATTTTCCGCATTCTCGAAAGACTCATTAAGCATTTGCTCAAAATCAAAGTCTTCACCTAAATCAATATCTTCGATACCCATTTTATTCCTTCATATTCACTAGTTTTATTAAATTCACTTATTATACAAAAAAGTGGCTTAAAAATACTTAGTTAAATGATTCGATTTTGCCCACAACTTGTTGAATTATCCAGTCAGGAGTACTAGCTCCGGCTGTTATTCCACATAATTTTTTATTTACAAACCAAGAACTATCTAATTCTGTATCATTTTCAATTAGATAAGAATTTGTACAATTTTCTAAACAAATTGAGTGTAATTGTTTTGTATTAGATGAATTTTTTCCACCAATGACTATCATCACATCTACTTCTTTTGATAAATCTCTTGCTGCATCTTGATTTTCAAATGTTGCATCACAAATGGTATTAAATACTCTTACTTCTTTGTTTTTTAATACAAGTGCATTTACAATTTCAAGATATTTTTCTTTCTTTTTTGTTGTTTGAGCAACGGTTGCAATTTTATTATTTTTAAAAATCAAATCTTTTATTTCTGAAGGTTCTAAAATAATATGTACATCATCTTGATCTTCTCCATAAGATTGAACACCTTTAACTTCTGGGTGTTCTGCGTCTCCAAAAATCAATATTGAGTATCCTTCTTTTGACATTTTTTTAACAATTTGTTGTGGAGTTGTAACAAATGGGCATGTTGCATTTATTATTTTTGCTTTTTGTAATCTAAGATTTTTTAAATCATCTTTTGGAATACCATGGGTTCTAATAATTACAGTATCATTATCTTTAACATCACTTAGCTTTGTATATAAGCCTACATTAAAATCATTTTGTAATCTATTTATTTCATCTTGATTATGAATTAATGGTCCCATTGTAGAAGAGTTTTTATAATCCTCAGCTATTTTTATAGCTCTTTTAACTCCAAAACAAAATCCATAATTAGATGCTAATTTTATTTTCATTTATAACCTTTATTTATATAAAGAATCCAATATTTCTTTAAAATTAGGAAATGATGTTTCAATACATTGAATATCTTCAATTTCCATATTACAATTAAGCCCAGCAACTGCAAAACTCATTGCAATTCTATGATCACCGTGTGAATTTATGACAGCTTTATTCATCGTCCCACCTGTAATTTCATAACCATCATCAAACTCTGTATAATTTACACCACAAAGTTTTAAGTTATCTACAACAGCAGAAATCCTATCAGATTCTTTTACTCTTAGTTCTTTTGCATTTGAAACTTTTGATTTTCCTTTTGCTAAACTCATAGCAATAGATAAAGCTGGTAATTCATCAATTAACCAAGATATATTTTCACTTACGTCAACACCGTTTAGTTCATTGTGTATTATTTCAATATCACCAATTGGTTCGTAAATATTCTCTTTTTCAATGAAATTTACAGTTACTCCCATTTTCTTTAAAACCACATAAGCTTCAATTCTTGTAGGATTTAGTGTTACATTTTTAATTAAAACCCTTGAATTTGGAGTAATTGCAGTTGCAAGGGCAAAGAAAAATGCAGATGAAGGATCAGTTGGAACTGTAATATTTAAAGGTTTTAAATCACCTGTTAATGGATGAATATTTATAAAGCCATCAGAATCATTTTCAAGTTTTGCACCCATTCCTTTTAACATTCTTTCTGTATGGTCACGGGTGAGTTCATTTTCTTTATACTTTGATACTCCATTAGCTCTTAATGCTGCTAAAATCATAGCTGATTTAACTTGTGCAGAATCAACGGGCGAGTGATAAGTAAATGGTTGGAGCTCTTTTACTCCACGTATAAATAAAGGAGCTTTGTTTCCATTTTCTCTTCCATCTATTAATGCACCAATACTTCGTAAAGGAACAGCAACTCTATTCATAGGTCTATTTCTTAGGTACTTATCACCACTTAGTATAAAAGATCCATCAATACTTGCCAACAAACCACAAAATAGTCTCATGGCAGTTCCTGAGTTTCCACAATCAAGAACATCAGAAGGTTCAGTTAATTTTTTTGTTGGAGTTATTTCAACTGTACTTCCATCTCTTTTAATAACAGCCCCTAATTGCTCTACAATGCTAAGAGTATTTAGTGTATCTTCTGCTGTTAAATAGTTTTTAATATAAGAAGTTTGCGAAGAAAAAAGTGAAAACATAGCACATCTATGAGATATTGATTTATCACTTGCAATTGTGTCTATTTCTACATCAAAAGCTTTTGTTAATTTGTTTATAGTAAATTTTTCCACTTTTTCCCTTTTTTTTATTGTCTTAAGCCAATTGATAATTTTTCATTTAATACACTTAAAATTGCATTCATTGTTGTTGTAATATCTTCTTCTTCCATAGTTTTTTCATCATTTTGTAAAACAAATCTGATTGTTAAACTTTCATTTTCAGCTAATTTCTCATCACTATAAATATCAATTAAATTAAATTGTTTTATATTTTTGTCGTTTAGTGAATTGATAACTTTTTTTATCTCTTTATATTGTAAAGATTTTGGAGCAATAATACTTAAATCTTTTTTAGATGATTGGAATTTTGAATAGGAACCGGTTTTAATAATCTCATGTTTAATTGCTTCAAAATCTATTTCAGCAATAAATGTATCATTTAAATCATAATCTTCACAAACACTTGGATGTAATTTACAAATATATCCAACTACTTTCCCATCAATTAAAACATTTGCATTTTGATATGGATGAACAAATAAATTATCTATTTGTGTCATTGGTTCTAAATCAAACTTTCCAATTGTGTTTAATACTTTTTTTGAAAAAGTGAAGAAATCAATATTCTTTGGTTTTCCAGCATTTGAAATCTCTTCTTGTTCAATTGAACCTGTTTGAATAAATGAAATCTTTTTAGATTCATTTCTATTCTCATCAAAAATAGTTCCTATTTCAAAAAATGCAGTTGATCTTGCACCCACTTTGAAATTATTTGCACAAGCTTCTACTAAATTTAATAAAATTGTACTTCTAAAAGTATTTAGTTCTTTTACAATTGGGTTTATTAAATCAAGTTCATTTTTTACTGTTTTAAAACCATATTTTTCTAAACTTTCTTTTGAAGAAAAAACATAAGTTAATGTTTCATAAAAACCATTTTCAATAGCTTTAAATCTTAGTCTATTTTTTTTGATTAAGTCATTTGAAGTTTTATTAACTCTATTTACTTCATCAATTTGTAAAGGTTTTGCAATGATGTTATCAATTCCAATAATTCTTACAATCTCTTCTGTAACATCGGCAATATTTTTTATATCATGTCTATAATGTGGTACTTTAACTACAAAAACATTATCAATTGTATCTTTTACTTCAAAACCTAAAGATGCAAGTATTTTTTCAATATCAATTTTTTCAATATTTTGACCAATTATCGAATTTACTTTTTTAATACTTATATCAAGTGTTAATTTTTCTTTATCTTCAATAAATGTTTCATTTCCCCTATAAATTAAAGCTCCATATTTAGAAACTAAATTACAAAAGTAATCCATTCCAAATTCGATATCTGGTTCACTTCCTCTTGATGTTTTATAGTAAACATCTCCTGTCGTTACTTTTGTATCATAAACTTTTTTAGAGATAAACTCAGGATTAATATAAGATGCTTCAAGAATAAAATTTGTGTCATTTGAACTTATATCTTTGTATTCAATACAAATTTTACTTAATTGTTCAGTTCCGTAAATGTTATCAAAACCTTGTTCATCTTTTTCTATTTTTAAATGACTAAGATTATTGTTTTTTATTGTTTTATCAAGGGGATAAACATTTAAAATAACACCTGTTGTATGAGTTACATAAGTTAGTATATTTTTAATATTATTGTCTTCTTTAAATTTACCCAAAATCCCTGTTCTTAATTTATGTAATACATTTAATTTAAAAGCTGTAAAATCAACAGCTTTAAATAAAACAGAAGCATCTATGTTTCCATCACATTGTATTTCTAAAAATTGACCAATACTTAAATCATTGTTTTTAGCTTGTTTATCTAATTCAAACATTGGAATATTATAATATGCACCTAATTCTCTAGCAACACCATGAATACTTAGACAATCGCCTCTGTTTGCAGTTAAATCAACTTCAATAATGTCATCATTTAATTTTGGATATTCTCTTAACTCTTTTCCAAGAATTAATTTTCCAATAGATTCGTCAAGTTCTAAAATACCATCATTTAATTTTGCAAGTCCTAATTCAGTAGAAGAACAAATCATTCCATTTGATTCAGTACCTCTTAGTTTTGCAGCTTTGATTATAAAATTGTCTCCTAAATCGCAACCAACAACGGCAACTGGTACAAATTGACCAGCTTCTACGTTTTTTGCTCCACAAACAATCTGTACAGTTTCATTTCCTAAATCAACTTGACAAATATTTAATTTATCAGCATCTGGATGTTTGATTTTTTCTAAAACTTTTCCAACTACAACTTTAGGTGCAATTGATATTTTATTTAAACTATCAACTTCTAATCCAATTGAGTTTAATGTTTTGCAAATATCGTCTGTTGAAATTTTTGATATATCAATAAATTCTTCTAACCAAGTTCTAGTAATTATCATTTGAATTGTCCTAATAGTCTTGTATCACTTTCAAATAGTGATCTTAAATCTCCAATATTGTGAATAAGCATCGCGAATCTTTCAACTCCCAATCCAAATGCATAACCAGATTTATTTTCATAACCTACTGCTTTAAATACATTTTCATCAACAATACCACAACCTAAAACTTCAAGCCATCCTGTTTGTGAACAAACTCTACATCCATTTCCTTTACAAAACACGCACGAAATATCAACTTCAGCAGAAGGTTCTGTGAATGGGAAAAATGAAGGTCTAAATCTTACTTCTACATCACCAAACATATGTTGTAAAAACTCAACTAAAATATGTTTTAAATTAGCAAAAGAAACCTTATCCGCCTCATCCACAACTAAAGCTTCAACTTGGTGAAACATTGGAGTGTGAGTAATATCAAAATCTCTTCTAAAAACAGTCCCTGGAGCTATCATTCTAATAGGTGTTTTTTGGCTTAGCATTGTTCTTATTTGAACAGGAGATGTATGAGTTCTTAATAGTGTGAAGTCTTTATTATAAAATGTATCTTGCATATCCCTTGCAGGATGATATTTTGGAAGATTTAAAGCTTCAAAGTTATGGAAATCACTTTCTACTAATGGACCTTCTTCAACAGCAAAATTTAGATTTTGAAAATATTGAATAATTCTATCCATCGTTTCAACTACTGGATGTGTTGCACCACAAGATAATTCGTTATTAAATCTTGTAACGTCAATTTTTTCACTTTCTAATTTTTTGTTAAGAGCAAGTTTTTCTAAAATCTCTTTTTTTGATTCTATTGCATCTGTTATTAAAGTTTTCTGTTTATTTAAATTTTCTGCAAACTCTTTTTTCTCTTCGTTTGGAACACTTTTCATCTTTGCAAATTCTAAAGTTAGAACACCTTTTTTCCCTAAGGTATCAATTCTTAAGTTTTCTAACTCTTCAAGTGATGTTGCATTGCTTATTTTTTCAATCCACTGTGTCACTTTTTCTCCCTAATTTTTAATAATTATTCTATGAAATAAATTATTTTTTTATGTATATATTCACGGATTATACTTAAAGATTTATTAGAGTTTGGTTATAATATTTTACTATTTAATTTGAAGGAAAAATAATGTGTATATTCTGTAAGATTGTAAAAGGTGAGATTCCAAATCAAACTATTTTAGAAGATGAAAACTTTTTAGCATTTAATGATATTAATCCAACAAGAAAAATTCATGTATTAATTATTCCAAAAAAACATTATGAATCTTTTGATGTTACACCACCTGAAGTTATGGCTGGTATGACTGAATTTATTCAAAAAGTTGCTTTAAAACTAGATGTTAAAGAAAGTGGTTATAGATTAATTACAAATATTGGAAACGATGGTGGTCAAGAAGTACATCATTTACATTTTCATTTAATTGGTGGAGAACCTGCTGGTAGGTTAGTTAGATAACAAGAAGTTAAATACTTCTTGTTCAAGAGAATTATTTTTCTAAAAAAGAACCTAGATTCATAATTTTTTGATATTTTTTCTCAAGTCTTTCTTGGGGACTTAATTTTTTTAATTCTTCTAAAGATGTTAAAAAATACTCTTTTAAAGCTTGAATTGCTTCTTCTTTTTTTCTATGAGCACCAATTAATGGCTCATTTATAACATCATCAATTAGATTTAATTCTTTTAGATTTTCAGCTGTGATTTTTAATGCATTTGCTGCTGTTTCTACTTTTGTAGGGTCATTCCATAAAATTGCACTACAACCTTCAGGTGAGATTACAGCATAAACAGAGTATCTCATCATTGCTAATTTATCAGCAACAGAAATAGCTAAAGCACCACCTGAACCACCTTCTCCAATAACTACAGATACTGTAGGTGTTGTTAAATCAGCAAATTCATATAAGTTTCTAGCAATTGCTTCACTTTGATTTCTCTCTTCGGCTCCAATACCTGGATATGCACCTGGAGTATCAACAAGCATTAAAATTGGAATTTGGAATTTATCAGCCATTTTAGCAGCTCTTAAAGCTTTTCTATATCCCTCAGGACTTGGCATTCCAAAATTTCTGTAAAGTTTATCTTTTGTTCCTCTTCCTTTTTGTTCACCAATTACTAATACTTTTTGCTCACCGATAAAACCTAAATAACAAACAATTGCATGATCATCAACATAATGTCTGTCACCATGAATTTCATAAGCATTAGTTAATAAGCCATTTATATAATCGAGAGAATAAGGTCTATCTGGATGACGTGCTAGTTGAAGTTTTTGATAATCACTTAAATTTTTAAAAGTTTTTTCAACTTCTTTTTCTAGTTTTTTTTCTAAAATTTCAACAGCATGTTCATCTGATTTAGTTTTAGCTATTATAATATCATCTTCGATTTTTTTTATTTTGTCTTCAAATTCTAAGTAAGCTGCCAATATTTTCCCTTTTTAAAAAAGAACTAATTTAACATTAGTTCTTTTACGGTTAGATTTTTAATTATTTTGTATATTTTCTAAAAATAACAGAACCGTTTGTTCCACCAAAACCAAAATTATTACTCATTACTGTTGTTAATTCTACTTTTCTTGCAACATTTGCAATATAATCTAAATCACATTCAGGGTCTTGATTTTCAATATTAATTGTTGGAGGAATAATTCCTTCATTTAATGCTTTAATTGTGAAAATTGCTTCAATAGCTCCAGCTGCACCTAAACAATGTCCAATTTGACCTTTTGTTGAAGATACTAATGGTGCATTTTCTTTTCCACCAAATAGTGCTTTAATAGCAGCTGTTTCATTTTTATCACCAACAGGTGTAGAAGTTCCATGTGCATTTATATAATCAATCTTTGGATATTCACCAGTGATATTTTTAGCCATTTCAAATGCAGCTTGCATTGCTCTTAATGGACCATCCATAACCGGAGATGTTATATGATTTGCATCCCCTGATTCACCAAAACCTATAATTTCAGCATAAATCTTAGCACCTCTTGCAAGTGCTAGTTCTAAATCTTCAACAACAAGTGCCCCCGCACCTTCTCCCATTACAAAACCATCTCTATCAATATCAAATGGTCTTGATGATTTTTTTGGATCATCATTTCTTGTAGATAATGCTTTCATCGCTGCAAATCCAGCAACACCAGCAGCACAAATAGCTGATTCTGCCCCAACAACTAAAATTCTGTCTGCTCCACCTATCATTATAGTTTTTACAGCATCATTTAATGCATGAGTAGAAGCAGCACAAGCAGTTACATGTGATAAAGAAGGTCCTCTTAAATTATGTTCGATAGATATGAATCCACTTAACATATTTGCAAGTGATGAAGGAATAAAGAAAGGAGAAACTTTTCTTGAACCTTTTGTCTCACAAACAACAGAATTTCTTTCAATTGTTGATAATCCACCAATTCCAGAACCTGAAATCATTCCAAATCTATCAGCTATTGAAGCATCTACTTTTTTATCTTCTTGGCTTACATAACCTGAATCAATCATTGCTTCAAGAGCTGCTTTAATACCTAATTGAATAAATCTATCAGCTTTTTTTACTTCTTTTTTGTCCATTACAGTTGTTGGATCAAAATCTTTTACTTCACCAGCAATTTTTACAGAAAATTCACTTGCATCAAATAGTGTTATAGTATCAATACCACAAACACCATTTACAACAGCTTCAAAAGAATCTTTTACATTATGTCCTGTAGAATTAATAGTACCAATACCCGTTACAACAACTCTTTTCATTAAACTTGCTCCATGTTTTTATTATTTGAATTATTCAATTTTCTTATAAAAAACTCAATAGTTAAAATCTTAAATAAATAGAAGATTTTAGTCTTCTATTTAAAAACCTATAAATTACGCGTTATTTTCAATATACTTAATAGCGTCTGCAACTGTTAAGATTTTTTCAGCATCTTCATCAGGGATTTCAATGTCGAATTTCTCTTCTAAAGCCATAACTAATTCAACAACGTCTAATGAATCAGCACCTAAATCTTCAATAAATTTTGAATCTTCTTTTACTTCTGCTGGATCACAATCTAATTGCTCAATTACTACTTCTTTAACGTCATCTAATAATGCCATATTTATTTCCTTTTATAAAATTATTCTCGTATTATAACAAAAAAGTTTTTAAAAACTCTTTTAAATTAATTATTATTAAAATTTAAACGTATAATCCACCGTTAACTTTTAATATTTCACCTGTAATATATGAAGCATGATCACTTAATAAAAATGCAACTGCATCAGCAATTTCACTTGGTTTTCCAAATCTTGATAAAGGAATATTTTTTTCATATTCAGCTTTAACTTCTGCTTTTAATTCATCTGTCATATCAGTTTGAATAAACCCTGGAGTTACTGCGTTATATCTAATTCCTCTTGAAGCTGCTTCTTTTGCAAATGATTTTGTCATTGCATTTAAACCACCTTTTGAAGCTGAATAGTTAGTTTGTCCAGCATTTCCCATCTCTCCTACTATTGAAGAGATATTAACAACTGATCCAAATCTTTTTTTACTCATAACTTTTAAAGCCTCTTTACAACCAATAAATCCAGATGTTAAATTAGCACTAATTACATCATTAAAATCAGCAACACTCATTCTTAAAGCTAATTTATCTTTTGTAATTCCTGCATTATTAACTAAATAAGATAATTCGCCATCTGCATCAATTATAGTTTTTATAGCATTTGAAAACTCTTCTTCATTTGTTACATCAGCTTTAATAATTGCAGCATTTCCACCTGCTTTTTCAATCTCTTCTTTTACTTTTTCTGCTGCATCTGCACCACTTCTGTAATTAATCCAAACTTTTAGTCCAAAAGATGCAAGAGTTTTTGCAATTTCTGCTCCAATTCCTCTGCTTGCTCCTGTTATTAATACATTAGAACCTGTAAATTTCATTTTAATCCTTTTAATTTTTTACATTAGTTTTTTATTATATCAACACTTTTATAAAATAAAACATCGATATAATTAAACACCTCTTTTATTATCCCAAACTCTTATATGTAATCTATCACAATATTTAAAACCATTTTGTATTGCCATATTTATTACATCTTCACAATTTTTATTTATTTCATCGGCTGTATCACCTAAAGGCATCAAGTAAACATCAGATTTTGGAATATCTTTTAAAATCTCGTGTATTTCACTATTCGCTTCTTCTAAAAAGTCTTTTCCAATAACAAATTTTAAATAAGATTCATTTGTATTTGTTAGAATTTTTGTAATAGTTTCTTTATTTATTCTTTTCTTTAATGGCTCTAGAGAGTTACTTAATTTTACACTCATAGAAAATAAAATTTCTTTTTGGTAATCAAATTCAAAATTTAAATTTAAAGAAGCATTTGTTTCAATAGTTACTTTATGGCCTTCATTTATATAATGTTCAAGTAGTTTTTGAAACTCGATCTTATTCCAATATAATAGTGGCTCACCACCTGTGATTACAATATCTATTTTGTAGTTATATTTATATGAAGAGATTAATTTATCAACTTCATTTACAATCTCTTCATAAGATTTATATTTTGTCCAAGTATCTTTAAATTCTGTATCAACTGCATAATATGAATCGCAAGCACATTTTTTAATTCCACTTGGTGTTTCGTACTCAACTCCAAAACCTACACATTTAAAATTGCATTTTCCAAATCTAATAAATATAGATGGAGTTCCTACAAGTTTTCCTTCACCTTGGATTGTTGGACCAAATATCTCATTTATTTCAAGCATAAAAAGTGCTTTTGCTTTTTGGTGTTTCTAAAAACTCTATGTGAGAAACTTTTACATTTAATTTTTGCATTTTATTTTGAACTATTCTTAAAAACCAAGCTGAAAGATTCTCACTTGTTGGAACAAAATCTACAATAATATAACCTTCATATAACTCTTTTATATGAATTTCTTCATTTGTAAATTTTGTTAAATCAACAATACTATAAGCTTCTGGAAATTTAACTAATTCTTCTTTTTTTACAAGTGGAAGTAGGGTTGAAAACAATGGATCATTTATGTCTAGAATAAATTTATGATCAAGAACATCATCTATAAATTGTTTAAACCAATTTAGATGTTTAAAGTCTGTAACCATTCCATTATGTAATTCATCTGCTTCTAAATAAACTAATATTTTTCCTTGATGACCATGTAAATGTCTACATTTTAAACAAGAATCTAGTGAAAACTCTGGGTTTAGTGTTTGAGACCAAACTCTATGTCCATAACAGAAATCAAATTCTTTTGATATTTTCCAATGCATTATAAAGTCTTGTAAGGAATTGGATCTATTTGATTTGCAATTTTAAATCCATTTAATCTTAATCTGCATGAGTCACAAACACCACAAGCTTCTGATTCTTCTTTATAACAAGACCATGTATGTTCTAATGGAACCTTTAATTTTATTGCTTCTTGTACAATTTGAGCTTTTGATAAATGAACTAAAGGAGTGATAATATTAATATGTGTATCTTCTTTTGTTCCTTGATTTATAGCTTTTTTCATATCATTTATAAAATCATCTGTACAATCAGGGTATCCTGAACTATCTTCTTGAACAACACCTATATACATAGCAGTTGCTTCTTCTTTTTCTGCAACAGCTGCTGCGATTGATAAAAATATACCATTTCTAAAAGGTACATAAGTAACAGGAACTCCAACTTCAATACCATTTGTTGGAACATCAATATTTTTATCAGTTAATGCACTAGCTCCAATTTGTGTAAAAAATGGAATATCAATCTCATATTTTTCTAATATTTTTAAATCATTGCAAATATCTCTAAATGCTTTAAGTTCTCTATCTTGAGTTCTTTGCCCATAATTAAAATGAACGGCAATTATTTCATAACCATCATTTTTTGCAATATATGAAGCTAAAGTGGAATCCATACCACCACTTAAAATGCATATTGCTTTTTTTTGCGCTATCTTAGCCATGTGTAAAAAAATCCTTTTTAATTTTG
Organism: Aliarcobacter sp.; assembly: GCA_017995775.1. Classification (GTDB taxonomy): domain Bacteria; phylum Campylobacterota; class Campylobacteria; order Campylobacterales; family Arcobacteraceae; genus Aliarcobacter. The sequence continues at coordinate 28,463 of JAGOIF010000012.1, forward strand.
CTAAAAAATTTCCAGTTTATTGGTAAAATTTTTACTAAACTATCTTTTTGTAAGTTTTCAACTTCTTCATCAATTACAATCATTGAATTACAAGAACTTAATACGGATACCATTCCTGCTGATCTATTTGGTGCAACTGAAAAATATTCACCATCAAACATTCCTGGAAGCATTGTAATTCTTCCTTTTCTTGTTTTAAATTCATTATCTAATTTCCCTAAAATAAAATTCGGATGAATTTCATTTGAAGCTAATAGTTTTTGTATAATTATTTTTCCAAACATCTCAAATATCATAGATGCAGCAAGTGGATTTCCTGGCAGATTCAGGATATAAGTATCTTTTATTTTTCCAAATATTGTAGGTTTTCCTGGCTTTACCATGATTCCTTCAAAAATTATTTCAAAATCAAGTTTGGAAAATGCTTCTTTTGTAAAATCTGCATCACCAACTGAAACACCACCTGATGTGATTATTAAATCAGCACCAAGACAATTTGTTGTTAAATTTTTAATATCTTCTACTGTATCTTTTGCTTGACCAATAAATGTAACATCACAACCTAACTCTTTTGCTCGTGCTATAAATGTAGGAGTGTTTGAATTATAGATTTGATAATCTTCGATTTTTTCATAATGTAATTTTAACTCTTCACCACTTGCAAATACAACAATTTTTGGTTTTCTAAAAACTTGAATATGGGAAAAACCTTGAGATGCAAGAAGTGTAATTTTTGAAAAATTTATTTCATCACCAACATCAATTAATAGTTTATCTTTTTGTATATCTTCACCAATATATCTAATGTGTTGAAATTCTTTAACATTTTGTTTAATTTTAATTTTATTATCATTAAGTTTTTCTGTATCTTCTATTGGAATAATTGCTGTTGCATTTGCAGGGATTCTAGCTCCAGTCATTATTTTGATGCAGCAATTTTCTTTTAAAAGTTTTTCATTATTATCACCTGCAAAAATAGTGTCAATAATTTCTAAATTATTGTTTTTATTTTCATAAATTATTGCGTAACCATCCATTGCTGAATTATTAAATTTTGGTAAATAGCTAGTTGCATTTATTGCTTTAGCACAAATTCTAGATACAGAACTTTCAATTGGAATAATTTCAAAATTAGTATTAATATTTATATTTGAAATTAAATCTATTGCTTTTTGTACAGAAATAGCCATGTTATTCCTTTTGTAGTTAAAATAAAAACCTTATGACAAGTTAGATATAATACCAAAATTTTTTAAAAGTGAGATAAACAGATATGGAATTAATGCAAAGTGCGGTTCAAACCCACGTTTATACAATATATTTTTTCTTAGCAATTATGTTATTTAATTTATATTCAGTTTCAAGAGAGAAAAACTTTATTGTTTTAGCAAAACGATTAAGATTTCTAACACCTATGTATCATTTAACAAATGCAATTGTTATTTATACAGGAACAATTGTTGCATTTTATGCTCAAACATTTAGTCCTACAATAGCTTTAATGATACCTGCTTCTATTTTTCTATTAGTGATTGAAATTAAAAGATACAAAAAAATGAGAGTTATAAAACATGATCAACTTCAATTACAAGATGATTTTTTTGCATATGCAAGAAAAATATATACAATTGAAATTTGTGTAATTATTTTTGTTTATATTGTATCAAAGATATTTTAATGCAGTTTACTTATGATGAATTTTGTGGAACAAATATTTTAGAAATAAAAGATGAAGTTTATAATTACTTAGTTAAAGCAAGACGACATAAAATTGATGATGAGATATATTTTAGAAATTTAAAAGATAACAATATTTATTTATATAAAATCGATATGATTGATAAAAAGAAAGCAATATTAACTTTGATTTCAAGTGAAGAAAAAATTATACTAAGTCAAAAGAAACTTCATCTTGGATGGAGTGTTGTTGATCCTAAAACAATAGAAAAATACATTTCATCACTAAATGAAATGGGAGTAGAAAAAATCACTTTTATATATAGTGATTTTTCTCAAAAAAACTTTAAAATAAATATAGAAAAATTAGAAAAAATATTGATAAACTCTTCATGCCAATGTGGAAGATCAAATATTATAAAACTAGCTGTTTGTAAAAATATAGAAACTTTTATTAAAGAAAATGATGATGTTTATTTTTTAGATTTTTCAAATACTTCAATTGATGAAAAAAGTGATCTAATTAAAACTTTAGTTATTGGATGTGAAGGTGGTTTTTCAAATAAGGAAAGAGAAATATTTAATAAAAATAATATCGTAGGATTTAATTCTAATTTAATACTTCGTTCTGAAACTGCTATAATATCAGCTAGTTCAAAAATTCTTCTATAAAAAAAGGGATAGATTTAAATCTATCCCTTTTCTTTTACTACTAATTTTATGAAGAAATGTTCTTAGTGAACATCTCTCCATTTACTTGCTTTCCATAAGAAACCAAATATTGCAAATATAACTAAATAGATTAGGAATTTAGGTGCTAAATCTTCTCTTTGAGCTTTTTTAGAATCACCGATTTCTTCTAAGTAAGAAATTACTTGAGCTTGAGATTCTTCATTTAATCCAACTCTAGGCATCGCTGTACCTTCAAGGTGTTTTTCAGGACTATTAATGAAAGTTTCTAAATAATGGTGTCCTCTTGATTTAATATATTGAGATAAGTCAGGAGGTAATTTACCCATGTAATGTTTAACATCATCTTTTGGTGTAAATGCAGCCATTGATCCACCCTTCATATCAGCATATTTAATTGCGTGACATCTTTGACAAGAATCAGTAAATACTTCTTTATTAGTCATCTCTTTTGGAGCAATAGATTTTAAATATGCAACCATATCAGCAATCTCTTGAGGTTGCATCCAGTTATAAGAAGGCATTGGATGAGCTCTACCATCAACAAATTTATGAGCTACTCTTGATGCTGTTGCAGGATCTTTAATAAACGCAGCTAAATAAGTTGCATTATATAATTTTCCAGCACTTCCTAAATCAGGAGGAGTAACACCATAAGCAGATCCGCTACTTGCGTTATCCATAACTTGAGGAAAACCTTTTGATTCAATTGAGTGACAAGCAGTACAGTTAGCTGTTACTAATGCTTCACCACTTGTTGCATTTCCTTCAAGTGCTGTTACATCTGCAACACTCTCTTTTACATCAGAGAATGCAAAATCAGCAGGAGCAACAGGTGGGTGCATTTCATGGTGAGCGTAAGGCTCAACACCCCAGTAAGTAATAAGCGTTAAAGCTACTACTACTGCTAAAATTTTTAATTCTCTCATAGTGATCCCCTTTTCTTAGCGTCAATTTTAGTAACGATTGGAAGTACAATAAATAATACAATAAATCCTACCGCTGCATAGAATCCAACCCATGCGTTTGTACCCGTTGGAGGTAATTTACCATAAACAGTTAATACAATTAAGTCAGCCATTAATACCCAGAACCAAATAAAGAACACAGGTCTTTTATGAGCAGGTAAAATTTTAGGATCTCTATCTAACCATGGTAATACTAAGAAGATACCATTTGCGAATGCAAATGCAATTAAACCAATATCAAATGCTTTAAATCCAGCAATATCAAAGAAGAAACCTCTTAATACTTCATATGACCATAGGAAATACCACTCAGGATAAATATGAGCAGGTGTAACCATATTATCAGCAGGATCGAAGTTAACTGGATCCATTGCAAAGTTATAATGGAAGAATACAAGATAGAAATAGAAAATTAAGAATACACCAAGTACAGCTAAATCTTTAGAAATAAAGATAGGCCAGAAAGGTATAACTTTTGATTCTTTTTTGTTTCCAGCTAAATATTTTTCAGCTTCTTCATCAAAATCAAATTCTTCTGAACTTTGATTATTTACGTGAGGAATTCTTAGTGTATAAAAGTGTAAACCAATAAGACCCATAATTACAACAGGTAATAAGAAAACGTGTAACATAAAGAATCTAGTTAAAGTAGCATCGGCTACGTTAAAGTCACCTCTAATCCATACAACTAAAGCATCTCCAATAACAGGAACTCCACCAAATAAGTTAGTAATAACCATTGCAGCCCAGTAAGACATTTGTCCCCATGGTAACATATATCCAGAGAATCCAGCAGCACTGAACGTCATAAATAATAACATACCAGAAATCCAGATCATCTCTCTACCTTGTTTATAAGAACCATAATAGATACCTGTAAACATGTGGATATAAATAATTAAGAATACAACAGAAGCAGCAACACCATGCATATGTCTAAATAACCAACCAAATGCAACTTCTTGCATAATTGTATAGTTAACAGAGTCAAATGCTAAGTTAATATCAGGCTTGTAGTACATCATTAAGAAAATACCAGAAACTATTAAAATACTAAATGTAGTAGCTAATAATACTCCCATTGCCCATAAGAAGTTAATATCTTTAGGAATCCAATACTCAGTCATCATAACTTTGTTGAAAGTAGTTAGATTTAATCTTTGATCTAACCATTCACCAACAGAGTTAGCTTTTTCAAATTTTGCCATTTATAACTCCTTATGCCAGCATCGCAGCTGCGATTGCTTTGTATTCTGGTCCTTCTTCACCTAAAACGATAGAATTTCCTTTTACACTAAATGGAGGTAAGTCAAGAGGTCTAGGAGGTGGTCCAAATGTTTGTTTTGCACTTGCATTGAATTCTCCCCCATGACATGCGCATTTCCACATATCTTTTTTCCACGCAGGAATACAACCTAAGTGTGTGCAAAGACCAATAGCAACAGTGAATCTTTCTTCACCAATTACTAAATCTCTACTAGCTTTTTCCATATCTGCACCTTTTTTAAGTACAAATATTGGTTTACCTCTCCATGTAAAAGTTTCTGGAGTTCCAGCTTTTAATGGTGTAAGATCAATCTCAGTAAATCCACCTGCAAGTACGCTTGGAAGTGGATCCCAAGCTTGTTTCATACCAACAAGTGACGCAGCACCACCTACTGCAGCAACTGCAGCAAATGAATAACCAATAAAATCTCGTCTATTTGTTTCTTTAGACATATTTGGCTTCCTTTTTTTAAATTTAGAATTCGTACATTATAATACTAAAATACTTAAAATGAATTGACCTATGTCATATTAGAGGGTTTAATTAAGGAAAATATGAGAATAAACTACACAATATAAGATATATGTGTAAAATAAAAATTTGATAGATATTTATTAGAAAATCTTATGATTCTCTAATAAATTTAACGATTTCAGTTTCAATATTATCTTTTTCAATAACCATAGGATGGTTGATTTTTGAATTAAATAAATCTTGAATACTTTGTGGTAAAAAAGCATTGTATTTACTTGATATCTCATCAAGTGCCTCTTTATCGCTGTATTTGATATTATTTTGATTTAATGCATTTAATACTGTTGGTGAAAATTTTGTCCATTCAGCAGTTGAATAAATTACTGTTTTTAAAGGTTTTTCTCTTAATTCATCATATGCTTTAATACAAGTTGCTGTATGTGGATCCATTAGATAATCATTATCCAAAAACTCTTTAATTGTTTTTGTCCCAAAAGTATCATCTGAATAAACCGCAGAGAAATATTTTTGAAGATTTTTTGTTTCATTTTCACTCAACTTAAAAATATTATCATTATTTAAATTTTCCATCAACTCTTTTGTTCTAGGAGCTCCAAATAGTGAATAGATTACTCTTTCGATATTTGAAGATTTTAAAATATCCATCGCAGGAGATTTTGTAAGTTTTAAGGCTTTTCCTCTGATATCATAAATACCTGTTTTAATCCATTGTGTTAAAATATTGTTTTCGTTTGATGCAACAAGTAGTTTTTCAATTGGTAATCCCATTTCTTGAGCATAAAATGCACCCAATACATTTCCAAAATTTCCCGATGGAACAACTAAGTATATTTTTTCATCTTTAACTATTTCTTCTTGTTTTAAAAGTTGAATATATGACCAGAAATGATAGATTATTTGAAAAATAATTCTTCCAAAGTTTACAGAGTTTGCAGCACTTAATTTAATATTATCTTTTTGTAATTCAGCTTTAAATGTTTTTGAATCAAGTAATCTTTTTAGTGCATTTTGTGCATCATCAAAATTTCCTTTGATTCCAAGAACTTTTAGATTCTTCCCATCTTCACAAACCATTTGAAGTCTTTGAACATCAGATGTTCCACCCTCAGGATACAAACAAACAACTTGAATATTTTCTTTATTTCTAAATGTACTAAGTGCGGCTGGTCCTGTATCTCCAGAAGTTGCTGCTAAGATTAGATATTTTTCATCTCTTTTTTTTGCAATCGAAGAAAGAATTGATCCAAAAGGTTGTAATGCCATATCTTTAAAAGCTCTTGTAGGTCCATGATATTGTTCATGAACAAATAAATCATCTTTTACTTTTACAACAGGACAAGGATTTAAAATATCATCAAAATTATCATATAAATCTAAAGCTTTATTGATTTCAGACTCATCAATATCAATTTCGAATGCTTTTAAAATATCAAAAGCTAATTCTTTATATGAAGAATTAACATGATTTAAAACAAAATTATTTTCTAATTTTGGTAAATATGCAGGTACATATAATCCACCAAATGAAGTAATTGGGTTTAAAATTGCTTCACTAAATGGTACTTCAACTGGTTTAATACCATCATTTCCTCTAGTTTCTATAAAATTCATTTTTTCCCTTTTAGTCGTTTAATAATTTTTCCATATCAATCCCATTATTAGGATTGTCTTTTCTAATAAATTGAGTTCCAATTCCATCACTTGTAAATAATTCAAGTAAGATTGAATGTTCAACTCTTCCATCAATTATGTGTGCCTTATTTACACCATTATGTATGGCATCTATACAAGAATCAACTTTTGGTATCATTCCTCCTGCGATTGTTCCATCTTTTTTATAATCTTCAACACTTTGTTTGTCTAAAGTTTGGATTAAATTTCCTTCTTTGTCTAAAACACCAATAGTATCAGTTAAAAATAGAACTTTTTGAGCACCAACTGCTGCTGCGATTTCACAAGCTGCCACATCTGCATTTATATTAAATCCTGGATGATCAGGTTCTGCACTATCTGCAATTGGAGCGATTACTGGAATAAATCCTTCTTTGATAAGATTATTTATCATGGTTCCATTTACTTTTGTAATTTCACCTGTGTAACCAAATCTTCCACCATCTTTTGGAACAGCATTTATCATACTAGAATCTTTTCCAGAAATTCCAATAGCTTTTGCTCCATGATGGTTTAGTAAAGATGTTAAATTTTTATTTATTTCACCACTTAAAACCATCTCAACAACTCTCATACTTTCTTTGCAAGTAACTCTATGTCCTTCTACAAAGTGTGAAGGAATTTCTAGTTTTGTTAATAATTCAGTGATTCGTGCACCTCCACCATGAACAATAACTGGCTTAATTCCTAACAAAGAAAGAAGAACGATATCTTGAGCAAATTTTTCTTTTAAATCAGGGCTTGTTTGAGCTGAACCACCATATTTAATAACAATTACTTTTCCAAAAAATTTTTTGATATATGGAATTGCATCAAGTAAGGTTTGTACTTTTTGATGTTTCTTTTGCATCTTTATAATCCTAAGTGATTTTTGAAGGAAGATTATATCTAAAAGAATCTTATTAATAAAAACTTTAGTATCATTAGACCATGAAAAAATACTTAGCCCTAAAAGCTAGTGCTGGAAGTGGAAAAACTTTTGCACTAACTGTACGATATATAACACTTTTGTTACTTGGTGCAAAACCAAATGAGATTTTAACTCTTACTTTTACTAATAAAGCTGCAAATGAGATGAGTGAAAGAATTTATAAAACTCTTTTAACTTTAGGTGATGATGAGGCATATTTAAATGCAATTATTGAACAATCAGGAATAACAAAACAAGAGATTCTTGGAAGAAAAGGTTTTTTAGTAAAATCATTTTCAAGTGCAACATTATCTATTTTTACTATTGATAAGTTTATAAATAAAATCTTGCGTGAATTTTGTGGATATATTGGAATTTCAGATGATTTTGAAATAAAAGAAGATGATATTGAAACATTAAGTATGAAGTTTTTACAATCCCTTGATTCAAAACAGTTTGAAGCATTGATTGATTTTTCACACTACGAAAAAAGAAAGTTTAATTCTATTTTTGATTTATTTAAGAACTTACTTGAGAAAAATGAAACGATTGATATTTTAAATATTGATGCAAAATTAATAGACTTACAAAAAGATATGGTTTTACAAAATGCATTTAAAATAAAAGAGGCAATTTTAAATTGTAGTGTTGCAAGTAATAGTGCAATTAAAGCTGTAGATTTTGAAAAGTTTGATGATTTATTTGGACGAACTTGGCTTGAAAAAGATACATTAGCTGAATATTCATATTTTAAAAAATGTGCTAATGAGACAATAGAATCATATTTTTCTTCTTTAAAGGATCAAATTGCTATATATTATAAATTAAGAGCTGGATATAGTTTAAGTAAGTTATTTGAATTATATTTAATGTTTAAAGATTTTAAATTTACATTTAATAAAAATAAAAACTATTTAGAATTTAATGATATTTCAAACTTAGTTTATGAATTATTATCAACTAAAATTGATAAAGAGTTTTTATATTTTAGACTTGATTCATCTTTTTCACATATTTTAATGGATGAATTTCAAGATACTTCACTTTTACAATATAGAATTATTGAGCCACTTATAAAAGAGATTCTTTCAGGGGATGAAACAAAGTTTAAAACCTTTTTTTATGTGGGAGATACTAAACAATCTATTTATAGATTTAGAGGTGGGAAAAGAGAACTTTTTGATTATGTTGCAAATACAAATAAACTTCTTGAAGTTGAAGTATTAAACACAAATTATCGTTCTTGTGAAAATATTATTTCTTATGTGAACTCACTTTTTTTAAAGCTTCCCAACTATGAGTATTTCGAGCAAGAATCTGTGGCAAAAGATGGATATGTGGAAGTTATAGTTGATAGTGCATTTGATGAGGATGAGAAGTTTATAAATGTAGCTTCAAAGATAGCATCTTTGATAAAAGAGGGCGTAAACTCAAACGATATTGCAATTTTAACATATACAAATGCTGATGTTTTAAATCTGTACTATTATTTAAAACAAAAATTTCCAAGTTTAAAAATCTCAACAGAAATGACATCAAAACTAATAAATCAGCAAAATGTAAAAGCTGTGATTAATGCCATCAAATATATTTATTTTAAAGAAAATATCTATAAAGAAAATCTAAATGCACTTATTGGAAAACCAATATTAAATGATATTGATTTAAATATTGATTTAAAAGAAAAATCAGTTCAAGAAATCATAAAAGAACTTGCAAGTAATCTTAAAATAATAGATGAAAACATAATCAAGCTTATTGAAGTAAGCAATGTCTTTAACAATATTGTAGATTTTGTTTATGAAATAGATAAGCTTGATGCAAATATGGTAAATAGTGAAACTATTGGACTTCAAATATTAACTATTTTTAAATCAAAAGGTTTGGAGTTTAATACTGTAATTTTACTTGATAGAATAAAAAGAAAGAACATTGATAAATCATCCTTACTTTTTGAGTATGAAAGTGTTGAATTAAAAAATATATTTTATAAAATCAAAGGTTATGAAAATTACAATAAAGAGTATGAAAAAGCTTTAAAAAAAGAAAAAGCTTTAGGTATTGAAGATGAGATAAATATTTTATATGTGGCACTTACACGAGCTAAAAATAATATGATTATATTTAAAAAAGAAAAATCATCAGTTTTTGATATTTTAAATATGAGCCCATGTAAAGTTGGAACTATAAAAGAAAGTATTAATATTTCTAAAAACTATGAAAAAGTTGAGAAAGTAATATATACACCATTAAATTTAGGAACACAAGAAAAACAACTTTCAAAAGAAAAAGAGCTTGATCAAAATCATCTTTATTCAAAATATTATGGAATTGCAACTCACTATTGTCTTGAAATGATGAATGATTTTAATTT
>JAGOIF010000144.1 GCA_017995775.1 Aliarcobacter sp.
ACAGGTTGTTGAACTTGTTTTATTACTTATCTTTGTAGTAATTTTCTATCTACATTAAACATACATAAAAAGCATATCATAAACTTAGAATTTATTTAAGAAACATCTCAATTTCCAATGTTTTTTATAGTAACCTCTACAAAAATATCTATTTAAGGTATTTATAGGCATTTTAATATACTACACTTTTTGTGCATGTTATTATTTGTTCATTTTAGGGTATTTTATATATAATGTATATTCAATTACAGCAGAATATGCAATTGATTTAGCTGAAAAGAAAGAATACCCTATTAATTTAGAAACATTTCTAGTTGAAAAAGTAGGAGAACTTATTGCTAATAATTTTCAGCAACTTATTAACTGGTTAAATCTTAACTTGAATTTATTAGATGAAAAATTATTAAAAGCAGAAGCCAAAATGATAGAAAATAATGATTTTCATCCTTCAATAAGACTAGATAGAAAGATGGATATTAATAAGTTTTCAAAAGATAGTATGAAAAAAGCATGGCATACAATCCATCAAATTACTAACAAAGCCTAGGAGAGAAATAAATTACCCTGCAGGCAATTTATTGGCTTTCTTTAACCGTTATACACAAAAGGAACATTATGATCTCATTATCAGATTTAAAATTAATTTTTGATGGTACATTAAGTATGCTCAAAGCCATTAAAGAAAACAATAATCATAACAATGTAGAATATGAAGTTGCACTTTTAGCAATTTATACTGCAACTACTGAAACAAAAAATTATATATCTTCTCTTGGAAAGAGAAAAAAACATGCAAAAGAAAAAGAACGTCAATTATCAGAACTATGGATTAAAGCAGGTGTAAAACTTAGAAACATAGATAACGATTTAGCCCAAAGATGTATTATAAAAGCAGATTATTGGGCAAATCCTGATGAATGGACAATGGCTGATATTAAAAATAGTAAAATAACTCTTGATGAAATTATTAAAGAGTCTAGAGAGCTTATGTAAATGTAAAACAAAATATTTCTCAATGTAAACGTTGTCTTACAAAAATAAACTATATAAGGAATTCAATTGAGTGGAAAAGGAACAAATTCTGGCGTAAATTTTCAGCAAAGTACATCTACGCACTTTTTAATGCATATGCTATTAGAGTTATCTTTAGATAATATTTTTGAAGATGATTTTGAAAATGAAAAAATTGAAGAAATTTTTTTAGAAACAACAGATAAAATTGACGATATTAAAGTTGAATTATATTCAGGTAAAAAACTTTATATTCAAGTCAAAAATAATTGCTCAGCTTCTATGAAACCAAATAGTGATTTATATAAATCTTTTGAACAAATAGTTAAACAATTTCAATTACAAAAACAAAATGAGCACTTTGTTATATGCACCTCTCTTGATACTGTAAAAGATATAAAAAATCTCAAAAGACTATTTGCTGAAATTCGTAAAAATCCTAAAAACTATTTAAAAAATAATTTTAGTAAATATGAAAAAAGCTTACTTAGTAAAATCACTAGTCTAATAAAAGAAATATCTCCAACTATTAGTAAAACTAGTATTAATAATTTACTCTCAAAAACTTATATTTTAATTATAGACCCATCAAAAAAAGATTATATGTTGTTACTTAATTATCTAAAAGATGGTTGTTCAGATAATATGGCAAAACTGTTATGGGATAGTATACAAGAAGACTCTATTAGTAGTGCTGCAACTGGAAGTTCTTTCAGTAAAGAAGGAATTCAAAAAAAATACCTTCCATATTTCATTAAAAATAAAAAGCAACAAATTTACAATGATATTCAAAATTATAATTTTTCATTTGACAAAGACTTTTATGTTACAAAAGATATTCAATCTTCCAATTATACTTTATATGTTGTGGATAGAGGATATAAAGTTCAATATAAAAATGAAAAAGTAATACGAAGATTTTCTACAATTGAACAAGCTGAAAGATATTTAAATGTTTCTAATATTAAATACCATGTAATAAATAATTTTAATGATGTGGATGATATTAATACCACCCCTTTAATGAATGAAAAAATGAAAATACAACTTTCTCAAAGTGATATTTCTAAGTGCATACATTGTAGTAATCCAATCAATAACAGTGAAAAAACAGTTGTAGAAATTGACTTACATCATTTAGCTAATAATATGAAGTTAAAAGTTGACACAATTGGTGTTATTCATGATGAATGTATAAAACCTAATGATAGATATTTAGGATTAATTAACTTTTCTAATTCAATAAATGAAATAGATAATATTGATATTCAAGAATGGGAAACAGCTAAAAAAAATGGACATGGCTTACTAAAAAACTATTTAAATATACCAGAAGTGAAATTAATTAAAGATATCATATTTGTATGGGAACCTTTTGAAGAGTATACTACAGATGAAAAGTTTTGTGTTCAATATCAACATTTCAATGGTGGAATTTCTTTCGAAGTTTATAGACAAAAGCTTCACAGACTAACTTATGATAATGCTAAAAATCTAGTTGACAACTTTAATGAAAACTATGAAAACTATGAAAACTATTTATTTTCAAATGGAGATATTGAATCAAAAAAAATGAATGCGCAAGTCATTGAGTTTTCAACAATTATAGAAAAAAAATATAATAAATTTGAAAACTATTATGCTCCTTTAATTTGTCTATCAAATGGTGAAGAATACCTTATAATTGATAATAAAATAATATTCATTACAGATTTATTTCAATTACAAACTTTTAAAGAACATTGTATAAACAATGGTATAGATATTAGTAGATATAAGTCAACATTTATAAAAGATGACAACCATTTTGACAAGATTATGACCAAACATTATTATAGTAAAAAAATAAGTGGTGCTGCATTAGATCCAATATTGAATAATGGAACTATTTTAAAAAGCAAAAACATATTAAACCAAGTTATGACCATTAGTAATATTAAAGGAAATAGTTAAAAGACAACAAAGCCCAGTGAACGCCAAGCATCACTGAAGTCAACCGTTGTACTAATAGAAGGAATTTAAAAAAATAATGAGAACTTTTATAATTGGAGCTGGTGCTTCAAAAGCTTATTCTGAATCTCCTACAAATTGCAGAATGCCAATTGCTAATGATTTCTTTCAAACTTTTAATAAGTTAAATATTAGTAATGATTTAAGAGTACATGTAGGGGATATTATAAATATATGTAAAGAAGATTTTAAGATTGATGTTATGGATTTTTATAATTTATCTTTTAATATTGAAGAATTTCACTCATATATTGAACAAAAACTTATAATACAAATGCAAGAAGGAAATATATTTAATAATATATACTACTACAAGGCATATAAACAATTAATATTTTTATTTACATCTGTAATAAATGAAATACAAAATGGACCTATATCAGAGGTACATAAAAATTTAATTTTTTCATTAAATGAAGATGATAGCATTATAACCTTTAATTGGGATACTTTGATTGATAGAGCTTTAAATGAATATACAGATTGGAAAACAGATTTTGGATATTGCATAAAACCTGAAAAAATATATAAAAATAAATGGATTAAGCCTGATGTGGAAAATATAAAATTCAATAAATTAATAAAACTTCATGGTTCAACAAATTGGATAACAACATACCCAATTCCTGACAAAAATCAAATATTTAAATTAAATCAAACTATAGATAAATCAGCTTTTTATGTATATGAGAATACAAAAGAGCCTTATTCTTGTTATGATGGAAGATATGAAGGACCATATGAAGCATTTTCTTACTTCTATTATCCACCTAATATTTTAGATGATATTGGATTAGATGAGTTAAAAGATAAAGTATGGATTAAACCAGGAGTATTAGGTTCAAAAGAAACAAAACAAATGTATGAAAAAATGTTTAATTGTAAAATCAATATTCCTGAAAAAAAAGCCAAGGATGATGGCATTGTCACTATGCCACTTATAATTCCACCTGTTAAAGATAAAAAATATTCATTATTTGGTAGTCTTTTTAATGAATTATGGGAGATAGCAAAACAAGAAATTGTTAAATCAAATGAAATTATAATAATAGGTTATTCTTTTCCTATAACAGATGTTAGAACTATAAAATTATTCAAAGAAGCATTTTGTAAAAAACAAGTATTACCTAGAATAATTATTGTAAATCCAGAACCAAATGATATAGTTGAATTATTTCAAATGACATTTGGAGTACCTATTGAAAATATAACTATCTACAAGGAATATTTTGATAAAGATTTCAATTTTGATAAAATCAGTAATAAATAATAAAAAAATTAAAAAGATTGATATAATACAACAAACGAATAAGTTACCTAACGGCAACTTATTCGCTCTATTTAACCGTTCCATAAGATCTTATTTTTGGAACAGTTTTTAAGAAGGGAAATCTCGTCCCAAAAAGAGCTGATTTTTTGAACATACTCCAAAAGGTACAGGTTGT
>JAGOIF010000145.1:0-3170 GCA_017995775.1 Aliarcobacter sp.
TTATTATGAAGATTTATAGTAATTTTAAACTAAATAAAACTACTTCTGATACATTTGAAATACTACTAATAAACTCTTGGACAAAAGATACACTTAGAAAAAGTATTCAAGACTTAGAGAAAATAAAATTTCCTCGTGATGCAAAAATATATATTGATTTTGAAAGCTTAGAAGAGTTTGATATAAGTGCTATTGTTTATGTTATTTCATTTACTAAAAGATTTTCTGAAAAGAATATTTTATTAAAAAATCTAAATGCCCATGAAGATAAATATAGATTTTATGAAAAGCATTATCAAGATAGTTCTATTGTTATTGAAAAGAAAAATGATATTTTTAAGATTATTTGGAAAAAGCTAGAGGAAAACTATTTTTCTTTTGTGGATTTTACGAAGTTTTTGGGAAAAGCATTTTACTTTTTTGTATATTCTTTATTTAATCCCAAAAAGATGAGATTAAAAGCCATGTTCAAATATATTGATACATCTGCTGTGAATGCTTTGTTTATTGTGGGAATTACTGCATTTTTAGTGGGAGTTGTTATTGCTTATCAAGGGGCTGTTCAGCTTGAGAAGTTTGGGGCTAATATATTTATCGTTGAGATGATTTCTATTACTATGTTTAGAGAAATTGCGCCACTTGTGACGGCTATTGTAATTGCTGGACGAAGTGCTAGTTCTTATACGGCTGAGATTGGAGCTATGAAAATAACAGATGAAATAGATGCTATGCGAACTATGGATTTTGAGCCAACACTATTTTTGACACTTCCTCGAATTTTTGCTTTGGTGATTTCATTGCCTTTATTGGTATTTTTTGCTGATATTATTGGAGTAATGGGTGGAATGCTTATTGCATCTTTGGATTTAAATGTGACCGCTTTTGATTTTGTTCAAAGAATACAAACAGAAGTTCCATTAAAACACTTTATGATTGGTATTTTTAAAGCAGTATTTTTTGGAATAGCCATTGCTATAATTGGATGTTATCGAGGTTTCCAAGTTCAAAACAATACTACAAGTATAGGAAAATATACAACAATAAGTGTTGTAAATGCTATCTTTGCTGTGATTGCTTTAAATGCTGTTTTTTCAGTGATTTTTACTGAGATTGGAATATAATGGAAATTATAAAAGTAGAAAATCTTTCCACAATTTTTGGAACAAATGTGGTTCATGATAATATCTCTTTTGGAATAAATAAAAAAGAGATATTTGGAGTTCTAGGTGGAAGTGGTTCAGGAAAATCAGTTTTAGTAAAACAAATAGTGATGCTAAATAAAATCCAAACAGGAACTATAAAAATATTTGATAAAGATATATCAAAAATAAATTTAGAAGAAGCTACAACTTTAAAACAAGAGTTTTCATATCTTTTTCAATTTGGGGCGCTTTTTTCTTTTTTAACTGTGATTGAAAATATTGCTGTATTACTAAAAGAGTACACAAATTTACCTGCTGATTTAATAGAAAAAATAGCCTATACAAATCTGGAAATTGTAGGGCTTCCAAAAAACTGCGCAAATCTTTATCCATCTGAAATAAGTGGTGGAATGAAAAAAAGAGTAGCCTTTGCAAGATGTTTAGCACTTCAACCAAAGATATTATTTTTAGATGAACCAACAAGTGGACTTGATCCTGCTAGTACTCAAATGATAAATGAACTAATACTTTATTTAAGAGATACTTTTGATATGACCATAGTTGTCATAACCCATGATTTAGAGACTATTAAAACTGTATTAGATAGATTTATAATATTAAAAAGAGATATTATTTTTAATGGAAATATCACAGAAGCAATGAACAGCGATGATGATTTTATAAAAGATTTTTTAACAAACAAAAAGGCTTAAGATGGATAGTAAGATTAATTTTTTTAAAATAGGAATTTTTATAATAATATTTAGTGTATTACTTATGATGGCTATTTTTTGGCTAGGAAAATATGGTTTTGAAAAGAAGAAATTTGATGAATACTCAATTTATTTTAAAGAATCAGTTTCAGGACTTAATGTGGGTTCTGCTATTAAATACAAAGGTTTTGAAGTTGGAAATGTAAATGAAATCAAAATCAATCCAAATAACTCAGAAGAGATACAACTAGATATCCTAATCAAAAAAGGAACTCCAATAAAGCAGGACAACTACGCAATATTAGGAAACCTTGGAATTACTGGACTTAAGTATATTGAGTTAAAAGGTGGAACCCATGATTCTTTGTTATTGGAAGAAAATGAAGAGGGAATAAAAGTAATTGAATCAAGAACATCTGATTTGGTTTCTTTACTTGACTCAACCCAAGATATTACTCAAGAACTTATGCAGGTTTTAAATCAAGTAAAAAAAGTATTAAATGATAAAAACATAGAAAGTTTTTCAAATATCTTATCAAAGAGTGAAAATAGTGCTTCGAATATAGAGCAGTTAAGCCAATATCTTGTAAATAATGAAGGGAAAATTGATTTATTATTAAAAGATATTTCAAGCTTAGTAAAAACATCAAATGCTTCTTTTGTGGATATAAATAAAAGTGCAAATAGTTTTAGAGAGTTATCAAGTGAATTTTTACTTGAATTAAAAAGCGGAAGTTTTAATCTAAAAGAGTTATCAAATGATAGTTTTGAAAAACTTGATAAAGTATTAAATAGTTTAGATGAAACACTAATTCAAGCAGAAAAATTAATAAATAATATAGAGCAAAGCCCAAGTGATTTATTGTTTAAACAAAAAAGCATAAAATATGGACCAGGAGAAATAGATGAAAAATAGTATTAAAGGGTTTATATATCTGTGTATTATTACACTTTTTACGGCATGTAGTTTTAAACCAACATCTCTAGAAATAAATCAATACGCAATAAACTTTAAACTAAAAGAAAATAAATTTAATAGTACTTTACATGAAGTATATATAGAAGAACCAAGTGTAAATAAAAGCTTTAATAATCGTTCGATTTTTTATACAACTAAAGCTTATCAGTTTGAAGAGTATGCTTTAAATAAGTGGATAAATAAGCCATCAGATATGATTTATAATAATCTTTTTGAAGCGTTTGAAGCTAGTAATATTTATAAAACAGTATTAAAAGAAAAAAGAAAAGATGATTTCGCTTATGTTTTAAAAACAGATGTAATAGATATTTATAATAGTGTTGAAAATGATAAATC
>JAGOIF010000145.1:3270-4464 GCA_017995775.1 Aliarcobacter sp.
TCATCAGGTGGTTTAGAGTGAACAAATCCACTACTAAAAGCAATAATACTTAATATCATAGGACCTATTAAATATGCAGCTGAAACATTTAGTTTCTTAGCTCCAACGGCTCCTAAAAATCCAATAATAGCTAAGTAAAAAAAATCAGGTAAATAGATTTCATTTATAGGAGTGGTGATTAGTTTATTTCCACTTATATCTATGTGAAAGATATATTGAATAATAAAAGGAAGAGTTAAAACTATAAATAAAAGCCTTGAAGATTGAACTAGAGTGATTTTAGAAGTATCAGCTTTTAACTGCTCGCCTAAGATCACCATTTCAATGACACCACCTGGCATTGAGCTAAAAAATGCTGTTCTTTTATCAAAATTAAGAACCTTATAGTAGTAATACATTCCAGCAAATGCTACGATTATAGTGTATGGAATAATAAGAAGAATACTGTAAAGATAGGTATTTAGGTTTTCTAAAATCTCTGGAGTAAAGGCACTTCCTATTGTAAGACCAATTATCACACGAGCTGGTGTGGAAAATATTTTTGGACTTGATATTGGAATATTTTGAAACCTAATCGCAATTGATGAGGTAAAAATGGCTCCAAGTAACCAAGGAAGTGGTAAATGAAGAAAAATAAATAAAATAGACCCCATAACCCCTATGAAAATTGCAAGTAGCATTTGTAAGAGGTTTGTGAGATTAGGCATTAATACTATTCTTATTTATAAATCTTTTATTCATTTAAGCTTCTATACTTTTTGTAACTAAATCTTGAGCTTCTTTTATAAGTAGTTCTAAATGCTCTTCATTTATAAAACTCTCAGCATAAATTTTATAAATATCTTCAGTTCCAGAAGGTCGTGCTGCAAACCAACCACTTTTTGTTGTAACTTTTAAACCACCGATACTTGCGTTGTTTCCACTTGCATTTGTATAGATATTTTCGATTTCTTCACCTGCTAAAGTTTTAGATGTAATATCTTTTACGCTAAGGTTTTTTAGTTTAGCTTTTTGTTCATAATTTGCAACCGCATCAACTCTTTTATAATAAGCTTTGCCAAACTCTTTTTCAAACTCTTGATAAATAACTCCTGGGTCTTTTTTTAGTTTTGCAGTAATTTCAGCAGCTAAAAGATTTAAAATAATTCCATCTTTATCAGTAGACCAAACGCTTCCATCTTTTCTTAAAAATGA